>CAYWKH010000006.1:0-6071 GCA_964458805.1 uncultured Synergistaceae bacterium
CCTGGGTGAGGCTGCTCACCATGATCACAGGGATCGGGCGAGTCCGCATTATCTCCTCCAGCGTGGCCAGGCCGTCCTTCCTCGGCATCTCCACGTCGAGCGTCACCACGGAGGGCGACAGCTCCGCTATCCTGCGCAGAGCATCCTCCCCGTCCCTCGCTGTCCCGACGACCTCTATGCGGGGGTCGCTCCCCAGTATATCGCCTATCACCTTCCGCATAAAGGAGGAATCGTCGACGACAAGAACTCGAATTTTATTCTCAGCCACGCCTAATCACTCCACCCTCTACAGTTGACGTTCGGCCAGTTCCTGCTGGCGGATGAAGCCCCTCAGGATCTTCTCGACGAGGGACGGCATCCCTTCGAAGGCCACTCCTACTTCCCATAGCTCGCCGCTCTGGAACTTCTTAACCAGATTGCCCAGGAGCAGCAGCTTTTTCTCCTGCAGCACGACCTCCAGCAGGTATCGCCCCCCCTGCGCGAAATACCTTTCCTTCTCGCGCGGCACCGCGAATCCCAGGCCTCCAAGGCTGACGTCCTTCGCCACCACGTATGTCCATTCTTCATTTTCGGGCCCGTGCTCCTCGTTCTCAAGCCGAAACAGCCCGGTCTTCAGCAGGCATGGGACACGGACGTGCTGGCGGCGCTGCATCCTTCTGGCCTCGCCCTCCGGGGTCACCCAGAGCAGCGGAACGGACTGGCGGATCAAACCCCTGACTATCGACACCTCGCACAGATACATCGCGCCAGTCGCCTCGACGCTCATCTTGAGCTGCACGCTCCTGTGCACCGGGAGCAGCGCTCCCTTCATCATCGGGTGCGCCAGGCCCACGGCCTCCGAGTCGACATCCTCCACCCTCGAAGGGTAGGTCCCCTTGTAGAGGCCCGCCTCTATGGTCAGGGTCACCTTGCTCCCCAAATTGCCGGACAGCATCGACAGGAACTCAGCGGGTCCCACGTGCTACCCCCCCAATCCAAGGCTCCTGGCCAGCCTGAAGAAGAAGGATTTCACTCCCCTTCCCGACGGAGGCTCGGTCTCCTCGAGCATGACAAGTTTCGACGCCACGGCTGATATGTCCCTGGCGGCCGGGCTGTTCGGGTTCGACAGCAGCAGGGGCACGCACGACCGCACGGCCCTGCCTACGCTGTCGTCGACGACGATGGTGCCGCCGTAGGCGACCGATATGCTCAGAAACTGGTGCGCCGCCATCTGGATGCGCTCTGCGATCTGCTTGCCCTCCGCGTGCGACGCCGCCATGTTCACGACCAGCGTCACCTCCATCTTGCCCCCGGTGCTGATGGTCAAGGTCTTCAGCACCCCGTAGGCGTCCCTGATGGATGTCGGCTCCGGGGAGGTCACCAGGATCGTCATGTCGGCCGCCACGCCGAAGGACAGGGTGTTCCTGTGAATCCCCGCCCCCGCGTCTATCAGCAGAATATCCGCTGTCTTCTCAACCGCGGAGAGCTTGTCTATCAGCAGGGAGAGGTCGTTGTCGTCCAGGTCCGCCAGCCCCTGCACCCCGGCCCCGCCGGGAAGCAGCAAAACTCCGTTGGCCAGCGGCGTCAGCACCTCGTCGAGGCTCCTCTGCCCCCTCACCAGGTGCGACAGGTTGAACTTGGGCGACACCCCGCACAGCAGGTCCACGTTGGCCATGCCAAGGTCCGCGTCCAGCAGCACCACTCGCTTGCCGGCCCGGACCATGGCAATGGCCAGGTTGACCGCAAGGTTGCTCTTCCCCACGCCTCCCTTGCCGCTCAGCACGGCCATCGACCTTAGTCCCGACAGCCCCCTGACTCCCCGGCGGCGGCTCCCGACCATGCGGCGCAACTCTACGGCCTGGTCCTGGTGGGAAATGGCTCCGTCAGGCATCGCCTGCCCCCCCCTTCCCCCGAAGGAGCAGATCCGCGAGCCTCGGGCCCTTGGCCACCTCGATGTCATTCGGCACGTTCTGTCCGGTGGTAAGGAACGAGACCGGTTTCTCGAAATCCAGCAGTATGTTCAGAAGAGCCCCGTAGGTGGACGTCTCGTCAAGCTTGGTGAACAGGACGTGGGTGATGGGGACTACCCCCATCAGCCTGACCACGTCGAGCATGTCGCGGTACTTCATGTTGGCGGGGAGCACCAGGTGCACCGCGTCCGGACGGAAGGCCTCGTGCAGGACCCTAATCTCCTCCACCCTGCGGCTGTCCTTGTGCGAGCGCCCGGCCGTGTCCAGGAGCAGAAGGTCCGCCGAGCGGTAGCGCTCGAGAATCGCGGGGAACTCCCCCGCATCGTACACGACGTCCATCGGCAAGCACAGTATCTTGGCGTAGGTGCGAAGCTGCTCGGGCGCCGCGATGCGGTACGTGTCGGCCGTGAGAAAGACCACGTTCTTCTTCTCGAACAGCGAGTTGATCGCCGCCAGCTTCGCGATTGTGGTGGTCTTGCCGACCCCGGTGGGGCCGATCAGCATGATGCGCGACCCTCCGAGCGCGTCGTCCTCGCGGGCGACCGGGATCCTGCCGGCCAGCCAATCCGCGAAGGACCCGCCCTGCGAGCTTGACTCGAACTCGCGCGACAACCTCTGAATGTGCTCCTCGCCGACCTCCTGCGCCCTCAGGATAGAGAGGGGGTCGAGCTGCGGGGGAGGCTTCTTCGAGGCGGGCTCGCGCCTCGCCACCGGCAGAGTGGAGGCCGGTTCCTTCTCAGCCTCCAGCCTCTTGAGCACCCTGTCGAGGCGCTCCGAGAGCTCGCCCACCTCTCGTTCCAGCCTCGACCTGTACTCGACCTCGGACACGGCCTTCTTCTCCTGGGACAGGTTGCGCCCTTGGGTAGACAGGTCCGCGACGTCCTGCTCGGCGGAGGTCGGCTTCGTCGCGCCGGCAGGATGCCTGGCCGCCCGGGAGTAGACTCCGGCGTCCGCGGGCCCGGCTCGTCCCACAAGAACGCCCCCGGCGTCCGCCGCCCTGTCGGCGGGCGAGGTCATAGCCTGCTTGAACTCCAGCAGTTTCTGGAAGGCGGCCAGCCTCTCCTTCTTCTCGCCGTCGGTCTCAGTGCGATCCTCCTCCGTCTCCAGTATGCCGGCGGTGACCAGCAGGACGGTCCTGCGGAACATCCCGAGGAACCCGCCCCTCTTCACCAGCCGCTGCGACAGGATCGCCGCATCCGGCCCAAGACGGTCGCGGGCCGTGCGAAAGGCCTCCGCCTCGTCGCCCGCTTCAAAGGTGATCTGAGACCGAACACGCACCGCCATCTACTCCACCATCCCGATAGATTTGAGCTGGACGCCCTGTGATATTTCATTATAGGATATAACGAACAATGTTGGCAACGACCCCTCCAGAAGTCTGCGCACTATGAGGCGCACGTCCGGATGGACGAGCAGCACCGGCAGCAATCCCTTCATGGACATCTCCTCCACCCCCCTGGACACCGCGGCGAGCATCTTCTGAACCTCGCGCGGGTCCATGTTGAACTGCCAGCCGCGCATCAGGTCCCCCTCCACGGCCTCCTTCACCTTCTGCTCCCAGTTGGGGGACAGGGTGGCCACGGTGACGACCCCGGACTCGTCCTGGATCTTAAGTGTAATGAGCCGCGACAGCGATTCGCGCACCCTCTCGGTCAGGAAGTCCACGCTCCTCGACACCTTGCCGTAGTCCGCCAGGGCCTCGAAGATGCTGACCAGGTCGCGAACGGGGACCTGTTCCCTGACGAGGTTCTGCAGAACCTTCTGTATCTCGCCGAGCGCGAGGGAAGCCATCATCTCCTCGACAACCGCGGGCGCGGCCTCCTTGACCATGTCGGCGAGCTTCTGCACCTCCTGGCGCGTCAGCAGATCCGCGCCGTAGCGCTTGATCGTCTCGGACAGGTGCGTGGCCAGCACCGACGGGGCGTCCACAACAGTATACCCCAGGGCCTCGGCCCTGTCCCTCATCTCGGGCGGTATCCACACCGCGGGCAGTCCGAATGCCGGCTCCGTGGTCGGTATGCCCACCAGCTCCTCCTCCGCCCCGCCCGTGTCCATCGCGAGGTAGTGGTCCGGAAGGAGCTCCCCGCGCCCCGTCTCGGCGCCCCTCACCCGCAGGATGTACTCCGTCGGCTTTATCTGGATGTTGTCGCGTATCCGTATCGGAGGCACTACGATCCCGAGGTCGACTGCCATCTGCTTTCGAATGGTGCCGATGCGGTCCAGCATGTCCCCGCCCTGCGCCGGGTCGACCAGCGGGATCAGGGCATAGCCAATCTCCGCCTCCATCGGGTCCACGGTCAGCAGTCGCATCACGTCCTCGGGGGAGGCTGGGGCGGGCCTCTCCGGCTCGCCCGCGGGGGCCCCGGGAGCGCCCGGAGCGCCATCCCTTCGGGCATCTCTCTTTCTCCCTCCGGCCTCCTCTTGAATCTTCCCCTCCCGGTACACCCAGTACCCCATCAGGCACAGGAATGCGCCGAGCAGCATAAACGGGATCTTCGGCAGCCCCGGCACCACGGCCAGGGCGAACAGCAGCACCGACCCTATGAACAGCGGCCTCGGGTAGGCGGTGAGCGAGGAGAATATGTCCCTGCCCAGGTCGGTCTGCCCTGCGGCGCGGGTGACTATGACGCCGGTGGCGGTGGAGAATAGCAGCGCCGGGACCTGCGACACCAGCCCGTCGCCCACGGTCAGAAGGCTGTAGGTGGTGAGAGCCCGCTCAAGGGGCAGTCCCCTCTGGAGGACTCCGATCGCCAGCCCCCCCACGATGTTTATGATCGTGATGATGAGACCCGCTATAGCGTCCCCCTTGACGAACTTCGAGGCGCCGTCCATCGCCCCGTAGAAGTCCGCCTCCCTCTGTATGGTCAGTCGCCGATCCTTGGCGCCCGCCTCGTCGATGAGCCCGGCGTTGAGGTCGGCGTCGATGGCCATCTGCTTTCCGGGCATGGCGTCCAGCGTGAAGCGCGCCGCGACCTCCGCGACCCTCTCCGCGCCCTTGGTGATGACCACGAACTGGATGATCACCAGGATGAGGAAGACCACGGCGCCGACCACGTAGTTGCCTCCGACGACGAAGGTCCCGAAGGCGCTGACCACCTGGCCGGCGTCCGCCTGGAGCAGAATCAGGCGCGTGGTGGACACGTTCAGCGCCAGCCGGAACAGGGTGACTATCAGCAGCAGGGTCGGGAACGCCGCGAGATCCAGCGCCTGCCGGGCGTAGAAGGTCGCCAGCAGGACCACCACCCCTATGGTGATGTTCGCGGACAGCAGGATGTCCAGCAGCCAGGTGGGCAGCGGGATAACCATCATCACGACGATAAGAATGACCAGCGAGGCCATTCCTATGTCGGAGTAATGCATCATTTTTTTGAAAGGGGACATCCCGGCGGTGGACTCCTGCACTATACCCATCCTTCCCTGCTATACGGCTATTCTACATGAAAGCGCCCGGCTTGCCTGCGGGCGCGGGGCCTTTTTTCCTCCCCTTCAGCCTGTAGATGAAGGCCAGCACCTCGGCGACAGCCTTGTACAGGTGCTCGGGGATCTCGTCCCCGATCTCCATCGAGTCGTATATCCCTCTGGCCAGAGTCCTGTTCTCGACCACCGGGACCCCGTTCTCCTCCGCGATCTCGCGAATCCTTCGCGCGACGAACCCCTCGCCCTTCGCCACGAGGACCGGCGCCTCCATGATATCACGGTCGTACTCCAGCGCCACCGCCAGGCGCGTAGGGTTGGTGATCACCACGTCCGCCTTCGGCACCGACGACATCATCCTGCTCCGGGCAAGCTCCCTCTGCTTCTGCCGGATCTTGCTCTTTATCTGAGGATCGCCCTCCATCTGCTTGTACTCCTCCTTGAGCTCCTGCTTGCTCATCCTGATCGACTTCTCGAACTCCCACTTCTGGTATCCGTAGTCGAACAGGGCCAGCACAAGCAGCAGGAACGCCAGGCGAAAGCTCAGCCCCAGCAGGCGCGAGAAGAGCTGGGCCACCCCGTCCTCCAGCGGGAGGCGGATCGCGGCCACGAGCTCCGGCATGTCCTTCTTCATAGCGAAGTAGATCACGGTCGCGAACAGCGACGCCTTGAGCAGCCCCTTGAGCAGCTCCA
This sequence comes from uncultured Synergistaceae bacterium, assembly GCA_964458805.1. Classification (GTDB taxonomy): domain Bacteria; phylum Synergistota; class Synergistia; order Synergistales; family Aminobacteriaceae; genus JAAYLU01. The sequence goes on from CAYWKH010000006.1 coordinate 6,057, forward strand.
CCAGCGACCGGAGGG
>CAYWKH010000006.1:6081-14486 GCA_964458805.1 uncultured Synergistaceae bacterium
CCATCTTGGGTATCAGAGGCTTCGGGGACAGCTCGATCCCCACCTGCGCGGTCGTCACTATGAGGGCGCCGAGGGCGGTGACCAGCCCCAGCGGAAGCCACGGCAGGATCGAGGCCGCGACGGTCTCGCGCGACAGCACCCGGAACCAACCGTCCGCGCGGATCGTCTCGCCCCCCATGAAGGCTATGACGTCCACCAACAGCGACCGCATGTAGGAGTACATGAACCTCCCGAAGACCAGCAGCGAAAAGAGCCCCGTCAGGATGACCACCGCTGCGCCAAGGTCCTGGCTCTTGGCGACCCTCCCCTCCTCCCGCTCCTTCCTCCTCTTCCTTGGAGTCGCAGGCTCGGTGCGCTCCTGGGCGAACAGCTGGAGGTCGAACCTCATCTCCACGCCGTCACCCCCATCAGGGCGAACTCGATGAACCGCTCGACGTTGTCCGCGATCAACTCCACCGTCTCCGGCAGGACCACGATCAGCACGAAGAAGCCGAGCGCCACCTTCAGCGGAAGCCCCAGCACGAAGATGTTCATCTGAGGCACGGTCCTAGCCAGGAAGCCCAGCCCCACGTCCGCGAGCAGCAGGGCGCCGTAGTAGGGCAGAACTATGCGCAGGCTCAGGACGAACGCCTGGTTGAGCCACCCCCCGAGCCCGAGGTCCCACGCCACGGAGAGCGCGATTCTCCCTGGCGGCACCAGCTTCAGGCTCTCCACGAGGGCCTGCACCATCAGCAGGTGCCCGTTCCAGTGGAAGTAGAACCACATCCCCACCAGGAACTGGAGCTGACCGATGATCGACACCTGCACCTGGCTCAGCGGATCCATCACGCTGAGCATGGACAGCCCCATGCTGACCCCCACCAGCTCGCCGGAGATCTGCAGCACGTAGAGCGGCAGGGCCGCCAGGAAGCCGAGCAACGACCCGATGAGGAACTCGCGCGTCGCCAGCAGCGCGATCGAGGTCCAGTCCTCGAACAGCGTCAGCGGCACGTCCGCCCGCATTACGCCCGCGGCCACGACGGTCAGCATGAAGGCGGTCCAGAAACGTACCGGGAGGGGGGATGCGGATGCGAAGAACACCGGCGCGGTGAACATCATTCCCGTGAAGCGCAAGCCCGTCAGAAGGTAGAAGACGAGCAGGGAGACGAAGGCCGTCTGTTCGGCGGTCATTTGATGAATCTGTCGAGCTGGCCGAACACCAGGCGCGCGAAGTCCTCTACCCGGCCGAACATCCAGGGGCCCATGAGGACGAGAGTCGTCATCACGGCGAGGATCTTCGGGATGAATATCAGGGTCTGCTCCTGGATGGAGGTGGCCGTCTGCAGTATTCCTATGACCAGCCCCACCAGCATCGCCACCAGCAGCACCGGCAGCATCGCCGTCATTGAGATCCAGATCGCGTTGTTGAGCACATCGCCCGTGCTGACCGGAAACATCGCGCCTCCCTCCTTAGGAGAAGCTCCGCAACAGGCTGGCCACCACCAGGTTCCAGCCGTCCGCCATGACGAACAGGAGAATCTTGAAGGGCAGGGATATCATCATGGGCGGGAGCATCATCATGCCCATGGCCAGCAGGACGCTGGCCACGATCATGTCCACTATGATGAAGGGGATGAAGATCACAACCCCCATCTGGAAAGCCGTCTTCAGCTCGCTCAGCACGAAGGCCGGGATCAGGATCCTGGTGGGCACGTCCGACGTGTTTCGCGGCTGCTCCATCTTCGACATCGTTATCATGAGCGACAGCTCCTCCTGGCGGGTGAACTTGAAGAGGAACTCCCTGACCGGGTTTATCGTCCCCTCCCAAGCCTGGGCCGAGTCTATAGTCCCCGCCAGGTAGGGGGAGAGAGCGCCCTCGTACACCTTGTTCCAGGTGGGTGACATCACGAAGAGGGTCAGGAAGAGCGCGAGGCTCGCGATGACCTGGCTTGGGGGAGTCTGCTGCAGGCCGATGGCCCTCTGCACGAAACCGAGGACTATCAGGATCCGGGTGAAACACGTCATCATGAGTATGATCCCGGGCGCCACGCTGAGCACGGTGAGCAGCGCCAGGATCTGCAGGGTCGTGGCGACGTCCCTGGGGGACTCCGCCACCCCGAGCCCGAACTGCAACAGGGGGATCGGGATGAACCCCGCCCCCTCCTGCGCGAAGGCCGTCGCCGAACCCAGCAGGAGCAACGACAGGGGGAGCAGGAACGCCCGGAACCTAGCCGTCCTGAGTATCCTCAACGCCCGCGATCCACACCTCATAGCGCCACCTGCCAATCACTCGCCCGCCGTTCTTTCCCGACAACAGGGCGATCACGTCCGGGCCGCATCGCACAATAAAAATAACATCCCTGCCGAGCGACAAGGATGCCAACAGTCCAACCGCTCCCTTCGCCCGGAGGGGGGCGCGCCTCCTGTGAAAGAATACCAAGACATACCCTCCGACAGCCAGGAGGGCTATGCTCAATCCCACTTTAAGCAGATAGCTTACCAGAGAGAGATCATTCATACCGCACTGGCGGGGAATGGCCGCTTACGGCCTGCCCGCGGGTCACAGGCACTAACCGAGCGCCTTGTTCAGGGCCTCTACGACCCTGTCCGGCTGGAATGGCTTGACTATGAAGTCGACGGCCCCCGCCTGGATGGCCTCTATGACCATGGGCTGCTGTCCCATGGCGCTCACCATGACCACCTTCGCCGACGCGTCAAGCGTTTTTATGGCCTTGACCGCGTCGATTCCGTTCATCTCCGGCATTGTTATGTCCATAGTGACGATGTCGGGCTGCAACTTCTGATAGGCGGCAACAGCCACCTTGCCGTTCTCGGCCTCGCCCACGACCTCGAAGTCGTTCTTGGTCAAAATGTCCTTCAGCATCATCCTCATGAAGGCGGCATCGTCGACGATCAGCACTGATTTGCCCATACTTCCACATCCCTCTCTAGGTTATAACTGTACGGCCCCCAACCCTACTACAGAGAATGAACCCTGCCGGCGGACGAAAGGATCTCCGTTATCCTGACGCCGAAGTTCTCGTCTATCACAACAACCTCGCCCTTGGCGATCAGCTTGCTGTTCACGAGAACATCGACCGGCTCGCCGGCCATCTTGTCCAATTCTATCACGGAACCGGGAGTCATGTTCAATATGTCGGCGATATTCTTCCTTGTTCTGCCCAGTTCCACGGTAACCCTGACCGGGATGTCGGCCACGAGGTCTATCTTGCCTCCAAAGCCGGAGACGCCCTTTTGAGTAAGAGGGATGAACTCCGCGGGGCGCACGTCGACCGAAGACTGGTCGTAGACGTTCCCGAAGGAGGGAGCGACCTCGCCCGCCCCTTCCGCGTACTGCCGAGGCGGGGGCGCCTGCGCCGGCTGCGGCGCGGGGCGCTGCTGCTGCACCGGCTGCTGCGCGGCCGGCTGAGGCTGCGCGGGCTGCTCCTTCTGCTTTCCCGCGACCGTCGCCTGAACCTCGTCCGCTATCGCCTTGAGCGTATCCATCGGGACGAGGACTGTCACGGGGAAATCGCCCAACCCCTCTATCGTCAGGGTCACGGAAGCGCTCCACAGCGAGTCTTCGGCCTCAAGGGACGGGAACGGGCGCCACTCCCCGGTCTCGAGGGCGGACGACACATCCTCGGGCATAAGACGCTTTCCGGCCAGCAGGCCGCTCATGCTGGTGAAGGCGGAGCCCACCACCTGGCTCAAGCCCTCCTGCGCCGCGTTGAGGTAGAGCTCCCCTGCCTCCTCCGGGAGCTCCCTGCCCTCGCCTCCCATCATGAGGTCCGCCAGGGTCAGGGCGCACTTCACAGTCGTCAGTATCGCGATCGGGGCGGCGTTCAGCCCGCCAGTCCTCACCCTGAAGGCGAACGGCTCCTCGCCGCTAGCCGCCGCGACCTCGGCCTGGGTGAGGGATTCGGACTTCGTCACCTCGGCGGAGACATCCTTGCCCGCGAGCATGCCGAACACGCTGCCTATCGAGGACGAGAATATTCCGGCCAGGTCGTCCGCCACGCTCTGCTGCTCCGGGGACAACCCCTGCACTCCGCCCCCGCCCAGGGACGCCCCCGACAGCAGGGCGTTTATCTCGCTCTGGCTGAGAAGATCGTCAATCATCTCCGCTCCCTCCTTCTCCTCCGGGCAGACCCGCCATGTCATCCTCGTTGCGGATGACCTCGCTTATCTCCGCCGCGAAATTGCCGTTCGAGGTGCCGGGAACGGCCCTGAATTTAACCGTGTTTCCCACGCGGACGTCAAGGAGATCGCCCACCTTGTCGTCCAGCTTTATAACGTCCCCGACGGACACCTGCAGGATATCCGACACGCTCAGCACCGTGTGTCCGAGTTCGAGGGCCACCGGGACCCTCACCCTGTCAAGGTGCCTCCTGACGAGCTCCCCTGCGCCCTCGTCGCTCCTCCTGCCGGTCGAGGCAAACCACTGCTGCGAGCTCAGCTTGTCCATGATGGGCTCCATGAGGAAGTAGGGGATGCAGATGCTTATCATGCCCTCCACGTCACCCACCTTGAGCTTCATTATGACCAGCAGCACCATGTCGGTCGCCGGGCAGATCTGAACGAAGAACGGGTTGGTCTCCAGGTTCTCGTAGCGGAAGCGCACGTCGACCACCGTGCTCCAGGCCTCCTCGAGGAGCTCAAGCATCCTCATGATCACGCGCTCTACCACAGTGCGCTCTATGTCAGTGAGCTCCCTGATCTTCCCGGTGAACTCCCCCCTGCCGCCGAGCATGCGGTCGATTATGGCGAACACGAGGTTCGGCTTTATCTCTATCAGGGCGTTGCCGCTGAACGGATACATCTCCAGGATGCCTATGACCGTCGGCTGGATCATCGATCGCAGGAACTCGTCGTAGGCGAGCTGGTCCACGGTCGCGATCTCCGCGGACACCATGGAGCGCACCATCGTCGACATCGCCGTGGTAACCTGCCTGGCGAAGGACTCGTGGATCATCTGGATCGCCCGGAGCTGGTCCTTGCTGAACTTGTCCGGACGCCGGAAGTCGTAGCTCTTGATCTTCCTGTCGTCGGATTCAAGGGCGATAGTGTCGACGTCCACGTCGCCCGAGGACATCGCCGCAAGCAGGGAGTCTATCTCGCTCTGCGACATAACAGTCGGCGACATTCAGCTACGCCTCCTCTCTTCGCTGATAACCGCGCGGGGCCGTCACTGCAGTATGAATCCCTCGAACAGCACGCGCACCACCGGGGCCTTGTCCCCCAACTGGGGCATCATGGAGTTCACGGTCCTCTTGATGTCCTCCGCCAGCTTCATTATCCCCTCGGCGGTCGTGAGCTCCTCGTAAACTCTGTCCTTGACCAGCAGTATTACCTCGTTTTTTATGCGGGCCACCCAGCTCGGCGACGACACCATACCGAAGGCCTTGTCTCCGCTGGTCTCAAGCGACAGCTTGAAGTTGGCCACGTGATCCCCGGCCCCGGAGATGTTCGCGATGAAGTCCCCCACCAGGTAGACGGGGCCCGGCGCCTCGATCTCCGTCTTCGCCGGGCTCTCCGGGTTGAACCAGGTCCTGCCGGCCACGATGCCCCCCCCGAAGCCCAGAGAGAACATCCCCACCGCCAGGACAAGAAAGATGAGAACTCGCTTCATCGCGCTCCCCCTCACTGTTTAGGGTACTTCGACAGGAAGACAATGTCTACCCTGCGGTTCAGCGCCTTGTGCTCCGGAGTGTCGTTCGGCACCAGGGGCTGGTTGGGCCCGTAGGCCACGGCCTGCAGCTTCTGCGGGTCGAACCCCGCCCTGTCCTGCAGGTATGATGTGACGACGGCCGCCCGCGCGGCGGACAGCCCCCAGTTGTCGCGGTAGATTCCGCCGAGCAGCGGGGTGGAGTCCGTGTGTCCCTCCACAGCCACCATCGGGACCGAGTCCTTGACGAACTCCGCTATCTTGAACAGCACCCGCATCCCGTCGGGCTTGATATCCGCCCGCCCCGATTCGAACAGGAACTGGTCGGAAAGCGACACGGTGACCCCCCTCTGGTCGATGCGGACCACGATCTCCTTGTCCAGCCCCTCCGCTCGCAGGTAGCTGCGCAGGTTCTTGGCTATCTGCTGCATATCCGTGCTGGTCTTCGGGGATTCGCCCCCGCTCTGGGCCTTCTGCCCGCCGAATATGTTCGCGTCCTCCTGGACGGACTTGCCGCCCGGCAGGAAGCCCATCGCCCCCTGGAAAGACAGGATCATGAGCTGAAACTTCTGTACGTCTATCGACGACATGGAGTAGAGCAGCACGAAGAAGGTCAGGACGAGGGTGACCATGTCCCCGTAGGTCAGCAGCCACAGCGGAGCCCCTGGCTGGGACTCCTCCTTCTTCTTGCGCGCCAACTACACCACCCCCTCCTTCGCCGCCTTGACCTTGTCCTCAAGTGCCCTTCGCAACAGGGGAGACAGGAAGACCTTCAGCTTCTCCTCGACTATCCGCGGGTTCTCGCCCGCCTGTATCGACAGGACCCCCTCCACCATCAGCTCCATCGACAGGACCTCGTCCGCGGAGCGGGAGGAGAGCTTCTTGGCGAGAGGAATCGAGAAGGCATTGGCGATGAAAGAGCCGTAGAAAGTGGTCACCAGCGCGACCGCCATTCCCGGCCCGAGCGCGTCCGGGTCGGTCAGGTTGCCGAGCATCTGGATCAGTCCTATCAGAGTGCCGAGCATCCCGAACGCCGGGGCGAGCTCCGCCATCGAGTCCAACAGGGCCTTGTTCGCGGAGTGTCGAGCCTCCAGTATGCCTATCTCAGTGTCGAGGATCCCCTTCACGAGCTCCGGGTCCGTGCCGTCGACGACGAGCTGTATTGATTTTTTAAGGAACTCGTTGTCCAGCTCCGCGGCGTCAGCCTCGAGCGCCAGCAACCCCTCGCGGCGGGCCTTCTCGGCGAAGCTGACGATGGTCTGGACCAGAGAGACGGTGTCCGGAGGGCCCCCCACGAACGCCATCTTCAAGACCTTCGCAAGGCCCTTCATTCTCTCCGGCGGGTTCGCGGTGATGAGGGCGCCTACCGTCCCCCCTCCCACTATCAGGATGGACGGGAAGTCCACGAAGGCCATTGGTTGCCCCCCCACCACGAGCGCCCCGAAAATCAGGATGTAGCAGATTAAAAGACCGATGACAGTAGAAAGATCCAAGAGTATCCCGCCCCTCGCGAGTACGGCGCCGGGCGGCGCGACCCGGCGCCTTTACTGTTCCTCCTCCTCCGCCCTCGCAGCGAGGGCCTCTCCCGAGATGAAGGAGAAAAAAACCTTTCTCCTGTACTTTACCACCAAATCCACTATTACGTCCATAGGCTCCGACACCACGTAGCGATGCCCGTTGACAAGGCGGATCACCGTGTCGGGCGTCGACTCCACCGTCTCTATGAGATCGGCGTTGATCGTGAACCGCTCGCCGTTGATCCGCCTCACCGGGATCATCGCTCAGTCACCTGCGCCTAGCGCTTGATGTTGATCAGCTCTTCGAGCACCTGGTCGCTCGTCGTTATCATCCGCGCGTTCGCCTGGAACCCCCTCTGGGAGGTGATCAGCTTGGTGAACTCCTCCGTAAGGTCGACGTTCGACATCTCGAGCGAGGAGCCGACCACCGCTCCCGCGCCCCCCTCCAGCGGGGAGCCGATCTGAGGAATGCCGGAGTTGTTGCTGTCCCTGAACGCCGTGTTGCCGACCTTCACAAGGCCCGCCGGGTTGTTGAACAGGGCCAGGGCCACCCGGTACATCGGGATGTTCTGCCCGTTGCTGTATATCCCGTTGATCGTGCCGTCCTGGGCCATCGCGAAGTCCGTCATGACCCCCATGGTGTAGCCGTCCTGGTAGTAGCCCTTCGTGGTGAACTCCGAGCCGTACTGGGTGACCCCGTCCAGCAGCTCCTTCTGGAAGCTCTGGCCGGAGAAGTCGAGCTTTATCTCCGACGGCATGGCCCCCACCTCGTCGAACTGGACGTTGATCGTCGGCGTCGGGTTGTAAAGCCCCGTGTCGGTGGTGTCGATCTTGCCGTCCGGCGTGAAGCGGATCAGGCCGGTGTTGTTGCTCAGCGTGATGTTGCTGTCCGGCAGCCAGGCGCGCCAGCGCCAGATCCCGTTGTCCTGCTTCTCCCAGGACACCTCCAGGGCGTAGTTGTTCCCGAGCGAGTCGTAGACGTCGATCTTCGTGTTGTGGACGTTGGCGATGCGCTGGTTGATCGTCGACAGGGCCTGCTCGTTGCCGTCGCGGGTGACGGGGATGTTGAAGGTGTTGGTCCCCGTAACGCCAGCGGTCGGATCCCAGATCTTCATCGTGAACGCCCCACTGCCCGACTCGTCGAAATCGACTACAAACGACCTCGGAGTAGGAGTGCTATGATCGGTGACTGTCTGGAAGTTGACGTACCGCCCGACGTCGTAGGTGAAGGTATGCGCGGG
>CAYWKH010000006.1:14586-23530 GCA_964458805.1 uncultured Synergistaceae bacterium
CATCTGCAGACGCCCCTGCGCGTCCAGGTTGGCCATGGCGAAACTGACCGTAGACGTCGCGCCGTTGGGATCTGTGAAGGTAAGTGTCATGAAGTTGTTCGCCGCAGTTCCCTCCTGCGGAGTGACCGAGTACTGCACGCCGCCGACTGTGACCTGGGTCGTCGCGGGCACGACCCCCATGTACTTGCGGAAGTTGTAGGTCTGAACCTCGAGGAAATTGACGCCTGGCGGGTTTCCCGGGTCCGTGTCACCTAGAATAGTGAACCTGTAGTCGCCCGCGCCGAGCGAGTCGAACTCCGTTCGCACCGTGCCTCCTGCGGCGGGCGTCAGGATATTTGCCAGTGGGGAGCCGCCTCCCACGACCTCGGTTCCGAAGGTATTTTCAATCAGAGACCTCAGGTCGTACGTCCACGCGCCGCCGCCCAGATTCAATTGACCCGTGCCTGGATCGTATATAGCGTTATAAAGTACGCCGTTGAGAGTGACCGATCCATTCGCAAGTGTGATGCGGTTCGATCCGTCCAATCCGTCGTAGTTCATCTGCAGGGTGCCCGTGTTGTTAGGGTCGTTCCGGTCGACGAAACGCATGTTCAAGTAGCCGCTGTCCGGGTCGCCCTCGGTTATCGTCACGTCGTAGAACTTCGTTCCGATTCCCACGTTTCGAAGTATGGTCGGCTTAATACCAACACGGTCTGCTATAGCCGAGGAGTCGACTATCTCGACGGTGCTGGTCAGCTCAATTCCCCTGCCTCCGGGGGCGTTGCCTATCGTGACGTAAGCGCCGCCTGCGAAGCCGCCGAGCCTGGTGACATTGTCGATCGCCCCGGCGGGGATGTCGAAGGTGCCGTCGTTGTTCATCTGGATCGTGTACTCGAAGGCGGCCATCTCCCCCAGGTAGTTCTCCCCCCACAGGCGCAGGGTTCTGCTCCCGTCGGCGGCCACGTCGGTGAACTCGGCGAGGTAGGGGTAGCGGTTTGCCCCGTCCACTATGGTGAACTGCTGGTAGTCCATGTGGTCCTCGAGGTTCAGCGACCACTCTTCAGGGTTGCTGGGGTCGATACTCTTCAGGGAGAGGGTGCTGGTGGCCGGGTCGAACTCGACCGAGTAGACGGTGGCGCCGTCGTCGAAGAAGCCGTCGCAGACGAGCGTCGGCCTGCCGGTGGCGGCGTCCACTCCGGTCAGCTTGAGCACCAGGTTCTGCCCCCCGACCGTCAGTGTCATGAAGGAGTCGGCCGTGGTCCCCTCCTGCATCGTGACGTCGTATCTCTGGCCGTTCAGGGTGGCGACGGTGGAGAAGTTGTTGGCCGTGAGCCCCATCGGCAGGTAGGTCCCGGCGCGGCTGTCGAGGTTGCAGCGGTAGCCGACGACGGTGGTGGCCCTGGCCTCCATCTTCTGCCCGGTGGGGATGTTGATGTCCGTGAGGGTGGAACCCTGATTGAACTGCAGCGGGTCTATGGGGTCGCGCACTATCTGGTACCCCTGCAGCCTGTAGCCTGTGCCGGCCTGCACCAGGTCGCTGTTCGCGTCCAGCACGAAGTTGCCGGCCCTGGTATACAGCCTGCTGTCCCCGTCCTTGACGACGAAGTAGCCGTCGCCCTCGATGGCGAAGTCCGTGCGGTTGCCGGTGAACTGGGTGGTCCCCTGGGTGTGCAGCACCTCTATCGCGGACACCTGCATCCCGAGGCCGACCTGCTTGGCGTTGACGCCGCCCCGCTGCTCTCCGGGGGCCATGGTGTTGCTGGCGTTCTGGTAGAGAAGATCCTGGAATGTGATGCTCGACCTCTTGTAGCCCGCGGTGTTGACGTTGGCTATGTTGTTGCCGACAACGTCAAGCGACACCTGGTGCCCCTTCACGCCCGACACGCCCGACATAAGGGATCGTAACATAGCGTATTCCTCCTCGCTCTTCGTTGGATATGTCGCAATCCCTTGCTTGGGTTTTTCCTGCCCGGCCTTCCGTGGGGGCGTTCAAGTCTTGTTATTCTTCGGCGGTGGAGGGGCGGTACTGTAGTCCCTCGGCCGCCCCCTCGCGAAAAAGAGTCCCGTGCGCCGCAGCGTCGCCGCGCGCAGTCGTTGGCTCCCGCGCTACCTCTTGATGTTTATCTGCTCCTCCAGCACCTGGTCGCTGGTGTTTATCACCCTGGCGTTGGCCTGGAAGCCTCTCTGGGCGAGTATCAGCCTGGTGAACTCCTCGGTGAGGTCGATGTTCGACATCTCGAGCGCCCCGCCTATCAGGGCGCCGGCGCCGTCCTCGAGGGGCACGCCTATCCTTGCGAGGCCGGAGTTGGTGCTCTCCCTGAAGACGGTGTCCCCGACCTTTGTGAGGCCGGACGGGTTGATGAAGGTGGCAAGGGACAGTTTGTACAGCGGGATGTTCTGGCCGTTGTCGTAGGTGCCCACCACCGTGCCGTCCGCCGAGACGGAGAAGCTGTCCATGACGCCCATCGCGCAGCCGTCCTGGAAGTACCCCTTCGTGGTGAAAGGCGAGCCGTACTGGGTGACACCCTCGATCGGGGGCTTCTCGAACGACTCCCCGGCGAAGTCGAGGACGATGTCCGACGACGCGGCCCCAAGCGGAGTGAAGTCGATCGTCACCTGGGGCTGCGTGACCGCGCCGGCGGCCGGCTTGCCGTCGGGGCCGAAGGTTAGGCTCCCCCGCGCGGTGAACTGCGGGTTCCCGTCGGGCAGATACGCCACCCAGCTCCACTGGTTGGGATCGCCGTTGCCGGTGTGGACCCATAGCACCTCCAGGTTGTGGGCGTTGCCCAGCGAGTCGAAGATCTCTATCTGCGACTTGTGGGAGCTGGCTGTGGGGGGCGGGTCCATCGGGGGGTCGGCGTAGGGGTCCCATGTCGCTGGGTCCCATACGGCGGCGTCGACAACCGGGGACCTGCTGTCGAGGTTGCACCTGAAGCCCACTGTCTGAGTCGCCCTGGCCTCCATCTTGGACCCTACGGGTATCGCGATGTCGGTCAGGCTCGAACTCCTGTTGTACTTCAGGGGATTGGTGGGGTCGGGCACCATCTGGAACCCCTGCACCCTGTAGCCGGTGCCGGACTGCACGACCTTGTTGTCCGAGTCTATCGTGAAGTTGCCGCCCCTTGTGTACAGGCGGTTGTTGCCGTCCATCACGACGAAGTAGCCCTCTCCCTGGATGGCCACGTCGGTGTTGCCGCCGGTGAAGTTTATATTCCCCTGGGTGTGGATGGTCTCTATCGCCGCAACGCGCACTCCGAGGCCGACCTGGACGGAGTTGACGCCGCCCCTTCCCTCGCCGGGGGGCATGGCGCCCCGGTGGGTCTGGTAGAGCAGGTCCTGGAACGTGACATTCGACTTCTTGAAGCCCACCGTGTTTATGTTCGCTATGTTGTTGCCCACGACGTCAAGGAAGGTCTGGTGACCCCTGGCCCCGGAGACGCCGGACATAAGTGACCGAAGCATCGTAATTCCCCCTTGCGGTTTTCGTTAAGAAATTCGGCGCACTCCGTTGCTCCGATAGATTCGCTGCCGTTACGCGACCGAGATGACCTTCTCCAGCGGGACATCCCCGTCGGTCGTATTGAGTATTACCTTGCCGTCCTCGAAGCGAACGTACCCCACCTGGGAGTAGGCCGGAAGGCCGTCGTCGTCGGTGTACTCGATGACGCGGCCGATGTAGCTGACCGCCGACGCCTTGTTCAGGGCCGCCATCTGCTCGATGCTCTTGTTCATGTTTGTCATCTGCTCCAGCGTGCTGAACTGCGCCATCTGGGCTATGAAATCCTTGTCCTTCAGCGGGTCCAGCGGGTCCTGGTTGCTGAGCTGGGTTATAAGTATCTTGAGGAAGGCGTCCTTGCCGAGATCGCTGTTAGGCTCCCTGGTCGCATCCGTGAAGGGGTTTGCGGGAGAGGACGCAGTAGTTCCGTATGCAACGCTGTTTACCGCCATCTGTTATTGCACCTCCTATGCCAACAGGTATAGCATACCGTGTTCGAGATCCATCCGGAAGGAGAGGGGCGCCTCGACGGCCTCCGCCTCGTCCGGGGACGATGCCCCGGCGCGGCGGCCGCTGTCGCGGCCGTAGCCCTCGCGACCTGTGTTGCCTTCGCGGTTGTCGCGCAGGTCCACCACGAACTCGCCCAGGTGGACACCCTGCTGCTCGAGGTGGTTGCGAAGGATCGTTATGTGATCCTGGACAAGTTGTCGGACCTGCTCGCTGCTTACTTTAATCGACGCCTCGACTGTCTTGGCCAGGGAGACAAGCTCTATCTCGATTCGCCCGAGGGCCGGGGGGTCGACGATTATCCCGGCGGACTGGCGTCCCTCGGAGCGGAGGAAGCGCACCACGTGCTGCACTCCGTCCTCGAGGGCCTCCCCTCCCCTGCCGGGGAGGGTGGTCGCCTGCGGGAGGCCGGAGGCCGGTTCGGTGGGTCTCCTGACGCCCTGGTCCTGGCGGGCGGCCGCGAGAAGTGCGTGGTCCGGGGCTTCCTTGGGGGCCGCCTTCAATGCGTCCGTCCCCCTGTAGCGCTCCTTGCCGGGCTGTTCGCCCATGATCCTGCCCGCCCTGGTCTGCTGGTCCGCGGTCGACCGCTGGGATGCGCCGGGGGTCTCCTGCTCTCCGAACAGGCTCCTGGCCGCGGGGAATATGCCGCGCTCCCGGTCGCTCCCCTCGGGCAGGCTGTTCGTCGACAGCGGCTCTTCGGCAGCGGCCTTCAGGGCCCTCTCGGCCACGCTGGCGGCCGACAGGTCCGTCACGGGGCGCGCGTCCGATGCACCGGAGGCTCGGCGCACTGCGTCGGACAGGACGGGGGCTATGCGGGATCTACGATACAAGGGGTGTTCCGGCCTAGCCTCCTCGGGGGCTTCTTCGGATGCCTCGTCCTCGGACGGCGTCCTCGCGTCGAGCATGGGAAATCTCACCCTCGGTCGGACGTTGTCGGTCATGGATATGGAGAAGGAGGCGTCCACCCTCTCGACGGGGGGCGCAGCGGCGAGGACAACCCTGGCGGGAGCCTCGGCCGCGGGCTTCGCCTCGACATTCGCGGCGGACGGGCTGACTGCGGCGGCGAGTGGTTGGGGCCTGCCATCCGCCTGCGTTGCTCGCTCAACCAGGGGAGCCCCGGCATCCGCGGCGCGGCCGGGCGACGGAGTCCCGGCGTCCACGCGGATCACCGCCGGCCCGGTCAGGGATGAACCTGGGTCTGTTCGCCGCGCGACCGGCACTGCAGGATCTGACTGGACGGCGTTCCTGGCCGCTTCGGCCCGGAGCTGCGGGTCGTCGACGAGGGGGACGGGCGGCTGGTCTTCCGTCGGGGTGCCTAGCGCGATCCCGGCGCCCTCAAGCAGGGGTGCCTTCGGGGCCTCCCGGACTGGCCGCTGGTCTTCCGCCGGAGTGCCTAGCGCGATCCCGGCACCCTCGAGCACGGGAGCCCTCCTGACGGGCTGAATCGACTCGGGTTCGGGGTGCGCGGGCACTGGCAGCACACCGCGCATCCAATCCGGCACGGCCTCGCTGCCGGGCAGTCCTGCGGCGGTCTGCGTGGCTGGAAGTCCGCGCCCCGCGACGGCCGCATGCGGCCTCTCCTCCCCTGTGGCGGGGAAGAAGGAGGCTTTGTCGGCGCCTGCCGCCATCGGCGCGCCTGCGCCCTGGACGACGCCGGAAGCAACGTCCAGGGGCGGCGTCCGGTCGACCTGCTCGGCCTGCTCCTCGTCCCCTGGCACGGCTGGAAACGCCGTCTCCTGCACCGGCCTCGTCATGAAGGCCGGGAATAGGAGGCTCGCGAAGCTCTCCTCCGCATCTTTTTCGTTCTTTTTTTCCGCTCCCGCCGGCTCCTCGACGGCCGAGAAGAGCAGTCTAGCGAAGCGGTCTCCCCTGGTTTCGTCGCTTGCCGTTCTGCCGACCGCCGCGTTCGCCGCGGCCGCCATGTCGCACACGGCGTCGTTGTTCACGGGGAACAAGGCTGGACTCATGAAGCAGCACCTCCCGTTCTTCTACCGCGACCCTCCGGCCGCCAGCCGCTCCGTCAGCCTTGCTGCTATGACCGCCTCCATGCGGCCCAATATCGACGCCCTCGCGTCCTGCGGCATGGCGGCTAACATCTTCACCGCCAGATCCTCCCTGAGCTGCTCCATTATCAGGGCCGCCCGCCTGGGCGATATGTCCTGATAGGTCTTCATGAGCATGTCCAGGTAGGCCTTCTCCTCCTGGGGACTCTCGGGCGGCTTCGTCTCCTTGACCGCCATCTCGGCCTCGGCCCTCTCTATCGCGATCGTCCTGGCCTCGAGGTCGGACGAGAGGGCCTCCAGGCTCTCCTCTCTCTGCCTGAGATCCCTCTCCCTGTCGTCGAGCCGCCTGTTCCACCTCTCCAGCTCAAGCCTCCTGCGCTGGTCGACCGTGAGGGTGTACTCCTCCGGTATCCCGGTCAACGCGGCCAGTCTCTTTCCAACCCAGGGTATCCTGGGGACGGCCTCGTACATCAGAGGGCGGGCATCCCAGGCCCCGGCGATGTGCATCCCCGCCCCGACTCCCGCGAGGATCACCACGAAAAGAAGGAAGTAGGCGAACTTGCCGAGCTTCGCCTTTTTTTTCTTTTTCTTCGGCTTCTTCTGCGGCTGGGATTCGGACTCGGGAGCGGCCTGCTCCTGCTCCAGCCCCTCCATCTCCTCGGGCATCAGTCTTCTCCCTTCGAGCTTCGTTCATACCTGGCGAGGACGCCCTTCACATACCCCTGGGTCTCGGCTATCGGGGGGATTCCCCCGCAGGCGTCGACCCTCCCCGGCCCGGCGTTGTAAGCCGCGAGCGTCTTGGAGAGGTCCCCATTGTACTTATCGGACAGGATGGACAGGTATTTAATGCCGCCCTCGAGGTTCTGCACCGGGTCGAACGGGTCGTCGACCTCGAGCATCCTCGCCGTCCCCGGCATGAGCTGCATAAGGCCCATGGCGCCCTTGCGCGACACCGCGTCGGCCTTGCCGCCGGACTCCATGCGGATGACGGCCCTCACCAGGTCGGGGTCTATCCCGTACCTGTCGGAGAGCTCGGGCAGGTGATCCTCCCAGCCGCCCGCGACGGTCTCGGGGCGCGGAGCCTTCTCCGCCTTCGCCGGAGGCGCGGCCTCCTCGCGGGCCAGTACGTCAACGAAGCGCTCCTTCTCCGCCGGCGGGGGCTCCTCCCTCCCGGGGCGGACTCTGCGCTCGATCTCCTCTATTCTCCCCTGAATGCGGGCTACGGCGGACAGGTCGGGCCTCACGGTCGTCTCGCTCCTCCGCGGGAGTGGCGTATGCCGGCTATGTCGTCCATCTCGTCCTGGTCGCTCTTCAGCGTCGCGGCGCGCCACTCGTCGACTATCGAGGAGATGTAGTTCTCCATGATCTTCACCTCGCGGTGCTTCTCGGTCAGGCGGACCTCTGTGCCCTCTATGGCCTGCCTGATGTCGCAAAGGGATGAGTTGCCCTCGCATATCCGCCTCTCTGCGACGTCGATCGACCTGCGGCCGAGCCACATGTCGCGCACGGTGAGCTGCGTATCCTGCTGCATGCGGAAGGAGTCGAACGCCCTCTTCTTCTCGGAGTGAAGGTCCTCGAGGCAGGACAGCAACCTCTCCTCCTCGCCCCTCTGGTCGGCGAGAAGCAGCTGCTCCTCCTCCCTGCTCTTTTCCCTGGTCTTTAGAATCCGCTCGAACCTGTCGACTTTTTCCTTCATGTCGTCCTCCGGATGTCGCTCACTTTATATGTTTCGGCATTCTTTTCCCCGTTCTTGACGGCCCGGCGTCAGGGGATCAGCGCTTTAAGCTCGCTCGCCGTGTCGGCGAACGAGCAATGCTCGTCCACCTGCTGCCTTAGGAAGCCGCGCACCTTCTCCAGGTGGGCGATGGACCAGTCGACCCTGGGGTTGGCACCGCTCTTGTAGGCGCCTATGTTTATCAGGTCCTCGGCCTCGGTGTAGACTGCCAGCAGCTCGCGAAGCCTGCCGGCGGCCTCGAGGTGTTCGGCGTCCACGATGGAGGGCATTACGCGGCTTACGCTCTCGAGCACGTCCACCGAGGGGTAGAAGTTCCTCGCGGCTATCTTGCGCGACAGCACCACGTGGCCGTCCAGCACTCCGCGGACCGTGTCCGCCACCGGCTCGTTCATGTCGTCGCCCTCCACGAGGACCGTGTATATCCCGGTTATGCTGCCCCTCTCGCCCGCGCCGGCCCTCTCAAGCAGTCGGGGCAGGAGCTCAAACACCGACGGGGTGTAGCCCCGCGTGGTCGGGGGCTCGCCGATCGCCAGGCCAACCTCGCGCTGCGCCCTCGCGACCCGGGTGACCGAGTCCATCATCAGCAGTACGTTCTTGCCGCAGTCGCGGAAGTACTCGGCTATGGCCGTGGCGGTGAGCGCGGCCTTCAGCCGGATCAGCGGCGGCTGGTCCGACGTGGCGACGACTATGACGGAGCGCTTGCACCCCTCCTCGCCCAGGTCTCTGTCGATGAACTCGCGGACCTCGCGGCCTCGCTCCCCCACCAGGGCTATGACGTTGACGTCGGCCTCGGTGTAGCGGGCCATCATCGCAAGCAGTGTGCTCTTGCCCACGCCTGAGCCGGCGAATATACCTATGCGCTGGCCGGTGCCGAGAGTGAGCACTCCGTCTATCACCTTCACTCCCACGGACAGGGGAGACGAGATCATCTTGCGGCGAAGGGGGTGGGGAGGTTCGGCGTGAAGGGGGTAGAAGTCGGACGAGATCACTGGCCCCCGGTCGTCGAGGGGCATGCCGAGGCCGTCCAGCACTCGGCCCAGAAGGGCCTGGCCGACCCTGACCCCGAGGGGGCGCTCCATGGACAGGACGTCGCAGCCTGGGCCTATCTCCTTGAGGTTGCCCAAAGGCATCAGCAGGACCCTGTCCCCGCGGAAGCCCACGACCTCGGCGGAGAGGGAGGAATCGCTGTTCCTGTAGCGGATCGAGCAGAGGTCCCCCACCCGG
>CAYWKH010000006.1:23573-37116 GCA_964458805.1 uncultured Synergistaceae bacterium
ACTCTGCGACGAGCCCCACCACCTGGACGATGCGCCCGTTGATGCGCGTCAGCTGGACGTCCTCCAGCCTGTTCTCCAGTATGCCGAGAAGGTCGAGGTCAGACGTTCTCGGAGTCATCTTTGCGCCCCTCGACGAACAGGTGGTCTATCTCCTGGTGTATCTGCTCGAGCTGGGTGCGCCACCTGGCGTCGTATATCCCCAGGTTGGTCTCCACTATGCAGCTCCCCTCCTCCACGTTGGCGTCGGGGATGAACTCGAGGTGCTTGACCCCCAGCAACAGGTCGCCGAAGACGTCCCTCCTGCCGGAGGTGCGCTCGGCGTCGGCGGGGTTGAGGTAGACGAGTATCCGGTCGCGGTCGCTCAGTCTCTCCAGTATGCCGCGGAGCACGCGCTGCACGGTGTCATCGGAGAGCTCCACCTCCCTGCGCAGCATGCGCGACAGCATCCGCTCCCACAGGCGGATCAGGCGGGGCATCCCGAGGCCGGCGAGTTCCTCCGCACTCTCGTAGAGCGCGGCGTGCACCGACTCCAGCAGCGCCACCAGCGAGGAGACCTTCTGCTCGTACTCCAGGGCTATCTCCTCCCTGGCCTTTCGCGCGCCCTCCTCGTACCCGGCGCTCCTGCCCCGCTCGGCGCCCTCGACCTCGGCGGCCTTTCGGACGGCCTCGGCCGCGGCCTCCATGTCGGCCTTCATCCTCTGGCGATCGGTCTCCAGCCTGCGCCTCTCGTCGGACAGCTCCTTCTCGGACAGGGTCACCCTCGCGGCCAGGTCGCGGTTCTCCTGCTCGACGCGCCTGACGGCATCCCTCAGCTGATCGGCCTCTTCCAGGAGCTCGGCGTGCTCGTCGCGCACCGCGGTCTCCCGGCCAGGGTCGACGGGCGACAGTACTTCCACCGACTCGTCCGGCAACGGCCCAAGCCCGACCTTAACGGCCTCAGGCAGCAGCCTGACGGCGCGTATAAGGTTGGTCCTGGGGGACTTAGACAATAATCTCTTCCTCTCCGCCGCGGGAGATCACTATCTCGCCGACGTCCTCCAGCGCCCTGATGACGTTCACGATCTTCTGCTGGGTCTCCTCGACGTCCTTCACCCGCACCGGGCCCATATAGTCCATGTCCTCCCGCAGCATCTCGGAGGCGCGCTTGGACATGTTCTTGAAGAACTTGGCCCGAAGCTCGTCGGTGGCGCCCTTCAGGGCCAGCGACAGGTCCTTCATCTCGACCTCGCGAAGCACCCTCTGGAGCGACCTGTCGTCGAGCCTGATGATGTCCTCGAAGACGAAGAGCCTGCGCTTGATCTCCTCGGCCAGCTCCGGGTCGTTCTCCTCCAGGTGCTCCATTATGTTTCGCTCCGTGCCGCGGTCCACCTGGTTGATGATGTTCACTATGGCGTCGATGCCGCCGGCGAGGGTGAAGTCCTGTCCCATGACGGTGCTCAGCTTTCTCTCCAGCACTCTCTCCACCTCCCGAAGCACTTCCGGGGTGATCCGGTCCATCTTCGCGATCCGCTTCGCCACCTCGGCCTGCAAGGTGGCCGGCAGGCCTCCGATTATGCTCGCGGCCTGCGGGGCCTCCAGGTACGACATTATCAGGGCGATGGTCTGGGGGTGCTCGCCCTGGATCACGCCGAGGATCTGCTGGGCGTCGGTGTGGCGCATGAAGTCGAAGGGGCGGACCTGGAGGCTGGCGGTTATGCGCGTGAGCAGGTTGTGCGCCCTCTCCGGGCCGAGCGCCCTCTCCAGTATGTCCCTGGCGTACTCGACGCCGCCGCGAGCCATGTACTCGCGGGCCAGCAGCAGCTCCTGGGCCTCCTTGAGGACGCCGAGGCGCATCTCGGGGGTGACCTTCCTGAGGTTGGCGACCTCGAGCGTGACTATCTCTATGGAGGTGTCGTCCATCCGCTTGTAGACCTCGGCCGCTATCTCGTTTCCGAGGGCCACCATCAGGATGGCTATCTTCTCTTTCCCGGGCATCCCCTTTATTCCGGCTTTTGCCATGTCAGACCCTCCCGGCGGCTACTCTTCGGAAAGCCAGTCCTGCACCAGGTTGGCTATCTCTTCCGGCTTGCTCCTGGCGTAGGCGCGAAGCTGCTCCTCCAGGACGGCCAGCTCTCCCTGGGCCTCCAGCAGCTCGGGCGACGACAGCAGCTCCTGGATCGAGGGGAAGCGCTTCTGCTCCGCCGTCGGAGCGGCCGGCATCCTGAGCCTGCGGCGTCTCATCCAGACCACTCCCGCGAAGGCCGCCGCTGCCAGCAGTACCGCCGCCGCGACCAGGGCCATGATGAGCTGCATCCTGCGCTCCGCGGCTAGCTGGTCTGCCAGCGTGTCCGCGAATGTGGTGGAGAAGGGCATGCCGTTGATCTCGAGCTGGTCTCCCCTGGCCTCGTTGAGTCCGATGGCCGGGGCTACGAGGGCCCGCAGACCGTCGATCCTGGTCTGCTCCAGCTCTCCGTCGACCAGGACGGAGGCGGTCAGGCGCTGTATCGCCCCGGGCGTGACCACCTGCTGGGTCTCTCGCGTGGTGATCTCGTAGTTGTTGGTGGTCTCGGTCTTGGCGTACTCGGTCTGCCCCGCCTGCTGCTGGGCCAGGGCGTACCCGGGGATGTTGGTGGTGGTGCCGGGCGCGCCGCCCACGGCCCCGCCGGTGCCGGTGTAGGTCTCCTCCATCTGCTGCTGGCTGCGGATCACGCCCTTGCCGGTCTCGCCGGGGATGTACTCCTTGGTGGCGCTGGTCCTCCTGTCGAAGTCGAGGTCGACCTTTATCCTGACGACCACCTTGCCCGGGCCGAACACCCTCTCGAGCATGATGCGGACCTTGTTCTCCAGCTCCCTCTCCTGCTGGCGCTCGAGCTCGCGCTGCACGGAGGAGACGGTGCGCCCCTCCCCCCCGCCCGTGTAGATGAAGAACTCCTCGTCAAGCAGGTCCGACAGCACCTTCCCCGCGGTGTCCACGACGGTTATGTTCTCCGGCGACAGCCCCTGGACCGCGTGGGACACGAGGTGGACCATGGACTTGACGTGGTCCGGCCCGACCGACATGCCGGAGCGCAGGCGGACCAGGACGGAGGCGGTGGAGGGCTGCTGCTGCTCCAGGAAGAGGCGCTGCTCGGGGATGACTATGTTCACCTTGGCGAACTCGACCGCGTCGATCTGGCGGATCGTGCGCTCCAGCTCCCCCTCCAGCGCGCGCGTGTAGGTGACCTTCTGCTGGAACTCGCTGAGGCCCATCTTCGCGGTGTCGAACAGCTCGTACCCGACGCTGCCCCCCTTGGGCAGACCGCCCTGGGCCAGGCTGAGGCGGGTCTCGTAGACGAGGTCCCTGGGGACGAGTATGGCGTCCGCGGCCGGGTCGAGCTTGTAGTCCACCTTGTTCTCGCGAAGCCAGGCGACGATCGCCGACTGGTCCTCCACCTCGAGGGCCGAGAAAAGCGGCTCGTACGAGGATCGTCCCGCCCAGTAGACACCAAGAACCAGAGCGACGGCGACTAGCGCCGACGCTCCTGCTATGGAGAGCCGCTGCCAAGGCCTGAGGGTTGACCAGAAACGGGCGCCCCTTGCGAGCGCAAGCCTCAGCCAGTTCATCGGCTACGTCCTATACCGACAGTCGCCCGAGCTGTTGATACGCGTCCACCAGCTTGTTTCGTACTTCGGTTATCATGCGCAGGGCGAACTCGGCACGCTGCGCGGACAGGACGACCTCGGATATGTCGTCGACATCGCCGGTGGCCAGCCTATTCACTAAGTTATCAGACTCCTGCTGCAAATCGTTCACGCTTTTCATCGAACTCTCCAGCAGGCTCTCGAAGGAGAGCCCCGTGCCACGGGGAGAATCCTTCCCATCCACAACCGGCGAGGCCGCCGGGCTCGTCTTGATCCCGGCCAGCTTCATCAGGTCGAGCTTCAAAGCGTCCAATCGAATCTCCTCCCCGAGTATGCTAGCGCATCTTGCGGCTATTGTAACACAGCTTCACTTTCAACAACAAATGCGGGAGGCCTGTCTCAGCGCCTCCCGTACTTATTATTATGGGACTTTCGGACTATTATTGCAAAAAACCGGGCGGCGCGGCGCCCGGGCTACCCCCTCATTATCTCGAGCGCGCCGGACCACATGTTGCGCGCGGCGTCGGCCACGGCCAAATTGGCCTCGTAGGCCCTGCTGGCCACCAGCATGTCGGTCATCTCCCTGACCACGTTGACGTTGGGGAAGGCCACGTACCCCTCTTCGTCAGCGTCGGGGTGCTCCGGCTGGTAGGCCAGGCGCGGAGGCAGATTGTCCCTCGCGATCTCGGTCACCCTGACCCCGCCTATGTCCTCGCAGCCGCCTATAGTCTTGTCCAGCATCTCGGCGAACACGGGCACCCGCCTCCTGTACGGCCCCCCCTCGGGGGTGCGGGTGGTGTTCACGTTGGCGAGGTTGGACGAGATGGCGTCCATCCACAGGCGGTGGGCGGTAAGGGCGCTCCCGGACACATCTATCGACCTGAACATCCTCATTGGTTATCGCCCTCCTATCACGAGCCGGTAGAGGGAGCTCTTCTTGGCGGCGAAGCGCGACATCGCGTTGTAGGCCATGCGGGTCTGCGACATCACGGCCATCTCCCTCTCGGGGTCGACGTTGTTGCCGTCGAGGCGGAACTTCTCGTCGTAGATCTTTATCTCCGACGGCGTCACACCGCCGACGGTCATCGGGCCGGAGGGTATGTGCCCCTCGTTCGTGACCGTCATGGGGAGTCGCCTCGGGCCCTGGACTACCTCCCTGAGCTGGTCCTCGAAGGAGACGTTGCGGCGGGCGTACTCGGGCGTGCTGGCGTTGGCGACGTTGCGCGAGGTGGCCTCGAATCTTCTCGACAGCCCCTCCATGGTCTTCTCCATCACCTTCCAGTTGAAGTCTCCCATCATGTCCTTCGCCCCCTTGTGCAAGTCCACTCTTCTTCTCGGCGTGAAGGCCGCCGGACTTGAGTCCCGGCGGCCGAGATTTTGCGCTACTCCGCCGGCAGCACTCCCAGCTCCTCCACGAACAGAGGGCTGAGCACCTTTATGAAGGTCCCTTTCATGCCGAGGCTGCGGCTCTCGATGATCCCGGCGCTCTCCAGCTTTCGCAGCGCGTTGACGATGACGCTGCGGGTGACTCCTACGCGGTCGGCGACCTTGCTGGCTATTACCACTCCCTCGGACGAGCCGAGCTCCGTGATTATGTGCTTCACGGACTCCACCTCGGAGTAGGAGAGGGCGCGCATGGCCATCTGCACTATCAGGCGCTCCCTGGAGCGCTCCTCGATGCTCTTGGTCCTCTCGTGCAGGATCTCGATCCCCACCAGGGTGGCGAGGTACTCGGCGAGCACCAGGTCGCGGATTGTGAACCTGTCGAAGAAGCGCACGAACAGCAGGGTGCCGAGGCGCTCCGCCGCTCCGTAGATGGGTATGTAGACCATGTGCTTCACCGGCGCGTCGCCGTCGTCATCGTCGAAGAGGTAGCCGTCGCTCTCGCTGTGCGACGTCTCGCGGATCTGGTTGATCTTCTCGACGAACTGCTCGGGCATGTACCCCTGGCCGATGAACTTGGAGAGCTCCTCGGAGTGGTACTCGGATATCCAGGAGTGGCCAAGGATCATTCCCTCGCGGTTGATCAGGTACACGTTGGCGGTGGAGTACTCTCCCAGCAGCTTCACGAGCTTGTTGAAGTCGGGGCGCGTCCCCTCCCTCCTGCTCTGAAGCGCGCGCCCGACCTGGCGGGTCTGCTCGAGCAGGCTCTTCAGCCCGGGATCCTCGCCCTCCGCGCTGGGGACGTAATCGACCGGGGCCTGTTCCTTGATGATGTTCTCGCTCTTTTTCCTTATCGCCATGATATATCCCTCCAGAATGTTCATCCGGTCTAGCGGATGTTGATTATTTGTGTTGCAGCGGCTCTTCCGCTCATAGCAGGTACCTTCTTATATCGCCGTCGGAGACGAGTGGCGCGAGGCGCTCCCTCACGAACTCCGCGTCGATCGGGTATCTTCCCGCGCCGCTGTCGGGGGCCCCGAAGCTGACCTCCTCCAGGAGCTGCTCGACCATCGTATGCAGGCGTCGCGCGCCGATGTTCTCCATCTCGGCGTTCATTTTCTCCGCCAGCAGGGCTATCTCCGCCACTGCGTCGTCGGTGAACTCCAGCTCGACCCCCTCCGTGGCGAGCAGGGCCTTGTACTGGCCCAGCAGGCTGTTCTCCGGCTCGACCAGTATCCTGGCCAGGTCCTCGCGCTTCAGGGGTTGGAGCTCCACCCTTATGGGGAATCTGCCCTGGAGCTCGGGGACCAGGTCGGACGGCTTGACGCTCGAGAAGGCGCCCGCGGTTATGAACAGCACGTGGTCTGTATCGAGGGTTCCGTACTTGGTGGACACGGGGGAGCCCTCGACTATGGGAAGCAGGTCCCTCTGCACCCCCTCGCGGCTGACGTCGGGGCCGGAGCCCCCCGCGCCGCGCGAGGCCACCTTGTCGATCTCGTCGATGAACACGATCCCCTCCTCGGCGGCCTTCTCAAGCGCCTCCCGGACGACCGCGTCCATGTCGACCAGCTTCTCGGCCTCCTCGGCCTGCAGCAGCCTGCGCGCCTCGGAGACCTTCACCCTGCGCCTCTTGTTCTTCTTGGGCAGCAGGCCTCCCAGCATGTCCCCGATGTTTATCCCCATCGAGTCCATCCCCGCGCCGCCGAGTATGGGGATGCCGACGGACTGGCTCTCCGCGACGTCTATCTCGACCTCGCGCTCGTCCAGCTTGCCCTCCTGCAGCAGCGCCAGCAGCTTCCTGCGGGTGGACTCCCTGGCGCGCTCCTCCTCGGGGGGCGGCTGCGGCGTGCTCTCCCGGTCCGCGCCCCCGCCGAACAGCCTCATTATGTCCGGCGCGGAGGCCCTCCTCTCGGAGCCCGGAAGCAGCGCGTCGGCAAGGCGCTGCTCCGCCCTCTCCGCCGCGGGGGCCTGCACCTCCTCGATCTTGCGCTTCTTCACCATCGCGACCGCCGACTCCGCCAGGTCCCTGATCATGGACTCGACGTCGCGCCCGACATAGCCCACCTCGGTGTACTTGGTGGCCTCGACCTTGACGAACGGGGCCTTCACCAGGTCGGCCAGCCTGCGGGCTATCTCGGTCTTCCCCACCCCGGTCGGGCCGGCCATCAGTATGTTCTTCGGCGCGATCTCCCTCGCTATCCCCTCGGGGAGGCGCCTCCTGCGGATCCTGTTCCTAAGCGCTATTGCCACGGACTTCTTGGCCTTCTCCTGCCCCACTATGTACCTGTCCAGGTACTCTACTATCATCCGCGGGGTGAGATCCGACTCCGGCAGCTCCACCGTCATTCTCCTATTGCCTCCACGGTCACCACGTCGTCGGTGTATATGCAGATCCGCGACGCTATCTCTATTGACCGCCTGGCTATCCTCGACGGGGGCCAGTCGGTCGACTCCAGCAGCGCTATCCCGGCCGCCTGCGCGAACCCGGATCCCGAGCCTATGGCGGCTATGTCGTCCTCGGGCTCGATTATGTCGCCAGACCCCGACAGCAGCAGCGACATCCTCGCGTCCGCGACTATCATGAGGGCCTCGAGCCTCCTGAGGGCCCTGTCGGTGCGCCACTCCTTCACCATCGCGACGCCCGAGCGCATGAGGTCGCCCGTGTTCTCCTCGAGGCGGCTCTCGAAGCGCTCGAGCAGGGTCATGGCGTCCGCAGTGGCGCCCGCGAACCCGGCGAGCACGTTCCCCTTGTACAGTCTGCGGACCTTTCTGGCGCTCGCCTTGACTATCTGGTTCCCCATGGTGATCTGCCCGTCTCCGGCTATGGCCACCTGCTCGCCCCGCCTGACGCAGACAACCGTAGTCCCTTCAAACATGCTCGTCCTCTCCTTTCGCGCGGGGGTGCGCCGCCTGGTAACTCACCCTCAGGTGCTCCCCGCTCACCGCGAGGTAGCGTTGGGTCGTGAGCATGCTCTCATGTCCGAGCAGCTCCCGGACAACGGCTATCGACGCCCCTCCCTCCAGGAGGTGGGTGGCGAAGCTGTGCCGAAGGGTGTGCGGAGTCACGTCGCTCAATCCAACCCTGGCAGCCGCGGCCGTCACGACCCTGTGAACGGTCCGGACGGTCACGTGCCCCCCCCTGCTGCCGGGGAAGATGTAGGGCAACTCCGGGGGCTCGACGGAGCGCCAGGCGTCGAGGGCCTCGAGGGCGCGCCTTCCGAACGGCACCATCCGCTCCTTCTCGCCCTTTCCCTCGACGCGCAGCATCCGGTCCTCGAGCGGCGCCATGTCCTCCCACTTCAGCGGGGCGAGCTCCGCCACGCGCAGGCCGCACCCGTACAGCAGCTCCAGCATCGCCCGGTCGCGGCAGGCTCTCTCACCCTCCGGGCCCTCCTCGACCAGCCGCGCCGCGTCCTCGCGCGACAGGGCGCGGGGGAGCGACCTCGGCAGCTTGGGGCCTCTGACTCCCTTGGCGTGGTCGAACTCGATGTTCCCAGCCGCCCTCAGGAAGGCCGACCAGCTCTTGACCGCGGACAGCTTCCTGGATGCGGTGGCCTTCGAATAGCCGTACCCGACCATCTCCCGAAGGAATGAGCGGATCACGCGAGAGTCCACATCCCGGGGGCGCTCCACCCCCTGCAGCCCCAGGAACTCCGCGAACTGCGCCAGATCGATCGCGTAGTTGGCCACCGTGTGGGGGGAGCTCTCCCTGGCGAACCTAAGATGGTCCAGGTAAATATCTATGCTTGACCAGATGTTTTCCAACATAGAGACATATTAGCACGAATTCTAGATTCTCGCTATTTTTCAAAAGAGTCAATTAGCCCATTTTCCAAGGGCACGGACGCTCATGCACAGCGGCCTTGGTTATTCCAGGGCCCCGAGGGGCTTTGCCCGACCGGGAGAAAATTATGATAATAATCTGTCCGTCTAGGAGTTCCGGCACTCGGGGCTTGACACGGGGAGATCCCTGTCGAGGATCTCCATGAAGGAGTCCATCGCCGCAGCCGCAGCCGCCGCGACCATGCGACAGCGCTCGGCCTTGTCGCGGATCCTGGCCTGCGGCCTCGGCATGATGCCCAGGTTCATGTTCATTGGCTGGAACCGCTCGGGCTCCGCGTCGGACAAATAGTGCAGCAGGGCGCCCACCGCGGTCTCCCGGGGCCAGGCCGGGAAGGGGACGTTGCGGATCAGCGCGGCGGCGTTCAGGGCCGCGACGCACCCCATGGCGGTGCTCTCGACGTACCCCTCCACCCCGGTTATCTGACCGGCGAGGAACAGGTCGGAGCGCCCGCCGCGAAAGCGAAGGCACGGGTCCAGCACCGCCGGGGCATTGACGTAGATGTTCCTGTGCATGACCCCCAGGCGGGCGAACTCGGCGTTCTCGAGGCCGGGTATCATGCGGAAGACCCTCTCCTGCTCGCCCCACTTGAGGTTGGTCTGAAATCCGACCAGGTTGAACAGGGTCCCCTCCCTGTTGTCCTGCCGGAGCTGCGCTACAGCCCAGGCCTCTCTACCCGAACCGGGCAGGGGAAGCCCCACCGGACGAAGGGGGCCGAAGCGAAGGGTGTCCATTCCGCGCGAGGCCATGACCTCCACCGGCAGGCACCCCTCGAACCACGAGGGGGAGTTCTCGAAGTCGTGCGGCCTGGCTCGCTCGGCCTCGACGAGGGCGCGCCAGAATGTCTCGTACCGATCCCGGTCGAAGGGGCAGTTGATGTAGTCGTCGCTCTGCCCTCGCCTGCCCGCCCTAAAGGCGACCGACATGTCGATTGAGTCGGCTGTCACCACCGGGGCGACCGCGTCGAAGAATGCCAGGTGGTCCGCTCCGGCCATCCTGCGAAGCTCTTCGGCGAGGGGGGGCGATGTGAGGGGGCCGCTTGCCACTATGGACGGACCCTCGGGGGGGACGGAGACCTCCTTCCTAATTATCGCGACGTTGGGAAGGAGCTGGAGACGCCCGGTCACCGCGCGGGAGAACAGGTCGCGGTCGACCGCGAGCGCGCCCCCAGCCGGGACCCTGGCGGCCCTGGCGCAGGAGATCACCAGGCTGTCGAGCCTCGCGAGCTCCGCCTTGAGTATGCCCGCCGGGCTGGCCGGCCCGTCGGCGCCGAGCGAGTTGCTGCACACTATCTCGGCCAGCAGGCCGGTGGTGTGGGCGGGGGTGGTCTTGCCGGGGCGCATCTCGTACAGGACGACGTCGATCCCCCTGCGGGCGAGCTGCCATGCGGCCTCCGCGCCGGCCAGCCCTCCCCCGACCACGGCGACGCTGTTACTCATCGCTCGAGGCCTTCGCGGCGGCGCGAGTGAAGCCGCACTTGGGGCACTCCTCCGACTTCGCGCCCTTCGCGAAGAGCGCTCCTCCGCACTGGGGGCACTTTCCGCCGGAGGGCGGGTTCCATGACACGAAGTCGCAATCCGGGTACCGCGAGCAGCCGTAGAATGTCCTGCCCTTGCGGCTCCTGCGCTTCACCACGTCTCCCTCGCCGCACTTGGGGCACGCGGCCCCTGTCTTGGCCAGCACTGGCTTGGTGAACCTGCACTCGGGGTAGCCGCTGCAGGCTATGAACTCGCCGAACCTGCCGTTCTTGATCACAAGCGGTCTGCCGCACTCGGGGCAGTCCTCGCCGGTTGGCTCGGGAGGGGGCAGTGCCTCGGCGGGGGCCTTCTCCGCCTCCTGCATCGCGCGGGTGAAGTCGTTCCACATCCCCTGCAGCACTGCTACACCGGACGCCTTGTTCTCCTCTATGTCGTCGAGCTTCTCCTCCATGCCGGCGGTGAACCTTGCGTCGACTATGGCCGACGGGCTGTTCTCGTCGAAGTACTTCCTTAGGAAGGAGTCCACCGTCATTCCGAGGGAGGTGGGCTGAACCCGCCTGTCCTCGCCGCGGGCGGCGTAGCCGCGGTCGTAGAGGGTCTCGACTATGGTGGCGTAGGTCGACGGGCGGCCGACTCCCTCGTCCTCGAGAAGCTTCACCAGGCCGGCCTCGGAGTAGCGGGCCGGGGGACGGGTGAACTTCTGCTCGCGCTGGACGTCCTCGAGGTCGAGAGCCTCTCCCGCGGTCGCCGGGGACAGGGGCTCCCCCTTCAGGTCTATCGGCCAGGCCGCGCTCCAGCCGGGGAAGACCAGGGTCTCCCCGAGCTGTCTCATGCCGGCCCTTCCCGCAGAGGCCGCAAGGGTCGCGTTCGCCACCCTCGCCCTGGTCATCTGGGAGGCGACGAACCTTCGCCAGATCAGCGAGTACAGCTTCATCTGGTCGCCGTCGAGCACTCCCTCCAGGCTCTGCGGGGTTATCTCCACGTCGGTCGGGCGTATGGCCTCGTGCGCGTCCTGCGACCTGCCCTTGGACGCGTGCTCGTTGGGCTTGGCGGGGAGGTAGGCGGCGCCGTAAGCGGCGGCTATGTGCCCCCTGCACTTCTCCGTCGCATCCGGGGCAATCCTGAGGCTGTCGGTGCGCATGTAGGTTATGAGCCCGACCGGGCCCCTCCCCGGCAGGGAGACTCCCTCGAACAGATCCTGGGCCACCCTCATGGTCCTGCGCGGGGACATGCCGTTCCTGCGCGCGGACTCCTGCTGAAGGGTGCTTGTCTTGAAGGGGGCGGGGGCGTCGCGCATGGTCTCGCGCACCTTGAAGTCGGTCACGGCGAGCGGGGACCTGCGTATCTCCTCCACTACGGCCTCGGCGAACTCCTCCGAGTCTATGAGCAGGGTCTTGCCCTCCTTCACCAGGCTCTTTCCGTCGAAGGAGTCGACCTTTAGGGCGTACCGCCTGCCGTCCTCGGCCCCGGCCAGGACCAGGACGTTCCAGTACTCCCTGGGGACGAACCCCGCGATCTCGCGCTCCCGCTCGCAGACGATCGCCAGCGCCACCGACTGGACCCTGCCTGCCGACAGCCCCCTGCGGATCTTCTTCCACAGCAGGGGGCTGAGGGTGTAGCCGACCAGCCGGTCGAGGACACGGCGGGCCTGCTGCGCCTCGACCTTGCTCATGTTCACCGGCTCCGGGCGGGAGAGGGCCTCCTTCACCGCGGACGGCGTTATCTCGTATATCCTGACGCGGCAGTCGGACTCGGGGGGTATGTCCAGGATCTCCGCCAGGTGCCAGGCTATCGCCTCCCCCTCGCGGTCGGGGTCGGACGCAAGCAGCACCTGCGAGGCCCCTTTGGCCGAGGCGACGAGCTCGTTCTTGAGCTTGGCCTTCCCCTTCACCAGGATGTACTCGGGGGTGAAGCCGTTCTCCACGTCTATCGCCAGGCGGCTCTTCGGCAGGTCGCGGATGTGGCCCACGCTTGACTTGACCACGTACCTGGAGCCAAGGATCTTGGTCAGGGTCCTGGCCTTGGTGGGGGACTCGACGATCACGAGCTTCTTCCCGGCCTCGGCGTTCGTATCCTTCTTGACACTCCTCTTGACGGGGGTCTTCTTATTCTTAACCTCGGGGCCCTCCGCCTCCGGGGCGGCCTTTTTGCGCGGCATCCGGGGTCCTCCTCAGCAGAGGGTGCAGCTGGACGGGTACAGTCTCTCGGACGCCGTCTCCTGGATCTCGAACGAGCGGTCGTCGAGCAGCGCGTCTACCAGGCAGTCGAACAGGCCGGCGTCTATGGCGGAGTGCTTGAGCCTCGCCAGGGAGACGGCCTCCAGTATGGCCCGCTCGACGACCTCGAACGGGACCTCCTCGGTGAGAAAATAGCGGTAGATCACGGCCTGCGCATCAGTGGCCAGGTACCTCCGCTCGATGTCGTGCAGCACTCTTTTGAATCCGCTCGGCGTCGCTGCGCGGTCGCCTTGCCTGGTGGAGTTGATGGTTGTGTACAACAGGTTCCTTCCTTTCCCGAAACGGTTTCGATTTACTTCGGGACAGCGCTCCAACGGCCCGGTCCCGCCGCATAAACTCGCCCCGCCGCGGTGAGCGCGGCGAGGCTCGAAAAAACGTCAGCGGGAGACATTTTACCCTCAACGGCCAGGTTGTCAACGGTCCGGTCGCCCGATTTTTCCAAAAGGCTAAGAATTCTTTGTTCTTTTTCGGAGAAGGCTATTGAATTATCAACGCTCCGCGCCGTCTCGCCGAACAGTGAAAGCTGGCGGTTGAACGCGAGGGATACGAAGTCCGACACGGACACCAGGGGGAGCGCGCCGTCGTAGATCAGGCGGTTCGACCCCTGGCACCCCTCCTCGTTAATCCTGCCCGGCACGGCCCACACCTCGCGCCCCAGTTCCAGGGCGCGGCGGGCGGTGATCATCGCGCCGCTCCTGGCGGGGGCCTCCACCACCACCAGCGGCCTCCCCAGGGAGGCGATTATCCTGTTGCGCTCGGGGAAGCGCCACTGCCTGGGGGACGAGCCCAGCGGGTACTCGGACACCAGGGCGCCGCCGCGGGCGAGGCGCTCGAAGAGCTTCGCGTGTGAACGGGGGTAGGCCACGTCCACTCCGGTGCCCAGCACCGCCACACTGGCGCCGCCCGCGGAGAGGCAGCCTTCGTGGGCGGCGCCGTCTATGCCGGCCGCTCCGCCGCTGACCACGACACCGCCCGCCCCGGCCACCGCCCTCCCGATCTCGTAG
>CAYWKH010000007.1:0-35389 GCA_964458805.1 uncultured Synergistaceae bacterium
ACCAGGCGCGGACCGTGAACTTGGAGTCGAGCTCCATCTTGACCGGGGAGCGGTCGGGCGTATGGACAACAAGTCCAATATAGGCAATGTTCCAGGGAAGCCTGTTCTCAAAGGAGGCAAAGCAATAGGTCGCGATCTTTTTGCCGTGGGCGTAGACAGTATACTGCTGCTCTAATCCGTCATAGACAAATCTCAATTCCGCAGGAAGGGAAATCTTTTGGACGGCTTGCTCGATATTATAAAAGCTTATAATACTATTATCACGAATACTATATAATTGCTTATAGCTCTTTGGCCTAAGATGTCTTACCTTACATCTTCCGCCACTAACAGGAATAAGAAGGCTTGCATTAGTTTCTATCGGTTTATAGTGATACGATTCCGAACTAAATTTATAAAGACCGCCAACCGCGACGCCTATAAACTGAAAATCGAACTTTTCCAGTTGAATTGTTATCTCCCAGTTAGATTTTGACGATATATTTTCCGGCAAAGTGAATCCCCAGGTTCTCTCCACGTCTTTATCCCGTACAAAGACCTTGAACTTCCCGTCAACAACCTGGCTGTAACCCCAGTTCGCCTTCTCGACGCCGACCGAGGCGAAATCCATAGTGACCGTCTCCTCACCCTCGTGTTCCACGACTGCGGGAGCGTCGAACACGCCGCCCCCGGAGGCCTTTGAAGCAGTCGAGCAGAACGCCGCGTTCGCCATAAGAGACACGAGAAACAGAACTAACACGCACGTCGGTAGGTTCCATTTTGAGGTTGATTGATCCATAGTTTTCCTCCTCCCCGAAGTAGTTCCCGTTGCGTGACGATACCCTCCGGATAATTTTGCATCATCTAGTTTTAATTAGAAAAGCGTGTTCTATTCCCTTCTGCTTTGTCCTTGAACGCGAGGGGTCGCAACACTAACCGACACACCCGTGAAGCTAAAAAGGGACACGGCCAAAGGCGCTGCCTCGTAGAAGAGGTCCCTCCTCGCTGCGCTCGTTCGGGACGACATAAGCAGGCGACCAGCGTAGCGAAGCGAGCCGCGTCGATCGCTTAGGCGGCATGCTTCTGGCCGCCTTCCGGCACCGCTAGTTCGTGACGACAACGTCTTTCTCGTTCGTGTCGATCGCTTGGGCGGCGTGCCCCTGGCCGCCCTTCTCTTTATCGCACCAGCGTCACGACCAGATCCACTATCTGGCGGAGCTGTTCGGTCTTTATCCGGCCCGTTACCGTGTAGCTCTCGCCGTCCCACTCGCCCTTGAGCATCTCCACGTTGCGGATCAGGCCGTGGACCTCCGAGCGGACCATGTCCTCGGCCATGAAGTCGTCCATCGTGGTGCGGGCGTCTATCTGCACGCCGCAGACGAACTCCAGCATGTTGCGCTGCAGATCTACCAGGGCTCCCCGGCGGGCCAGGGCCTTGGCCTGCGCGCCTGTCGTCCCCTCGGGTGCTACGGCCATTCCGGTGCCCTCGATGTAGGTCTGCCCCCAGTCGATGAGAGGCTTCTCCTTCTCGACTCCCGCGTCGGAAGCCGAGGCGATCCCCGCGCCCAGGAGGGCAAAGGCCAGTACCAGCGCGGTCAGAACGCGCGCCGGCCGCGACATGGTCCACGAGCAGTTGGCATTTAGCGATTTCATTGGAATTTCCTCCCTGATGGTTGTATGTTTTTTTCGCGTCCTATCCGAAATACGGCGCCGCCCCCGCCGTCAGAGCGGCGAGGGCGGCTCGGCCTCTACTTCTTCAGCTTCTTGGACTTGTAATCGGCCGCCGGCTCGTACTGCGGGTTGATTGCCAGCGCCCTGTTCATCCACTGGAGGGATTCGTCGGCCTTCTTCAGCCGGTGGGCCGCCACTCCCGCCCAGTACATCGCCAGGTAGTGTCCCTCGTACTTGCCCGCCTCCTCGACGAGCTTCTCGTAGGCAGCCTTCACCTTGCCGCTCTTGAGGAGGTTCATCGCCTTGACGTGCTCGATGCGAAGGAGGTTCGTCCTGCCCATGTCGAGGTTGTAGGTCTGGATCACCTTGGCGTCGGTGGACTTGTTCTGATCGAATCCGGGGATCTGCCTGGGTCCCGTGGGAGAGGTGGCCGGCGCCGGCTTCAGCAGTTCGGACGCGACCGAGGTATCCACCGCGGGCGCTGGCTCCTCGGCCTTTTTCTCCACGGGCGCCGGTTTATCCTCCGCCACCTCCGCTACCTCCACTACCGGCTCGGGCGCCTCGCGGGGAGCGGACGCCGGGGTCCCGCCTCCGGACCCGAACAGCTGGTCGAACGTCTCGCTTGAGGCGGCCGGCCTGCTGGACACGAACTTCATGCCCTTGGCCTTCGCCGCCGTTACCGGCTCGATCTTGTCGCCCCGCCGAACCAGCTTCAGGCTGCAGTTGGACGCCACCACGCAGGTGCTGTGCCCCGCGGCCACGTCCCGAACTTTTATGACGGCCAGCGGCAGTTTGTCCCTGCCAAGGGATTCGCCGCTCATGCCGACGATGGTCTTGCCCTCGGCGTAGACCAGGTAGAGCTGCCCCTCCTTCACGCCTATGGTGGAGCCGATGTCTATGACGACCTCGTCCCCGGCCACGCTCAGCACGTGGGAGCTCTCGCCCCCGAGCTCGGAGCGGATAGCATGGGCCAGGCGATTGACCGCGTCCGCTATCGCGCGCGCCTGAAGGCCTCCGAACTCGGCCTCGGCGAATGCGAGCCCCATCACCATCACGCCCGTCGCCGCGTTCGAGGATGTGCCGGTCTCCGACAGGGCCAGCCTGGTCTCGCTGGTCGTGGTGTCGATCAGGCGCACGTCAAGGGTGGCCCTCGCCTCGTGCCCCCCTCCGCCAACCGCGACGGGGACGAAGAACAGAGGAACGGCGCCTCCCGACACCCTTTCGCTGAGCTCGGTTACGGAGCCCATCAGTATGTACTGGACTCCGGCGATTCTGCCGACCTCCACGGCGGTGTTCATGTCGACCAGGCCGGACATGCTCAGCTTGATCTCCTCGCCGACCTTCGCCAGGCGCTCCCGTTCGAAGACGGCTATGCTCCTGGAGCTGGCGAGTGTGCGGGTGAACAGGTCCGTCACTATATTGGCCTGCTCCTGCGAAACCCCCTCGGCCTTGCTGTCGAAGCCTATCACTCCGATGCGGATTCTCTGTTCGGCGGCCTCGACGATCGTACCGGAGCATGCGCACAGTGCGCACAAGAGCAGCAACGCAAGGTATCTCTTCACGATAAAAACCTCCCAAGTCTGCAAAATCTACCGATCCCAGTTCACCGTCTTCATCGTCTCCACGTGCTTGATGACAGAGTTGCGGGTCGCGGTGGCGAGCAGGCCGCCGCTCTTGCCAGCGCCGAAGGCCGCTATCGGGAGGATTATTCCCCCCGCGGTCTGGTTCGCCGCCCCCTGCTCGGCGGCCGCGTAGACGACCTCGCTGGTCGCGTTGTCGATGATTCGGATGTCGAGGGTCACGTAAGCAGTGTGCGAGAGCAGGCCGCCGACGACTCCGGGGAGGTAGATTACCCCCCCGGAGTCGTTGTAGAAGAAGAGCGTCACGGCCCCGGTCATGGTGTACTGGGCGCCCTTTATCTTTCCTGGCTCGGGCGCGGTGGACTCGTCCACCAGCCCGGACTGCCCCAGCTTTATCTCCTCCGCCACGTAGTTCAGCTTCTCGCGCTCAAGCAGGTTGAACAGGCCGGCCTTGAACAGCTCCGTGGTCATCATCTCCGTGATCGCGGCGGCGGGGATGCCGCAGCCCGCCTTGTTGTCGAACTGCCGCACGGATAGCCTCGGCCTGTCCGAGAGAGGCGCGGCGAGCGCAGCTCCCGCGAGGAGCGCGATGCAGGCTGCTGCTGCGAATACTGCGAGTCTCTTCTTCATGTAGTCTTCCCCCGTTCGGGCGCGCCCTACTGGAGCATTTTCTGCACCGCGAGCTTCGCGGCGGCCTCTATGGATTTCTGGGCCGCCTCGTCCGGCGTGTAGCCCACCTGCTTGCCCATCACGGTGTCCGCGTAGACCACCTGCCCGCCGGAGGTCGTGGCCATGACCGCTATCGACGAGGTGCCGGTGTAGAGCTGGAATTCGTTAAGCACCGGCTTCCCCGCCTGCAGCTGCGCGGTTATCATCGTGCTGAAGCCGTACTGCTTGCTCAGTTTTATTATCGCGTCCACGTTGCCCTCGAGCGCGAGGGCCGCGGCCTTGCTGCGGCGTATCGCGTCCAGCCGCTTGGGGTCGACCACCTTGTGCCCCTTGGCTATGAGCTCGCGCGTGATGATGGAGGCCACGGACGCGGCGTGCTGGGCCGAGGGCCCCTTCGTCAGCACGGCTATCGAGCCGTCGGGCAGAGCCGCCCGGGCGCTGGAGGCCGCGAGGCACAGCAGAACGGCGAGGCACGCCGGCGCGCAGAATCTCGTAAACCTATTCAACCGGAACATCCCCCTTCATAAGCCTGTCCAATGGGACATCGACCTTCAGGAAGTACAGGTCCCCCTCCACCCTCTCCGAGTGAATACTCACCTCGGCGATCCTGCCCGAAACCGACCCCGGGTCGAACTTCCCGTCGACCAGCCTCTGCCGCAGCAGGAGCAGGTTTCGCCGCGCATCGGTCAGCGCGGCCCTGCGGGCCAGCAGCCTCCCCTGAGCGGTGTCCTCGGGTATGCGCCCCACCCCGTCCGCCGTCGCCAGCCCCTGCTCGCGGAGCAGAAGCCCCGAGTGCAGGGTCTCGGGCAGATCCGGGTCCGGCGGAATGTCAAGGCTGACCTCCGCATACGGGGGCTCCGGGAGCGACTTCGCGTCCCCGGAGAACAGCTCGGTCTTGGCAGCGGAGATCATCCCCGCGGCCACGGTCAGGACGCACAGGACCATGAAGAACCTGAAGGGGCGCGACTCTCTCCTACTCCGATTTTTCGACCGGCTTCTCATTAAGCGTTCCCTCCACAGTCGCGGACGACAGGTCCTCAATGTCGTACCCGAGGTCCGACAGCATCGACGCTAGCTCCTCCGAGGTGAACTCGGACACTACGTCGATCTCCAGCCGCTTGTCCCTGAACAGCCTCTGGTACACCGCGGTCACTCCGTCCACGTCCTCCAGGGCGCTCTTCAGCCCCTTTGCGTCCTTGAACGTCATGTTCGAGATCTTCACCTTGACCGTCCTGCTGGGGATCCCCCCGGCGGAGCCGGACACCAGCGCGTAGGCTATCTTGTGGACTATGGATTTGCCCGCCTTCGACGCGGCCGGCTGCAGCCCCTTGATCGCGCCGTCCTCCACCGAGACCCCCTTGGTCTTCTCCTCGACCGCGTCCGAACCGAGCTGGTAGGCCGTGTTGGCAAGCACCGCCTTGAGCTGAACCGTGCTGCGCACGCCGTAGATCCTGACTCCGCTTATCACCTGGTCGGCGAAGGAGCCGGCGTAGGCCTTCCCGTATATCAGCACGTCGGCCTGGAAGTCGCGGGCTAGCTGGCGGAAGAACTCCGGATCGCCGTTCGCCCATGCCTCGTAGAGGTCTATTCCCTTGATCATGCCGGCCTGGGTCAAGTCCACCAGCAGATAGCCGGCCTTCTCGAACACGCGCATGACCTCGCTCTCGGCGGTCGACAGGAAGGAGGGCTTGTCCCCTATCCTCTCGTCGAGCAGCACCATCACCCTGGGGTTGCCCAGGGCGTCGAGCACGGCGGGGCCGAGCACGCCGTCCAGTGCAACTCGCGCCACGTGACAGATCGCGGTCAGATAGAGTATCCCGTCGTCCCCGACCTTCTCCCTGACGATGTCGAACTGCTTCACCAGCCCCGTGGTCTGTGAGAAGACCTTGTCCTTGACTACCTCGTAGTTCCTCATCTCGGTGATCCCGGTGACATGGGCGCCCAGGGCCTTCTCGAGCGCGTCCCTGTAGGCGGATCGCTTGGCCGCCTCCCTCGCCCCGCTCTTGTCGCCGCCCTTTATCGGGGCAAACCCCTCGGCCTCGACCTTGATGAGCTCGCCCTCCGCCTGCGCCCCCGCGGGGATCGCAGGGAGCGCGGACAGGACGAGCATCGCCGTTGCGAGAAGAATCTTGAACGCTCGCATATCCTATTTAACGACCAGCAGCACTTTGCACTCTTTGCGGAAGTCGTAGGAGCTGCCCCTGATCATTGCCGCGGCCGAGTTCGGGATGACTATGTCCACATTGCCGGTCGACAGGCGGACGGCCTTCGTCTTGATGGGGTTGGGGGCGACCCGCAGCTCCCCCTGGGCGTAGTTGATGTTGTTGTAGTAGGAGCAGATCCCCGACTGGAGCAGCCACTTCTGCTCGGCGAACTCCACCCCGTACACTGCGCGGCCGGCCTCGTCGAACACCCGGAATGTCACCGAAGGTATCAGCGGCAGGTGCCTGACGTCGATGACCAGCCCCGTGTATCTGCCGGAGGTCTTGGGCGGCGGGGCCTTCTTCTCCGTCTCGATTATCACCTTGTCCACGGGGACCCTGGGGCAGACTATGGAGCGCACCTCGGCGAGCTTTATCCTGCCGGTCACCGTGTACGCCTCGCCGTCCCACTCGCCTTTGAGCAGCTCAACGTTCCTGATGACGCCGTGCACCTCGGATCGGACCATGTCCTCCGCCATGAAATCGTCCATGGTCGTCCTCGCGTCGACCTGCACCCCGCCCATGAACTCGAGCAGATTGCGCTGAAGGTCGACAATCGCGCCGCGACGCGCCAGGGCCTTCGCCTGGGCGCCCTGCGCGCCCTTGGGCGCCACGGCCATGCCGGTGGCCTCGATGTAGTTCTGGGTCCAGTCGATAAGCCCTTTCTCCTTCTGGGTGGTGATGGGTTGCAGCTCCACCTCGACCTCGATCGCCGACGCCACGCTGCCGGGAAGAAGGAGCATCACCATCAGTACGAACACGAGCAGACGCTTCAAAGCCTCATCCCCTTTCAAAGTAATGCTGCCGATGATACTGATGATACTATAAAATCAAATATCGGGCTATTGCGTCGCCGAGTTCGGCGAAGGCCCGCTCCAGGTCGGGCAGGATGAGCAGAAGCGACTCCAGGTCTCCCTCCTTTCCGGCCATCTCCGCCCTGAAGGCGAGCTCCCTGACCTCCTCGCCTCCGACGCCCCCCGCGGCCCCCTTCAGGGTGTGGGCGTGCCCGGCGGCGCCCGCGGCGTCCCCCGCCTCCACCCGCTCCCTGAACCCCGCCACATCCGCGGACAGATCCTCCGTGAAACTCGCCAGGATCTCGGCTACAACCTCGGCGTCCCCGTCCAGGTTCTTCAGCAGTAGATCCGGGGTGAACACCCTGGCGGACTTTTCGTCCGCCCTCTCCTCAGGCATCCTGTCCGGACTCCCTCCCCTCGAGACCAGCCTGTAAAGGGCTTCAAGAAACACCAGACGATCGATGGGCTTCGATACATACTCGTCCATCCCGGCCTCCACGCACCTGTCCCGGTCCCCCGGCATCGCATGAGCAGTGAGGGCTATCACGGGGATTGGCGGAAGCCCTCTTCCACGCTCGCTCCGGCGGATCGCCCGGGTCGCGTCCAAGCCGTCCATCACCGGCATCTGCACGTCCATGAAGACGGCGTCGTAGTCGCCGTCCTCCATGGCCGCCACTGCCCGGGCACCGTCCTCGACGAAGTCGGCCCTGATTCCCGCCCCCGACAGGATGGCGGCGATCACCCTGCGGTTGATGGCGTTGTCCTCGGCCACGAGGACCTTCAGACCGCCGGGCTTCGCATCGCGCGGGGCCTCCAACCTGGCGACAGTGCGATCCTCCGGCTCCGCGTCGGCCTCCAGGCAGGAAATTACAACTACTTTGACCGTGAACCAGAACTCCGTGCCCGGACCGCCCCCCTCCAGTCCGGAGGGGCTCGAGGCGCCGATCTCACCTCCCATCAGCTCGGCAAGCTCCTTCGAGATGGCGAGGCCCAGGCCAGTGCCCCCGTGCTGCCTGGTCAGCGAGGGATCGACCTGGGAGAACTCCGCGAACAGTTGACCCAGCGCCCCCTCGCTCACCCCGATGCCGGTGTCCGCCACGCTGAAGCGAAGGGTCGCCCGGCCATCCTGGTCAATCCCCTCGCTGGTCACGGCCACGGCGATTCGACCGGCGGCGGTGAACTTCACGGCGTTGTCCAGCAGGTTGGTCAGTATCTGTCTTATCCTGAATCTGTCCCCCATGACGCACGACGGCGCCGAGTGCGAGACGGTCCCGCGGAACTCCAGTCCGTTTATCGAAGCCCGGGCCGCGCCGAAGGCGAATATCTCGTCGAGGAACTCACGGAGGTCGAACTCCTCCTCCCTGGTCTCAAGCTTGCCGGCCTCCAGCTTGGAGAAGTCGAGCACGTCGTTGATGAGCGCCAGCAGGTGCCTGCCGCTCGATTTCAGAAGGGCGACGTACTCCCTCTGCTCGTCCGTCAGGGGGGTCTCCTCCAGGATGTCCGCCATGCCTATCACCCCGTTCAGGGGGGTGCGGATCTCGTGGCTGACGTTCGCCAGGAACTGCCCCTTGGCGACGTTGGCCGCCTCGGCCCTCTGCGCCATCTCCCGCGCCTCGTCCAGGGCCTTCTCCAGCGAGGCGTTGGCCGCGACGAGCTCCTCCCTCGCCCTCTCCAGGGCCATCTCCGAGAGCTTTCGGTCGGTTATGTCGTGCACCATGCCGACCGAGCGGACGACCCTGCCGGAACTGTCCTTGTAGTGCCTGCACAGCTCGTGGAGGTAGAGAGTCCTGCCGGTCCCCCTGTTGACCACCCTGTGCTCGAACTCGTACCCGTCCAGTCCCTCGGCCACGGATGAGGAGTAGGCCGCGTCGAGGGCCTCCCTGTCGTCCGGGTGCACCGCGTCCAGGAACACCTCGTAAGTCTGCGGGGAGCCGACCGGGATGCCGAACAGACCGTAGACCTCGTCGGACCAGGTCAGCTCTCCCGACGGGACGTCGAGGACCCAGCTCCCCAGCCGGGCGATCTCCTGGGCCTCCTTCAGCATCCTCTCGCTGTCGCGCAGAGTCCTGGTCCTCTCGCTTACCAGCACTTCGAGGGCCTCCCCCCTGCCGGCGAGGGCCGAGACCAGGAAATACACGGCGAATGCCAGGAGAAGCCCGGCCACAAGTATGCCCAGGCCCGAGTCCGGTGGGTAGACGGCGTCGAAGAAACGCCCCTTGTGAACGACAACGATGAAAGTCTTCCCGAAGATCAGCATGGGAAGTGTGAAGGTGTCCTCGTCCTTCAATGCGCTCCACTCGAGGGCGCATACGTGGCCGGGGGCCGAGCATGCCAGGAGCTTCGGCGGCCCGTCGCCGCCGGCGAGGTATATCTCTGCGATGGATACATTCTCGTCGTCGTCGCCGGACATCTCGCCCGAGTAGGACAGAAGATCGGCAAGGGCCAGCCTGGCAAGGACAAACCCCCTGATCCTCCCCCCGGCCGGGCGAAAAACCGGCCTCAGTACGAGCAACCCCTTCTCCTCCGGCGCATCCTGGATCAGGGTCACCGGGTCCGTGGCCAGGGTCCTCCTCGCCGCGACGCTCTCCTCTATCGCCCTTCTCCTGACCGGCTCCGACCCCATGTCGTATCCGAGGGCAAGATACTCCTTCTCGATGGGGGAGGCGAAGGTAACCACGTAGTAGTCGTCGCGATCGCCGACGTTCGTCCTGCCGCCCTGCCCGTCCCTCTGCCAGACTGTGAAGCCGGGGCGACCGACGGACCTCATCTTCCCCTCGAATTGCTTCAGCTCCTGCGCCGGCACCGCGGACACCCACTCCCAACGGCTCACGATCGGGTCGTCGGCCAGGAATGCTGAAAAGGCGTCGAATCTCCTCTCGTCCACATCGTCCCGTGTCTCGATGAAGGACGCCAGTGTCTCCAGCTTCACCCTGCAGACGTTTCTCAACAGCCTTGTCGCGTGGTTGGCCCTTCTCTCCGCGAGCCTGTGGAATACCAGGTTGGATTCTGCTGCGGATTGGCGGCGCTGAGAGAAGAAGAAGGTGAGGGCTACGATCGCGCACGCCAGGGCGGCGATCACGGCCTCCGTCCTTATGCCCCCGCCCTTCCGCCCCCTTAACAGGGACGCCCCTGTGATCGCCAGCAGGCACAGGGCTCCCACCGCGGCTACGGGCAGCTGGACGGCCTCCCAAATCCGGCGCGGGATCATGGAGGGATCCACGTCGAGCCAAAGGGCCGCATCGGGGCCGGAATGCCGCCCGCCTCCCAGCGGCGCGAAGACCGCGATACCCTTCTCATTACTCGAGCCGCGCGGCATGACAACGCCGGCCTTGCGGCCCTCGGCGGCCTCGAGCGCGGTGGCGCGCAGCTCCTCGGGCAGTGGGGCGTGAAGGCGAGGCGTCCCCTTGCACTCCGACTCGGAGCATTTCCGAATCGTCGGAACCCCGTCGCGCCCTGCCTCTACGAAGCGGATGGCCCGAAGGTCCGGATAGATCGCCCTCAGTGTGGAAAGGTGCCGCCAGGCCCACTCCCTCTCGTATTCGTCGTCGCAGGACGGAAGTATGTCCTCCATCCCCGTCGCAATCCTGGCGCCCCAGTCGGCCAGCTCGCGTTTCAGCCGAGCCTCCTCCTTGTGAGTGGACTCCAGGACAAGGAGCAGGACTGCCGACAGCCCTAGTATTATCAGAAACCCGGTGAGCTCTGAAAAGAGGCGGCTGAACAGCCGCGCCGCGGGCCTGTTTTGTTTGTTTGACATAACACCGCCCCCCTGGATGGAGTCCCCTGTGGCCTCAAGCCAATACATCGCGCGTCCGTCCCCGGGATACGCCGGGGCGAACGGCGACGACTCGTGGAACAACTCAATACTACACTGGATTCGCGTCTTTTGCACTCTCATGCGGGAACCTCGTCGCCCGGACGATCCCTCTGCTGGAACCTGGTTTGCTATAATTGTCCGAGTATCGATACCAGCCGCGGTTTTCAGTCAGAAAAGGAGGTTGAGGATGGTGGGAGAACTGTCAAATCTGCCTAACATCAGCCCGAAGCTAAAAACACAACTCGCAGACGCCAAAATCACCACCGAGGAGGAGTTCAGGAAAGCCGGGAGCCGCGAGGCGTGGCTCCGCATCCTCGAGCGCGACCCGTCCGCCTGAATGTCCAGGCTGTCCGCGCTGGAGGGCGCGGTTCGGGGCGTTCGGAAGGATCTGCTCGACGACGAGACGAAGAGGTCGCTGAGGGAGTTCTACGGCCAGTACAAGGGAAGGCGACCGCGCACGCGCGGCGGGTCCTGACCGGCGATCCGCAGCGGGGCAGACCGCGCCGCCATGACAGGGCGGAGAAGGGAAAACGCGCCCCCTCTCTTGCGGGAGGGGGCGCTATCGTCGCTAAACCTTGAACTGATTGAC
Organism: uncultured Synergistaceae bacterium; assembly: GCA_964458805.1. Taxonomy (GTDB): domain Bacteria; phylum Synergistota; class Synergistia; order Synergistales; family Aminobacteriaceae; genus JAAYLU01. The sequence continues at coordinate 11,298 of CAYWKH010000007.1, forward strand.
CAGGGCCACGAGTTCTTCGCCCATGTCGGACAGCTCCTCGGAGGTCCCTTGAATGCCCGCGACCGACGCTGCGGTGTCGCTGATCTCCTTCGAGATCGCCTCCGACCCGAAGGAGCTTTCCCTGATGGCCGCAGAGGCCTCGCCGATGGATGTCGTGACATCGCTCACCGTCGTCAGGACCTCTTCGCACATGTCGACGGCGGATTCTATCATCTCGCGAAGCCCTCCCACGTCGTTCCGGTACTGTTCGGCGGAGGACAGGAATTCGCTGTAGTCCCTGTCCACGTCCTCGGCTATGAACTCGAGCAGCCCGGTGGCGTCCGAGATCAGGGTGGATATGCTCTCCTGCACTTTCACAGTCTGCTGCTGAATCCCGACCACGACCTCGGAGGAGTCCGCCGCCAGCTTCCTCACCTCGTCCGCGACCACGGCGAAGCCTCTCCCCTGCTCCCCGGCCCTTGCGGCTTCGATAGCCGCGTTCAGGGCGAGCAGGTTTGTCTGCCTGGCGATGGTGGAGATCTGCTCGGCCATGGTCGCAATTTCGTCTACGACCTTCGCCTTCTCTATGCTCTCCTCGAGCCTGTTGTTGAGGTCGCCGTACACGCTCTTCGCCTTCGTCCGGCTGGCGTTGACGCTCTCCTGTATCTTTCTGGCCTTTTCATCTATCTCCATCGCCACTCTGCCGCCGGTCTTCATGCTCTCCAGCAGCTCCGAAGCCGAGGCGTTCATCTCCTCGCTCGCGGCGGAGATGTGTTCGTTCGACGACGACGCCCCCTGCATTCCGGCCGTAAGCTTCCGGGTCTCGACGGACACGTGTTCCATCCTGGAAGACAGGTCGGCGTTCGCCTCGTTCAGTTTCTGACTGTGCACGCCCATCTCCCTGGTGGCGGACAGGATATTGCCGATGATCTGCTTCAGGTTGACGACCAGGTTGTCCATGGAACCGGATAGCAGACCCAGCTCGTCCTTCCTCTTCAAGTAGGCTTCCGGGACCGTCTGCGAAAGATCTCCGCCGGTAACCAGGGAGGATATCTCCGAAAGACCGTTTATCGGCCTCACAATGCCCCTCATGAGGAAAAACAGAACGAGGGCCGCGAGGACCATGCTGGAGACGATTACAAGCGCAATCCTAGACCGGGCGGCACCGACCTCGGCGAGATGCATATCGTAGGGCATGTAGGCCAGGACGCTCATGTTCGTGTAATCGCTCTTCTTGAACGCCGAGAGATATCCGACCCCGTCCAGTGTGAAGAGGCCTATCCCCTCGTCCCGCCCCTGCAGCATCCTGTAGAAATCGGCTATATCCCCCTGCTGCGCGGCAAAATCGAACTTCAGGATCTGATCCTGGTTCTCGGAGGAGATCACAAGACCGTCCGAGTTCAGGATCAACGTCTTCATGCTGTTCTTCGCATCGTCCATTACTATGGTCTTTGTCACCGAGTTCAGGTCGAGCGAGTGCTGGAAGATCGCGATCATCCGCCCCGATCTTTTGTCGTAAACCGGCGCCGGTATCAGTACCGCCGGTCTGCCCGTCGAGGGGGACACCAGGGTTATCCCGACCATCGGTCTCGGATTGGTGTAAAACCTTTCTCCCCCGGCGGTCAGCTCGTTGGGGAAGGATGCCCCCGTCGCTATTCCCCCAATGCCGTCGATGATGACGGTGTTAACCCCGTCCTTGTATGTCAGGAAGAACACATTCTCGTACAATCCGTCGGAATCGCTTATGCGTCTCTCCAGATCCTTCGCTATCCGGTCTTTAGTCGCGGGGTCCAGGATGCCAGTGGCCGCGTACTCCTGGAAGAAGTCGTCGACGTATGAAATCCTGGTAATATAATCTGTAAAAGCCACCTCCGACCTGAACGCGGTCTCGAGCTGGGCTGTCTTTTCGGACACGGTGCCTGCGAGCAAGTTTTCCATGTTCCTCTCCGCGGTATCCGTGGAAAGAGAGCTGGTATACACGAGGACCACAAGCATGGGAACGATCAGAAGAGCGATGGATACAAGGAATAATTTCCAAAAAAGGCTTTTCAACACAACTACCACACTCCCGCTTATAATGATCTTCGGTGTTGTTTTTATTATATCATGTATATAGGACATTTAACAGTCAATTATCTGTCAAGCCAGAGGCCAAGCACCGGAAGGAGGACAGGTTCATGCCTCTTACCTTGATTCGACAGGTCATAACCGGGAGGGAGGTCGACGGCATCGCAACACCGCCGACACGGAGCTTCGCATGGGCGGCGGGGAGGGCGCAGGCAGCGCCCGGCCCGGACCCGAAGCCCCGGCACATCTGCTAACAGGAGGTTGTCGCATGAACTGTCTTGCGCTGCTGGGAAGCCCAAGGAAGGATGGAAACACCGCGTCGCTGCTGGACTCTTTCATCGCGGGAGCGGAGTCCAAGGGGCACTCGACCAGGATGGTCCGGCTCCACGAGAAGAGGATAGAGTACTGCAACGGCTGCGGATACTGCAAGCGAGAGGGCTCCGGCCGGTGCGTCCACGACGACGACATGACCGAGCTCTACCGGGACATCCTCGCGGCGGACGCCGTCGTCCAGGCCTTCCCGGTCTACTGGTGGACGATGCCGGCCCAGACGAAGGTGTTCCAGGACAGGCTCTACGCGCTGGACTACAGTCTGTTGAGCGGGAAGAAGTTCTATCTGCTGTCGACCTACATGGACGAGGATCCGAACAGCGGGTTCGCCATCGCGGAGAGCTCTTTCAGGGAGATATGCTCCTACCTGCGGATGGACTTTGCGGGGAGCCTGGGGGTATGCTCCGGGGCGGGGCCGGTGAGGGAGAACAGGGAGGCCCTGGACCGGGCGTTTCTGATGGGCGTGGGGATCTGACGATACCGGGGAACGGATAGGAAGCGGGCCGAAACGGCCCGCTTCTTTCATTCCGAGACCGTTCGGCATGCGCGAAAGAAACCCAAGGGGAACACCGGAGGCCTGGATAGCGTTGTTAAGGATATCGTATCTTATAAACATCCTGCATGCTATAATTCACTTCCAGTAGAAACGCGGGCTACGAGTTAAGTCGCTTCAGACGAGACGAGCTCCCCGCGAGCCCGGTTTCTTACGGGGCAGTCGGACGAAATGCCAGACCATACTGTTTCAAGGAGGTAAGCAGCGATGAAGAAGACAGGTATTCTATTCCTATGCACGGTGTTCGTCCTCTCCTCGTTGACAGGGGCGGCGGCCGAGTTCAAGCAGATAGCCGAATTCAACGCCCCCGAGGCCAACCAGGGGATCGGCGTCGACGGCAAATACTTCTACGCGATCGACAACCAGAAGATCGGAAAGTACGACAAAAATACCGGGGAACTCGTGGCGAAGTGGGAGGGGCCCAAGGACGGGCCGATCATCCATCTTGACAGCGCCGCTCTCATCGACGGAAAGATCTACTGCGCCCACTCCAACTGGAACGAGTGGCCGATGACCAGCTCCATAGAGGTCTGGGATGCCGACACCATGGAGCATGTCGCCAACCACAGCTTCGGGATACACTGGGGATCCGCCACGTGGATCGACCTGCACGACGGGTTCTGGTGGGTCGCGTTCGCAAACTACGACAAGCCCTACGGGCCGGAAGGAACACTTTACGGGCACAAAGTGTGCACTACCGTGGTCAAGTTCTCGGAAAACTGGCAGTGGCTGGAGGCCTGGACACTCCCCAAGGCCATTCTTGAAAGGCTTGAGGATATGAGCAATTCGGGAGGATCCTGGGGCCCCGACGGATTTCTATATTTGTCGGGCCACGATCCCGCGGAAGTCTACAAGTGCAAGCTGCCCGGCATGGGCTCGGTAATCGAGCTCGTGGAGATCATCCCCCTCAACATTCGCGGGCAGGGGATAGCGTGGGACAGGAGCGACCCGGGGGTCATCTACGGGATAATCAGGGCCACCAAGGATGAGAAAGCACAGGGAATTACGCACAAGGTCATAGTTTCGAAGCAACAATAGCACCAACCCCGGAGCTTTTCTGCCCAAGGGCAGGATAAGGTGGTTTTTCGTCCGACTGTCCCGGTTTTCCCGCGAGGCGACCCGTCGGGTCGTTTTCTCCAGGAGAGCCGGGACTTTTTTACACGCTCCCTGCCGCGGTTGCCGGGTTCTTTTGGATGAGCAATCCGAGTCGACCCGGCAACCTGGAACAGGAAAACCCGAACGGAAAGGCCGAATCCAGGCCGCCCGCCCTACTCCACCCTGTTCTCCAGCGCGCCCAGCTCCTCTATCTCGACCCGCATAACGTCGCCCCTGCTCACCGGGCCGATGCCCGACGGAGTGCCGGTGATTATCACGTCCCCCGGCAGAAGGGTCGCAACGTGCGAGATGTGGCTAACCAGCACCGGGACCGGGAATATGAGGTTGCTGGTGCGCGACCGCTGCACCACCCTGTCGTTGACCAGCATCTTCACCTCTAGGTCGGACGGATCGACCCCGCAGACCAGGAACGGCCCGAGCGGGCAGAAAGTGTCGAAGGACTTGGCCCTGGTCCACTGACCGTCCCTGCCCTGAAGGTCGCGGGCGGTAACGTCGTTGGCGCACGTGAAACCCAGCACGAAATCGAGGGCCCTCTCCGGCGGCACGCCCTTGCACCTCTTTCCTATCACGATGGCTAGCTCCGCCTCGTAGTCCACCCTTCTCGTCATGACCGGCGGGTAGACAACCGGGTCGAGGTGAGCGACGACGCTCGTGGAGGGCTTGAGGAAGAGCAGCGGCTCCTCGGGCAGGGGCTTTCCGACCTCCTCGGCGTGATCCCTGTAGTTCAGCCCGACCGCGACCACCTTCGACGGCGAGCAGGGCGGAAGGTAGCGGTCTATTTCGCCGAGCGCCCCTATGCGCTCCCCCCTTACCGCTCCCTCGCACGCGGCACCACCGAAGTCGAACAGCTCCCCGCCGTCGACCATGGCGAGCCTCTCCTCCCCGCGGAACATACAGCGCACAAATGTCATTTTCATTCGGAAAAGCCCCTTTCACATGGAATAAATCATGTGTATCGTGCATAATATGATAACAGACCTACGGGGATTATGGGCGAGGAAATGGCGATTTATCGGCGATTTTTGCCGATTCTCGCTCTCTGCGGCGTTAATTGACTTTTAAATAACCTTGTCGTATCCTCTAATATCATCGATTCCATAGCCGCATGACCTGCCGGCCTCTCCGGGGAGGACATAAACAGACAGGCTGTGACAGTTGCAAGGGGGAGTAGAGTATGTTCGGAAAGAAGACCGGCAAGGTCGAATCCCTTCTTTACACGGGGGACAGGGCGAAGATCCTTGCGATGGTCCGCGAGATGGGAGAGAAGGCGGGGGAGGCGTTCAGAAGGGCCGTCCGGGCCCTGGAGGAGAGGGACGACTCGCTGGCGGACAGGGTCATCCGGGAGGACGACGCCATCGACGACATGGAGGCCGCGATCGACCAGGAGTGCCTCAGCTCGATAGCGATGCGCCAGCCGGTCCGCGAGGACCTGCGGTTCGTTTTCGCCGTCCTCAAGATCATCACCGACCTGGAGCGCATAGGCGACCAGGGGGTCAACATCGCCAAGAAGGCCAGGCTTCTGAACCAGTACCCGCTGTTGAAGCCCCTGGTGGACATCCCCAAGATGCGCGATATTGCGACAGAGATGGTGGACGACTCGCTCAGGGCGTTCGAGGGGAGCGACATCGCGCTTGCGGAGGCCATCTGCATGAGGGACGACGAGCTTGACGCCCTGTACGAGGCCATATTCGACGAGCTTATCGAGATCCTGGGCAGGAATGCCGAGGGAGACCAGGCCACCGCCGAGCGCGCGGCCGGCCTGCTGTGGATCGCGCGTCACCTCGCGCGCATAGGCGACCACGCGACCAACGTGGCCGAGAGGGTCTACTTCATGGTGGTGGGGGAGAGGCTGAAGCCGATAATCGAGGCGAAGAAGAGGTCTCTCGCCGCCGCCAGGGCGTAGGTTATACCAACAATCCGAAGGGGGGTGAGGTACGCCTCTCGCCCCGGGCGACGGCCCCGGGTTCCGCTGATCCTCATATCTGAAAGGAGACCTGTGTAATGAGAAAATCGCTTATCCTGTTGCTCGCGCTGTGCACGCTCCTGGGCGCCGCTTCGGCCATGGCCGCCGACTACCCGACCAAGCCGGTAACGATAATCGTCGCCTCGAACGCCGGCGGCGGCACCGACACCATGGCGCGGCTGTTCGCCAAGTTCGCCGAGAAGTACTTCCCGCAGCCGTTCGTCATCAACAACATCGACGGCGCCGGCGGCCAGAGGGGCTTCGACGCCCTTGCCCGCGCCAGGAAGGACGGCTACACGATCGGCACCATCTACACGCCGCACTTCACGGCCCACATCTCCGCCAAGAGGGCCAACTACACCATAGACGACTTCGCCATACTGTACAACCTGGTGACGGACCCCGGCGTGCTGGTCGTCCCGGCCTCCAGCCCGTTCAACACCATCGAGGACATCATCGCGGCGGAGAAGGCCGATCCCGGCTCCCTCACCGGCTCCACCTCGGGCCCCGGCAGCGACGACGCGTTCGCGCTCGCCCAGTTCAACGAGGCGACGGGCTGCACTGTGAAGAGCGTGCCCGCCACCGGCTCGTCGAACGCAAAGGCCACCGTCATGGGGGGACACGTGTCGATGGGCTTCATGAACCTGTCGCAGATCGAGTCCAACCTCAAGGCGGGCGAAGTCCGCATCCTGGCCATGATGACGGCCAAGCGGCACCCGAGCGTGCCGGATATCCCGACCTTCGCCGAGCTGGGCTACAAGGTCGTCTCCGACTCGTCCAGGGGATTCGCAGCGCCCGCGGGCTTCCCCGAGGACGCCTACGCCATGATAGTCGACGTGTTCGAGAAGGTGCTCGCCGACCCGGAGTTCCTCGCGGCGGCCAAGGACCAGCTCGAGATGAACTTCATGGGACCGGATGAGTACAGGCAGTATCTCGTGGATCTTCTCGAGGTGACCGACAAGGCCTACGAGAAGGACCCCTGGTAGATCGGAAGGACCTGACATGAACCCAGTCACGAACCGGCTCTTCTCGGCCGCGGGACTGGGTCTCGCCGCAACCCTCTTCCTGGGGGCGAAGGACTTCCCGGACCGGGCCGCCTCGGCGGCCCGGTATACATTCTTTCTGGCCGGGGTCCTGGCGGTGCTCTCCGTGATCATGTTCTTCCGGAGCGAGGCCCAGTCTGAACCGCAGAAGCGGTGGATTCGCTCGCCGCGGCACTTTTTCGTCACGCTGGCCGCCATGGCGGGCTACGGGGCGGTCATCCCGTATCTCGGGTTTTTCCTCGCCAGCACGCTGTTCATGCCGGTGCTGGCGCTGTTGCTCGACTACCGGAGGCCGCTGTTCATAGCGATAGGGACGGGCGTCATACTGCTGTTCGTCTACCTCGTGTTCGTATACTTCCTGGGCGTGCCGGTGCCCATGGGCATTTGGGAGGGATAGACCATGACCGAACACCTGATCCCCGCGTTCCTGTCGCTGCTCGACCCCGCAGCTCTGCTGGCCATAACCACAGGTTCGGTCGTGGGCATCATAGTCGGCGCGATGCCGGGACTCACCGCCACCATGGCGGTCGCCCTTCTGATCCCGGTCACCTTCGGGATGCCCCCCCTGCTCGGACTCTCACTGATGGGGGGCGTCTACTGCGGAGGCATGTACGGCGGGGCGATCTCGGCCATACTGCTCTCCACGCCGGGGACCCCCGCGGCCGCCGCCACCTCCTTCGACGGCTACCCGATGGCTCGACAGGGCAAGGGGGGCACTGCCCTGACAATCGCAGCCTGGGCCAGCTTCTGGGGTGGCATCATCTCCACCTTCGCCCTTCTGCTCATGGCCCCCACCCTGGCGCACTTCTCGCTGAGGTTCGGCCCGCCGGAGTACTTCGTGCTGGCCATAATGGGGCTGTCGAGCATCGTGACCCTCACAAAGGGGAGCATGGTAAAGGGGCTGATCGCGGGCTTCCTGGGGCTGGTCGTGGCCACGGTGGGGATGGATCCCCTGTCCGGCTACATGCGCTTCACCTTCGGACAGGTGGACCTGTACGACGGTGTCCCCTTCATGCCGGCCCTGATAGGGTTGTTCTCCATCAGCCAGATCCTCGATCTCACCGCCGAGACCCGCATAGCCGAGGGGCTTGACGGGACTTCCCTCTCCAGTATCAAGAGGAGCAAGCTCCCCAAGGGGCTCGGAGGGACTATAGTCCAGGGGGGCGTAATCGGGACCATAGTCGGGATGCTGCCCGGCGCCGGGGCGACCATCTCCGCCTTCATCTCATACAACTTCGCGAAGCAGGGCTCGAAGGCCCCGGAGACGTTCGGCAAGGGCAACCCGAAGGGCGTGGCGGCGGCGGAGAGCGCCAACAACGGCTGCGTCGGCGGCTCCATCATCCCGCTTCTGACCCTCGGCATCCCCGGCAACAGCGTCGCCGCGGCCCTTATGGGGGGCCTGATGATCCAGGGGCTGATCCCGGGGCCGGAGCTGTTCACCAGGTACGGGACCCTGACCTACGGCTTCATCCTCTCGCTCTTCCTCGCGAACCTGGTCTTCCTGGTGCTGGGGCTGTACCTCGCCCCCTACTTCGCACGGGTGACCAGCACGCCCAACGCGCTCCTGATACCGGGCATCGTCATACTGTCGGTGATAGGCAGCTACGCGATCAACAACAACATGTTCGACGTCTGGCTGATGCTGGGCTTCGGGATCGCGGGCTACTTCCTCGACAAGGGGGGGTTCTCGACCGGCGCCCTGGTGCTGGGGCTGATCCTCGGCCCGATAGCGGAGCTGGGCTTCGGCCAGTCGCTGATCCTGTCCCAGGGGTCGCCGCTGATCTTCTTCAACAGGCCGCTGTGCATAGGCCTGTGGATAATCACCCTGCTGCTCATGATCCCCGCCTTCACCAGCGGAAGACGCAGAAAGCAGGCTTGAGCCTAAACCGGCCCTCCAAGGGCCGGTTTTTTTGTTTTAAGCGCGATAATCGCCCCCGCTATCGACTTTTCGCCACCTTTGTGGTATTTTTTACATACGATACAATCCTCCGCTCTCTTCCGAAGGAGATGGTCAAGTGGAAAGCGGACCGCAACCTTTAAGTAGAAATCGCAGAGCATAGACTGGCGCTGCGGCGGTCTCCCATTTCGGCGAGTCCATGCCCGGCGCCTCACAGCGTCGTGGACAAGGAGGCGTCGCCATGGCAGACCTGAAAGAGAAATTCCTCGCGAGCCTGGACAAGCTATTCGAGCGCAAGCAGTTCAAGAGCCTCAAGGAGCTGATGGCGGTCATGGAGGCCGCCGACGTGGCAGAGATACTGGCCGGGAAGACCCCCACCGAGCGGGCCTTCCTGTTTCGCCTGCTGCACAAGGACCAGGCCATCGAGGTCTTCGAGTTCATGGAGGGGGCGGAGCGCGAGGAGCTGCTGTCCAGCTTCACCGACTCCGAGGCGGCGTCGATAATCGAGGAGATGAGCGACGACGACCGCACCGCCCTGTTCGACGAGCTCCCCGCCAAGACGGTCAACAAGCTGCTCTCCCACCTGTCGCCCAAGGAGCGCGGGCTGGCCAACACCCTGCTGAACTACCCCCCCGACTCGGCCGGTCACATAATGACCACGGAGTTCATCGACCTCAAGGAGAGGATGACCGCCTCCCAGGCGATAGACAGGATCCGCGCCACCGCCGGGAAGAAGGAGACCATCTACACGTCGTTCGTCGTCGCGCCCGATCGCCGCCTGAGGGGTACCGTCCAGCTCGAGGACCTGATCCTGGCCGCCCCCGACGTGCCCATAACCGACATAACGGACACCAACCCGGTCTTCGTCTCCACCTCCGACGACCGCGAGGAGACCGCCCGCACCATGTCGCGCTACGACCTGCAAACCCTGCCCGTGGTGGACAGCGAGGAGCGCCTCGTCGGCATAGTCACCTTCGACGACATACTGGACGTCATCCAGGACGAGGCCACGGAGGACTTCGAGCGCATGGCCGGTATCCAGCCGGTCGACGAGAACTACCTGGAGGCCGGGGTGCTGACCCTGTCGCGCAAGAGGCTCACCTGGCTTCTGGTCTGCATCGTCACCCAGCTGTTCTCCACCACCATTCTGGAGCACTACACCTTCGCGCTGGAGAGCGTGGTGGCCCTGGCGTTCTTCATACCGCTGCTGATCGACACGGGGGGCAACACCGGGACACAGGCCTCCACCCTGGTGATACGCGGCCTGACGGTGGGGGAGATCGAGGAGGCCGACCTGGGGCACGTGCTGCTGAAGGAGAGCCTATCGGGCCTGCTGCTCGGCACGGTGCTCGCCCTGCTGGCCTCGCTGCGCGCCTGGACCATGGGGACGGGGCCGGGAGTGGCCCTGACCGTGGCGATCTCCGTGGTGGGCGTCGTGATGATGGGCAACCTGGTGGGGGCGTTCCTGCCCTTCGCGGCGAAGAAGATGAAGGTGGACCCGGCCGTGATGTCGGGCCCCCTGATCACCACCGTGGTCGACGTGCTCGGGCTGTTGCTCTACCTCGAGGTGGCCCGCCGCCTGCTAGGCCTGGTAGCGTAGGAGCGCTTCCGTGGCCGAGCTGTGGAAGTCATTCCTCGCCAGCGTCGACAAGCTCTACGAGCTCAAGCAGTTCAAGAGCCTTAAGGAGTTGCTGGGCGCACTCGAGCCGGCGGACGTGGCCGAGATACTGGCCGAGAAGACCCCTTCGGAGAGGGCGTTCCTGTTCCGGCTGCTGCAGAAGGACCTGGCGGTGGAGGTCTTCGAGTTCATGGAGGGGGTGAAACGGGAGGAGCTGCTCGCGCACTTCACCGACTCCGAGGTCGCCTCGATAATCGAGCAGATGAGCGCCGACGACCGCACGGCCCTGTTCGACGAGCTCCCCGCCAAGACGGTCAACAAGCTGCTCTCCCACCTGTCGCCGAAGGAGCGGAAACTGGCGAACGCCCTGCTGAACTACCCTCCCGACTCGGTCGGGCACATAATGACCCCCGAGTTCATCGACCTGAAGGAGGGGATGGATGCCTCCCAGGCCATCGACCGGATAAGGGCGTCGGCCGGCAAGAAGGAGACGATCTACACCTCGTTCGTGCTGGGATCGGACCGTCGGCTCAGGGGCGCGGTCCACCTGGAGGAGCTGATCCTCGCCGACCCCAGGACCCTTATGACCGCGATAATGGACAGGACTCCGGTCTTCGTCCGCACCTCCGACGACAGGGAGGAGGCGGTTTTGACCATGTCGCGCTACGACCTGCAGGCCCTGCCGGTGGTGGACAGCGAGGACAAGATGGTGGGGATACTGACCTTCGACGACATAATCGACGTCATCCAGGAGGAGACCACGGAGGACTTCGAGCGGATGGCGGGCATAAGGCCGGTCGAGCGGGAGTACCTGCACGCCGGGGTCGTCACCCTCGCGCGCAAGAGGCTGTCGTGGCTCCTGATATGCATAGTCACCCAGCTCTTCTCCACCCTCGTCCTGCAGAGGTACTCGTTCGCGCTGGAGAGCGTCGTGGCGCTCGCCTTCTTCATCCCCATGCTGATAGGCACGGGCGGCAACTCCGGCACCCAGGCCTCCACCCTGGTGGTGCGCGGGCTCACGCTTGGGGAGATCCTGGACTCCGACATCGGCAGGGTAATCCGAAAGGAGACACTCTCCGGGCTGATCCTGGGGGGAATACTGGCGGTCCTGGCGTCGCTTCGTGCGTGGAGCATGGGCGCAGGCCCCATGGTGGCTCTGACCGTCGCCATCTCCATCGTGGGAGTGGTGCTGATGGGCAACCTGGTGGGCGCGCTGCTCCCCTTCGCCGCCAAGAAGTGCGGATCGGACCCCGCCATCATGGCGGGCCCGCTCATAACCACCGTGGTGGACATCCTGGGCCTGCTGCTCTACTTCGAGGTGGCGCGCTGGGCACTGGGCCTCGCCTAGGTCTCCCCCGTCCGGCTACAGCCTCATATCGCCGGCCTTGACGAGCCCGGCACGCTTCAGGACCCGCGTGAACAGGAGCGACAGGAGGGCGGGGCCCGCGAAGTGCAGGACGATTATCCCGGGCCACGCCGCGGCGCCCATCACCCCGAGCGCCGACACCTGCCCTACCAGCCCGCTCGTCCCCATCCCCGCGCCTATGCTGCTGTTCTCCATCTTGAACACCACTGTTGAAAACGGCCCGAGCACGGCCGACGCAAGGGTCGGGGGGAGCCATATCCACGGATTCCTGATGATGTTGGGCATCTGGATCATCGACGTGCCCAACCCCTGCGACAGCAGCCCGCCCACGCCGTTGTCGCAGTAGCCGGCGACCGCGAAGCCCACCATCTGGCAGCAGCACCCGACCGTCGAGGCCCCGGCGGCCAGGCCCGACAGGCCGAGCGAGATCGCGAGGGCGGCGCTGCTTATCGGCAGGGTTAGCACCAGTCCCATTATCACGGACACCGCGAACCCCATCGGTATCGGCTGCAGGGCCGTGGCGGCGTTGACTATGCCGCCCAGCCAGTACAGCCCCCGGGCTATGGCGGGCCCTGCGAACAGTCCCGCCAGGCCTCCGGCGGCGATGGTCCCGGCGGGCACGAGCACGATGTCCACCCCCGTCCTGCCCGAGATCAGTCGAGAGAACTCGGCCCCCGCCAGGGAGGCGACCAGAGCCCCCACCGGCTCCCCAACCACGGCGGAGACCGCTCCCCCGTCGAAGGAGAACGTGCCGGCCCCTATTGCCCCGGTTATCACCGATGAGAACAGCCCAAGCGGCGAGGCCCCGACCGACCAGGCCACCCCGGCCCCTATCGCCGGGCCCATCAGCAGCTGGGCCGACCTTCCCATGACCACCAGGATCCGCACAGAGAGCGCATCCCCCGCCTGCCTCAGGATCAGACCGATTATCAGCGAGGAGAAGAGGCCGAGCGCCATGCCGTTGGATACCCTGACCAGGTAGCCGCGAAGATTCGCCGTGCTTTTGTCCATGCAGCGCACCGTCCTTGTCATTTGTCTTGACACAGGATAATTCTACGCCCTTAATCGTCCTCGATCAAGTAGCCCCTCTCCCTCAAGCCCTCGATCACGGACATCCATGTCCTCTCGTCGGGGATCTCGAGCGTGTGCTGGTGCACACCTCCCGTGAGCTTCGACAGGGGCTCGCACTCGTTCTCGGTCATGCTTTCCATGAAGCGGGACACGTCCTCCTGGGTGAATAGCATCAGGTTGCCGGTGATCTCGCCGTAGAGGGGGTGCTCGACGACGACGTTGATCACCTTCGCGCCGCGCTCGACCATGATGCGTAGCTCGTCCTCCATCTCCGACGGGTCTTTGTGCCTGGTCATGACCGTCCTCGTCTGGTATCCGCGCGCCTCTCTAGTCAGCAGCAGGTAACCCTGGGGGGTGGCGACGATGCGAGCCCCCTCCGCCCGCAGGACGGCGATGTCCTGCACGATTATCTGCCTGCTGACCGAGTAGAGCGACGCAAGCTCCGCCCCCTTCAGCGGAGCACTCGACGCCGCGAGCCTCTCCCTGATGCTGACCCTTCTTTCAACACTGTTCAAGGCCTTCCACCTCCTTTCCTCGCGACCCGGAGGCCCGGGCCGCGCACGTCGCAGCGCCGACTACTCCTCGCGCTTGCCCCTCTCCCCTCTGAGCCAGTCTATCCAGTACAGGTCGGTCCTCCTGCTGTGCAGGTTGCGCACGCTCCCCTGCAGGCGCAGCTCCTTCAGAAGCTCCATGTCGAGGTCCGCTATGAGAGCCATCTCCGTGTTCGGCGTGGCCTCGGCGGCGACAGCGTCGTGAGGGAAGGCGAAGTCGGACGGGGTGAAGATCGCCGACTGGGCGTACTGGATGTCCATGTTCTCCACCTTCGGGATGTTGCCTACGCTCCCGGCTATGGCCACGTAGCACTCGTTCTCTATCGCGCGGGCCTGGGCGCAGCGGCGAACCCGCAGGTAGGCGTTCTTCGTGTCGGTCCAGAAGGGCACCAGCAGCAGGTCCATCCCCTTGATCGCCAGATATCGGGCCAGCTCCGGGAACTCCACGTCGTAGCAGATCAGGATGCCCACGTTTCCGATGTCGGTCTGGAAGACCTTCAGGTCGTGCCCCCCGTGCAGCCCCCAGTACCTGTACTCGTCGGGGGTGATGTGCAGCTTGTACTGCTGGTCCCAGGTACCGTCGCGCCGGCACAGGTAGGTGACGTTGTACAGGCGGTTGTTGCGAAGCTCCGGCACGCTTCCCGACACTATGTTTATATTGTAGGCCACCGCCATACCCACCAGGCTCCTGCGCAGGTCGGCGGTGTAGCCGGCCAGCGAGCGCATGGCCTCGGCAGGGTCCTCCTGGTCGAACCGGGCCAGCAGCGGCGCGTTGAACAGCTCGGGGAAAAGCATCAGGTCCGTGTTGTACCCCGCCTGGGTGTCAACGAAGAACTCTACCTGCTGCAGGAAGTCGTCGAAGGACTCGAAGCTCCTCATCTGCCACTGCACGACCCCCAGGCGCATGTAGGTCTTAACCTTGGAGATCAGCCTCTGCTTCTCCTCGTAGTAGATGTTGTTCCACTCGAGGATGACCCCGTACCCCTTGGAGCTGAAGTCCTCGGGCCAGTAGTTCTCCACTATCTTCCTGTAGTGGAAGTCGTTGCTCATCTGGAAGGTCAGCACAGGGTCCAGCACCTCGCGGTTGTACACCATCCTGATGTACTGCTGCGGCGACTTCCTGTCGGCCCACTCGGCGTATCCCGGGATGCGCCCGCCGATGATGATCCCCTTGAGGTTCAGGGTCTCGCACAGCTCCTTGCGGGCGTCGTAGAGCCTGCGGCCCAGCCTCATCTCCCTGTAGTCGGGCGACACGAAGATGTCGAACCCGTACAGGAAGTCTCCCGACGGGTCGTGGTTCTTCAGGTCGCCGTCCCCGACCACGTCTCCGTACGTGTGCCTGTCTCCGTAGCGCGAGTAGTCTATGATCAGCGAAAGGGCGCCCGCCACCACCCTGCCCTTGTCCTCGATGCACAGCTGCCCCTCGGGGAAGCGGGCGATCATAGAGGCGAACTGCTCCCTCGACCATGCGCCCCCCATGTCCGGGTATATCCTGTTCATGATGCGCCTGAGCTCGTCGTAGTCCCCCAGAGTGAACTGGCGCAGCTCGAGTTCGTGCTGGTAGCGTTTCTTTGCCATGCAAGGATCATCCTCCCGGAGCGGTGGTGTCGGCCCATTATACGTTGACCGGCGGGTTTTATGCTAGAATTGAGTTAAAAGGGTTTGCCTAAAGGAGATGGGAGCCATGGAACGATGCGGTGGAGTCAACTTCGAGAAAGTGGTAAACAGGAGCCCCATAGCCTCGATGATATGGCTTGTCCCCGGCGGCAGCCCGTGCTTCGTCTCCGAGGGCGTCCGCTGCCTGGGCTACGAGCCCGACGACTTCACCTCGGGCAGGATCAGCTACGAGGACCTGATCCACCCCGAGGACGCGTCGGTGCTCCCATTCCACCCGGACCCGTCGCCGAAGGCCTACAGGATCGCCGACAAGAAGGGCGGCTGGCGCTGGATACTGCACCGCACCTGCGTCATCGAGGGTGAGGAGGGCCTTCAGGAGGAGACCCTCTGGATCCTGTCCGACATAACGAGCCACAAGCAGGCCCACAGGGAGATACGGAAGACCGAGTCGAAGCTGGCCGCATTCATGGACGCGATCCCTGCTATGCTGACGGTGCTGGACGAGGACGGGCGTCTGATAGAGGTCTCGGGCTCGTCCGACGGCACCGAGGCGGTGGCCGCCCTGGTGGGCAGGACCATCGGCGAGTCCCTGCCGATGGAGAAGGCCGCCGAGCTGCTCGCGCCGCTTGCGAGGTGCGTCGAGACCGGAGTCCCGCAGACAGTTGCCTACGACGTGGAGATCGATGGCAAAAGGCACTACCATGAGACCCGGATCTCGCTTATGCCCGAGCCGATCGACGGCAGGAGGGCCGTGGTGTGCGTCGCGCTCGATATAACCGCGCGCAAGGAACTTGAGAGGGAGATAATGCTCCAGGCGGAGTTCGACCCTCTGGGCGCCGGAACGAACCGCGCGCGCTTCAACCGGTCGCTCCTGCTGGCGCTGGCGGAGGCCCAGAGGAGCAGCTCCTCCCTGGCCCTGTTCATGATCGACCTCGACAAGTTCAACCTGGTAAACGAGGCGATAGGCAGGGACATGGCCGACATCCTGCTGAAGGGGGTCGGGCAGAGGCTGCATGGCGCGTGCCGACAGGACGACATCCTGTACAGGATGGAGGGGGTCAACTACTACCTCATCCTGCCCAAGCCGGGCGACAAGAACAGCATATCGGCGGTCGCCGAGCGCGTGCTGAACGCCATACGAAGCGCCGCGCCCGATAAGCGGGGCTCGTTCAAGCTGACCGCTACGATCGGGATCAGCGTCTTCCCGAAGGACGGGCAGGACTCCAAGTCCCTGCTCAGGGCGGCGGAGACGGCCCTGTCCGCGGGGAAGGACGCCGGTGGGGACTGCTTCCGCTTCTTCGACCCCGGCGCCGACTAGCCCCTCGGGGCCGGAGCGCCGCACAGCAGCATGACCAGGTCGTTCACGTTGGTGCCGGTGGGGCCGGTCCTCACCAGCCCGCCGCAGGCGTCGAGCGCATGGTAGGAGTCGTTGTCGGCCAGGGCCCCGTGCAGGTCGATCCCAAGGTCCGCAAGGATTCCTGCGGTCCCGCCGTCCACTATTCCCCCCGCCGCGTCTGTCGGCCCGTCCGTGCCGTCCGAGCCGACGGAGATCACGACCGTCTCCTCCAGCCCCCTGATGCCGTCCGCGGACGCCAGCGCGAGCTCCTGGTTGCGCCCCCCCTTGCCGCCTCCGACGACCCTGACTACCGTCTCACCCCCGAGGATTACCGCGCAGGGCGCGGTAATCGGCCTGCCCGACGCCCGCACCTCCCTCGCCAGCGCGGCGAGGAACGCCCCCGCCTCCCTGGCCTCGCAGTCAAGCGATGTGGTGAGGACCAGGGTCCCGTACCCCAGCGACCTCGCAGCCTCGTCGGCCGCGGCGCACAGGGCGGTCACGCTACCGGTTATCACGGCGGCAGCGTTGTCGAGGGCCTTGGGCGTCTCGATCCGCAGGGCGCCGGCCACCCGCGGACCTAGATCAAGGCCGTACTTCGCGACGATGCGTGCCGCGTCCCCGGATGTGGAGGAGTCGGGCCAGGCCGGCCCGGAGGCTATGCTGTCGAGCCTGTCGCCGAGGACGTCCGACAGCACCACGGAGAAGACGTGCGCGGGGTGCGCCGCCTGCGCGAAGCGCCCCCCCTTGACCGCGGAGAGCCTCTTTCGGATAGTGTTTATCTCGACGATGTCGGCCCCGCAGGCCAGCAGCCTGCCGGTGACGTCGGCCAGGTCGTCCAGGCTCAGGCCGTCGGCCGGCTTCTCGAACAGGGCCGAGCCGCCGCCGGACACCAGGAACAGCACCGTGTCCGACTTCGACAGGCCGGAGGCCATCTCGAGGGCGCGGGCCGCGCCCCTCGCGCCGTTCTCGTCCGGCAGGGGGTGTCCCGCCTCGAAAATCTCAAGCCCATCTATGCCCCCGGCCGAGTGTCCGTACTTCGTGACCACGACCCCGCGGTCCAGCCTGCCCCCCAAAGCCTCCGACGCGGCTGACGCCATCCTCCAGGCGGCCTTGCCCACGGCGACCAGCACCAGCCTCCCGCCGAGGGCCAGTCGTTCGGAGAACGCTTTTTCCGACAGGGCCTCCCGCACCGCCCTCTCGGGCAGAACGGCCTGGATTGCGCGCCTCGCTATCTCCAGTGCGTCGCGCCTTATATCCATATCGTCACCTGGCCCCCTTCCCCGGGAGAATGTCCTGCGCGAAGGTGTAGGCGCTCCTGCCGAGTTTCTGCTTGGTCCGGTACATGGCCATGTCCGCGCACCTGAGCAGGGCCTGCTCGTCCGTCCCGTCGTCCGGGAACAGGCTCACGCCGGCCGAGATCCTGATAAGTATCTCCACCCCTCCGACCGGGAAGGGCGCGTCGAAGGCGTGCATCAGGCGCTCCACCGCGGCCTCGGCATCGGAACGCCCGCAGATGTCCGAGAGCACCACCGCGAACTCGTCCCCGCCGATGCGGCACACCGTGTCCACCTCGCGAAAGACGCCCCTCATCCTGTCGGCCATCATCTTCAACAGCTCGTCGCCGGCCTCGTGGCCGTACTCGTCGTTCACCGTCTTGAAGTTGTCCATGTCTATGAACAGCAGCGCAGCCTTCGAGCCGTTCCTGTTGGCGCGCAACAGGGCGAGCGATAGCCTGTCGGAGAATAGGTAGCGGTTCGGGAGCCCGGTCAGGTAGTCGTGGTTGGCCTGGTGGCGGATCTGCTCCTCAAGCTCCCGCCTCCTGGTCACGTCGGAGTGGGTGCCCGCGATCCTGATCGGGAGTCCGCGCCCGTCCCTGAGCACCACGCGCCCCCTCTCGAGTATCCACCTTTGCCCCCCCGCGCCGTCGGGTATTCGGTACTCTACCGAGTAGCCCTGTATAACCCCCTCCATGCACTTGTTCTTCTTGAAGCGCACCCTGTCGACATCGTCGGGGTGAATCAGCGCCTCCCACCCGTTCCTCGACCTCATCTCCGGCGGACAGGTCGCCGGGTCGGACGCGCACCCGAGCATCTCCATCGACAGAGGTGACAGGTCAACCTGGTCGTACCTGACGTCCCAGAGCCACAGCCCCTCGCCCACCCCCTCAAGCGCCAGTCTGAGCATGCTCTCGTTCGAACGGTACTTCTCCTCGGCGCGCATCCTGTCGGTGATCTCCCTCGACAGCTCCTCGTTGGCCTCGGTCAGCTCCCTTGTCCTCTCCGCCACCCTTCCCTCCAAGTCCAGGCTGAACCTCTGCACCTCGGAGAGGGAGCTCTCCAGCAGGGCGGTCCTCACCACCAGCTCCGCCTCCAGCTGCTGAAGCCCCCTGCACTGCCGGCAGTTCTCCAATACAGCCTCGCACTCCGACAGGGCCGCTGCACCGACGGACAGCCTCCCGCAGGCGATGTCGCAACCTTCCTCCCCCACCTCGCCCACCATCACGCCCACAACCCTGCAGCGCAACGGCGACCTCATGAGGTGGACGACCACCGGCGACGCTCCCTCCCTCTCGTGCAGCACAGGGCCCGGACGTTCCCGAAGGGCGTCAATCTCCCCATCCTCGCACAGGCGGCGTGCGACCTCCTCCAGCTCCGGAAGGGCCTCGCGAGGCGCAGCCAGGACATCGGGCGAATCCGGATCCGGGTCGAAGAGAAACACAGCAGCGGACCTGAGCCCCAACAGGACCCTAACCCTCTCCACCGCCCTGTCCAGAACCACATCCAGGTTCTCCGTGAAGCTCCCGCCGGCGCAACAGGCCTCGGGGCACCGAGAAGGGTCGCCGCGATTTTCCGTTGGTGCTGCGTGTTCCTTTAACAGTGCGACTATTTCCGTCTTTTGAAGCATGGCTCACTCCGTATGCGTATTCTTTGACGAGAGGAGCGCGGCACCCCTCTCGAGGACCTCCTCCTTCGTACCGAGGCGTCCCAGGGCGCACTCCGCTCGAAGCTCCCTCAGGATTCTCCCGATCTCCGGCCCCTCGGGCACGGACAGCCGCCGCATCAGCTCGTCACCCGTCGGCATAAGTCCGGCCGACCTGTCCAGGAGCGCCAGGATCCCGGCGGCGGCCTCCCGGCTGTTCAGGCTCGCTCCCCGGCCTCGCCCTCCCGGCAGCGCGTCCGCCACAGCGGCCAGCGAACTCCAGCCGGCCTCCCCGACCTCCAGGATCAGTGCGACCAGGGCCTCTCGGGACAGGTCCGCAGCGAGCGCGTTTCTCAGCCTGACACACGTCGCGACCTCTGAGCGCACTCCCTCCGGCCAGTTCCACCCGCCGAGAAGCCGGGCCACCTCGTCGCGGCCCTTCAGGTCCGGGTACTCCCCCCCCCTGCCGAGGGAGGCGATCAGCGCCGTCCTCCTTGCGAGGGGCGCGCGCCCGTCGTCCAGCCTGCCGAGCGAGTATAAAAGGCGCAGAGGGCGCGGCGCGCCCCCCGACAGGGGGCGAAGCAGGCCGGTCAGCCCGCAGGAGGCCAGCAGGCGGACGAACGTCCTCGCGTCCCCGGACAAGCCCAGTCTCATCTCGCGACCAATCCGCTCCGGCGCGCACCGGCGCAGGGAGGGCGCGGCGCGGCGCGCGGCCAGCATTGCCCCCCTCTCCACCGAGAAGCCGGGCAGGGTCGCGCCGAATCGCGGCAGGCGGAGCGCCCTCAAGGGGTCCTCGTCCAGCCTGTCGGACGCCCTGCCGTTGAAGCGCAAAACCCTGTCGCGGACGTCCCTCCTGCTTCGGGAAGCCCCGACTATCTCCCCGGTAGAGCGCATGGCCAGCGCGTTCACCGTGAAGTCTCGCCTGGCCAGATCATGCTCCAGGTCGCCTCCGTGGTACGAGGCGACCTCGCACGAGCCGCCCTCGCAGGGTATGAGGAAGACGCTCCTGCCCCCGCGGCCCACCCTGCGGCCGCCGGGGAAGAACTCCTCCAAAGCGGACTGCGGCGCGTCGGTGGCCATGTCCAGGTCCTCGGGCGCGCGCCCGAGCAGAAGGTCCCGCACCGCGCCGCCCACCAGCAGGGCCTCGTACCCCGCGCGTTCAAGCCTGAGCGCGTAATCGACCCATCGCTTCGCGATACCGGCCATTATACTCCCTGCGGGACCTCCTCCAGCGACCTCCCGTACAGCATTACCATCCCGTTGGACTTGAGCTTGGTCTTGTACCCGACGAAGCCGTCCGCCATGACCTTCGGATGGTAGTCGTAGTTCCGAAGCAGCACCTGCTTTCTGCCCCTGGTGCTCACAGCCCCCGGCCTCCTCAGGTTCTTGTACAGGACGAACCGGTTGTGGCCCCCGTACTTCTTCTTGAATCCGACCGCGACGAAGCCGCTCTTCAGCACGTTCTTCAGGCTGAAGACGTTTCGCGGCGACACTGTGGTGTGCAGGTGGTACCTGTTCGGGTACATCAGGCTCTCTATGTACAGGTAGGTGAAAAACTGTATGTAGTTCCCCCTGAAGGACGAGTCCGTGACGCAGAAGTCCATCACGGCGACGTTGTCCGACTCCTCCGGGCTCAGCCCGAGGTCCTCCACAGCGTCGTCCACGTGCTCCTTCACGTAGGAGACGGAGCGCAGCGCGATCAGCCTGCCCTCGGCGAACACCCCGACCGCCAGCCCCTCTCCCATGACGCTCTCCGCAATGGTGTTCTCCTCCGAGAATATGTCCTCGTCCCCGATCTCGTCGGTTATCCTCTTGTGGAAGTACAGCGCCTCCTCGATGTCGTGCTCTCCCAGCCCGCGCATGGTGCAGAGGATCGGGGCGACGTACCCAAGGCCTCTCCTCAGCAGGAAGAACTGCTGAACGTTGTTAGGCATTGAAATCACCAGCCCTTCTTCTGTTACCGAGCGTTCCCGTTTCGGGGTTGCGGTGTATTATAATACAATAACCGGCGGGAGGGGTAAAAATCATGGAGAAATCGGCGTTCATCCAGTGCGGCGGATACGGCAGGCAGGGTCTCAAGACGGCCCTGCGCTCCCTGGTGGAGGGGCTCGGGGGGAGTTCGCGCTTCTTCTCCCGCGGCGACTCGGTGCTGATCAAACCGAACATGCTGTCCGCCTCGGCCCCCGACGAGTGCATAACCACCCACCCGGAGGTGGTGCGCGCGGTGGTCCTGATGGCGCTGGAGGCGGGCGCAAGGCCCTTCATCGCCGACAGCCCCGGCCTGGACCGGTTCTCCGACGTGGCCCGCAGGACCGGCATGGAGGCCGTGGCGCGGGAGCTGAACATCCCCTGCGTCGAGCTGGACGACCCGGTGCCCCTGCCCCCGGCGGAGGGGGCCGTGTTCCAGAAAGTGGAGGTATCGCGCCTGGCCCTGTCCGCGGACAGGATAATCAACATCCCCAAGCTCAAGACCCACGCCCAGATGATGCTCACCCTCGGGGTCAAGAACCTGTTCGGCACGGTGGTCAGCCAGAGGAAGGCGCAGTGGCACTATAACGTCGGGCTGCGGCGCGAGTCGTTCGCCGACCTGCACCTCGACATAGCGAGAGGGCTGGCCCCCTGCCTCACCGTGCTGGACGGGATCACGGGCATGGAGGGGCGGGGTCCGAGCAACGGCAGGCCGCGGGCCTTCGGGCTGCTGGCCGCCTCGACCGATCCGTTGGACCTGGACTTTCGGGTCTGCTCCCTGCTCGGCGCCCCGCTGGGCGACTTCCCCCTGTACCAGGCGGCGCTCGCCAGGGGGCTGGTGCATGAGGGCGTGGACTGGAGCGCGCACGGCCTGCCGGAGGGGTTCGCGATCGAACCTGCAGTGCTCCCGGAGCTGGACGCCCTGCACCTGCTGCCCCCCTTCCTGGACGGCCTCGGCAAGCGCTTTTTGACCTCCCGCCCGGTGCAGGACAGGGAGAAGTGCGTCGGGTGCGGCAAGTGCGTCAGGATATGCCCGGCCGACGCGATGCGGATGGAGGACGACGGGAGGATAAGGATAGACTATGGCAGGTGCATCCGCTGCTACTGCTGCCAGGAGGTCTGCCCGGCGGACGCGATCCAGTTCTCGAAGGGGCTGCTGCTGAGGACGCTGGAGCTGCTGCGCAGGTAGCCCCCGACGGGGAGGGAGATGAACACGATGAAAAGATCGATTGCCCTGCCGCTGCTCTTCATACTGCTCGGAGCGGCGGCGTTCCTGCTCTCCACGCGAGCGGTCGACGGCCTCCCCACATTCTGGGGGGGCGGGGCGGAGCAGGAGGAGCCGGCGCCCGACCTTCTCGACACGGCGCCGCCGGAGGACGTCCCCCCGCAGCCCGCGCCCCCCGCGGCGGAGTCGTTCATCTCCGTCCCGGTGTACGCGACGGCGGACGAGGCTGTCGGGATGCTCGAGGAGGCGCTGGTCAACCCGCTGTACGACATCAGGAACGAGGTCGTGGACCGCAGCTTCGGGGAGACGACTGCGGACCTGCTGCTCGAGAAGACCGGCAGGGTGGCGATCTCCTTCTTGAAGGACGCGGCGGACTTCTCCCTGCCATTCAGGTTCTCGTCGATGGTCTCCTGGAAGGGGAATATCCTCGGCATACCATCCAGCACCAGGAACGAGATACTGGGCGCGGGGCGGCTGCACCTCTCCCTGGCCCCCGCCCTGGACAAGGACTGGAGGCTGAAGCTCAACGGCTCGGCCAGGCTGGAGTGGACCCGCTCCCCCACCCTGAACCTCTTCGGCCAGGAGATCGGCATAGCCTCCCTGCTGACGGACCTGTTCAACAGGCGGTCGGGGGAGCTGCTGGCCCGCGCCGAGGAGGAGATCAACCGCTCGGCGGGGATCGGGGAGCACGCTCAAAGGGAGTGGGCCGGGCTGTACGAGCCGATACCCCTGGGCTCGGACCCTGAGCTGTGGCTCTCCGTCACCCCCATCTCCCTGGCTATGCCCCCCTTCTCCGCCCGCGACGGCAGGCTTGCGGCCGTCGCGGGGCTGAAATGCCTGCTTTCGATAACGGCCGAGAGGCCCGCCCCGCGCGAGTCCAACCCCCTGCCGCCCCTCGCGGCGATGCCTCCGAACATGGCGCCCGGCATCCTGCTGAACGTCGAGAGCAGCATCTCCTACGTCGCTCTGGCGGACTACGCGAGATCCATGGACATCCCGGAGATCGACATCCCCGGGGGGAGCGTCGCGATTAAGGACATCAGGTTCTTCGGCAGGGGCGACAGGCTCGTGGCGGAAGCGGAGATCTCCGGCAAAGGGCCGGGCGGGGCGGTGGAGGGGAAGGTCTACATAATGGGGAGGCCGGTCTACTCGCGCGACGACGAGGTCATCCGAATGGAGGACGCGGACTTCGAGGAGAGGACCAACAGCGCCCTGGCCAAGGCTGCGGCGTGGCTGGCCAGGCCCGCCCTGCTCAAGCAGATGACCGAGCGCATGGTCTGGCCCCTGGCAGAGCTGCGCGAGCAGACCGCCGCGTCGCTCTCGGAGATGCTCAGGGGGCGCAGGGTCGCCGACTCGCTGGTCATGGAGGGAGACCTCTCCTCCCTGTCGCTTGAGAGCCTGTCGGTGGGGGCGGATGGCCTGCGCCTGTCGCTGAGCCTCGGGGGCGAGGTCGCCCTGCGCTACGGCACGGAT
>CAYWKH010000008.1:0-30707 GCA_964458805.1 uncultured Synergistaceae bacterium
CCGAGTCCGACCAGATAGTCGAGGCATTGAAGAAGCGCGGAATCGACGTCGAGTACATGGTCAAGGAGAACGAGGGGCACGGATTCCTGAACGAGGAGAATCGCTTCGACTTCTACCGCGCGATGGAGCGCTTCTTCTCCAGGCACTTGGGAAGCTACGCGGAGTGAGACCAGCGCCCGGACCGGTGGATAGGACAGGGCATTGAACAGGGGGGACGATATGCAGGATCTGCTCGACTCGGTGGTCGACGGTTGCAGGAACGAGTGGCGGGCCGGAAGGACCGCCACCTACATCCCGGAGCTTGCGAAGGCCCGCGCCGACGCAGTAGGCGCCTCGGTGCTCGATCTGTCGTCGGGATGCTGCTCCTCCGGCGACTTTGATTACCGCTTCACCATGCAATCGGTATCCAAGGTGATATCGCTGTCGCTGGCGCTGTCCGTGTGCGGGGAGGACGAGGTCTTCTCCCGGGTCGGGATGGACCCCCTGGCCGACTCGTTCAACTCCATCATGAGGCTCGAGATGGACGCCCCCCACCGTCCGCACAACCCCCTGATCAACTCGGGCGCCATAGTCGTGCTGTCGCTGCTTCCCTACGACAATGCCGAGGAGCGCTTCGCCGCTGTCTCCGTCATGGCGTCGCGGATGACGGGGAACAGATCGATGTCGGTCAACGAGGCCGTGTTCAGGTCGGAGAGAGACACTGCGGCCAGGAACAGGTCGCTGGCGTGGTTCCTGAAAAGCGTGGGTAACCTGGACGGCGACGTGGACGACATCCTGGACACCTACTTCCGACAGTGCAGTTTGGAGGCCGACTGCCGCGACCTGGCCGTGCTGGGGGCCACCCTCGCGGCGGACGGAATGAACCCCGTGACCGGGGAACAGGTACTCCCCCCTCGCGTGGCGAAGATAACGAGGGCGATCATGGCGACCTGCGGCATGTACAACGGCTCCGGCGAGTTCGCGGTCACTGTGGGGATTCCGGCCAAGAGCGGCGTCGGAGGCGGGATATCTGCCGCGGTTCGCGGAAGGATGGGCATCGGAACCTGCGGCCCCGCCCTGGACGGGAAGGGGAACTCTGTCGCCGGGATGAGGATACTGGAGCGCCTCAGCGAGGAACTGCGGCTCCGGATCTACTGACCGCCCGTACTCTGGACAGGCCTGCGAACCATGCTATAATATGTTGAAAAGCCAGTTTTCAAGGGGGAGGTAGACTGCCATGCTCGGGATCTCTTCCGTAGCCCCGGTGAGCGCAACCAGGATGATAACGCCCGCGGCAAACCACGGCAGGCGGGACGGTCTGCGACGCGCCGAGCAGGAGGTCATGCGGCAGGAGATGTCCATCAGGAGCCAGGGCGACGTCACCTCCACGGTCTACCACTACGATATAGGCCCCGACGGCAGGCGCTACATCACCGGGGCCACCGTCACGTACAGGGAGAAGGCCGACCCCGGGGCCGACAAAGGCGCGCCCGGCGCCGGCGAGACGACCAAGCGCCCGGCTTCGGATAACGACAGGGTGGAGCTGACCGACGACAGCAAGGCCAGGATCAAGGCCGTCGAACGGGAAGTAATCGCCCACGAGGCCGCCCACAAGGCCGTTGGAGGCCAGTTCGCCGGGCCGGTTGCTTACACCTACGCGACGGCGCCGGACGGGACACGTTACATCGTGGGAGGAGAGGTCGCCATCTCGGCCCCCGAGGGCAGGACCCCCGAGGAGACCATCCAGATAATGGAGCAGGTCAAGCGGGCGGCCCTCGCGCCCGGATCCCCGTCGGCCCAGGATATCCAGGTGGCTGCGGCGGCGGCCTCGGCCCAGATGCGAGCCCGCGCAGAGATGGCAAAGCGCGATGCGGCGGAGGCGTACTCTCCGGAGAGCACAGGGGGACGATCCGAAAGATGGGGCGAGTTCGCCGCGACCGCCTGAGATCAGAGAGGAACAGAGGGCTCGGAGTAGAGGACCCCTTACCGAAGAAATCCCGCAACTGCGGCAGGACTGCTCATATTCGGACGCGATGGTGAATGATGTCGCGTCCGTTTTTATTTGAACACGGCCCTCGAGGCGCTTCTTCTCGCCCTTGCCCTTCCCACTTTTCCTAAGAGTCGAAAGAGTAAATTTAATAAATTGATCGGTTTTACTTGAATACCTATATAAATTATGTTAGTTTAATGCAGGTTGCCAACACAGGCCTGTCTGAACCACTTCGATCCCTCCAATTCCGCGCGGATCCCGGGGGATAATCCACAGCTTCGCATTGCGCGCTGGCTGGTACGAAGGAGGTGTCGCTCATGAACACCGCCGTTGTGGTGTGGCTTGGCATAATGGCCGTCATCGGCTTGATAATGGTCGTAATGAAGATTAAAAAGAAGTCGTAGCCGGAGAGGTGCGGGGCGTGTAGCTCCCTTCGGTGCGCATAGGTTTCAAGGCCTCCCCCCTTTACACCGATACAGAGGTGTAAAGGGGGGAGCGCCATGCACGACGCAAGATTCCATGAGGCGCCTCCGGTCCTTTCGGTTCTCGCAGCCCAGGGAGGGCGGGTTACTGGAAAGGCGGCGAAGGAGCGCCCGAGAAGAGACCGTGAAAGAAGGCAATTCGACTACTACCTGCGGAAGAGCGGCTACGCGCCAGAATCTAGGAGCGAGCCCGGCGTGGTTCAGGCGGACGAGGTGGACACCCTTGCCTGAGCAGCAATCCGGCATCGGCTTCTATCACAGGCGGATAGCACGCGGATTGGTCCTGTTTCCGGGGCTGGAGCCCGGGGTCGCATTCGCCCGCGGGCCCGGCCCTCTTGTGTTCTACTACACCCCGGCGGCGGCGAACGCATCCTCCACTATCCGCCTTGCCTCCTGCTGGACGAGGGCCAGGTGGTCGTCCCCGAGGAAGCTCTCCGCGTAGATCTTGTAGACATCCTCCGTCCCCGAGGGGCGCGCCGCGAACCATCCGTTCTCCGTCATTACTTTGAGACCGCCGATGGGCGCGCCGTTGCCGGGCGCAACCGTCAGCCGCGCTGTAATCTCCTCGCCGGCCAGGGTCGAGGCCTTAACGTCGTCAGGCGACAGATTCTTGAGAAGCCTCCTCCGCTCCGCGGACGCGGGGGCGTCGATGCGGGCGTAGCTGGGTTCGCCGAGGCGGGAGACCATCGCGTCGTAGCGCCTCCCTGGATGATCCCCGGTCACGGCGAGGATCTCCGCCGCGAGCAGGTTCAGTATGATGCCGTCCTTGTCTGTGCTCCAGGCCGAGCCGTCCGTGCGCAGGAAGGACGCGCCCGCGCTCTCCTCCCCGCCGAAGCCTAGCGACCCGTCGAGCAGCCCCTCCACGAACCACTTGAACCCCACGGGCACCTCCACGCACCTCCTCCCCAGCGCGAGCGCGACCCTGTCGATGAGCGAGCTGGAGACCAGCGTCTTGCCCACGGCGGCGCTCTCGCCCCAGCCCGGCCTGTGAGTGAACAGGTACTCAACCGCGACCGACAGGTAGGCGTTGGGGGAGAGAAGCCCCCTGTCGGGTACGACTATCCCGTGCCTGTCGAAGTCCGAGTCGTTGCCCCAGGCTATGTCGTACCTGTCCTTCAGCCCCACCAGGCCTGCCATCGCGTAGGGTGATGAGCAGTCCATCCGTATCTTTCCGTCCCAGTCGACCGGCATGAAGGAGAAGGTCGGGTCCACCGCGGGGTTGACGACCTCGAGGTTCAGCCCGTACCGCTCCGCTATCGCACCCCAGTAGGCCACACCCGAGCCGCCCATCGGGTCGGCCCCGATCGAGACGCCGGAGCGCGCGATGGCCTCGACGTCGACCACGGAGGCCAGGTCGTCCACGTAGGGCTGGACGAAGTCCTCCCGGCTCACGCACTCCGCCCTGACGGCCCGTTCGTACGGTATCCTGGCCACCGAGTGGAAGCCCGCGCGAAGCAGTTCGTTCGCCCGCTCCTGGATCGCGCCGGTGATCTCCGGGTCGGCGGGCCCGCCGGACGGGGGGTTGTACTTGAAGCCGCCGTCCTCCGGAGGGTTGTGCGACGGAGTTACGACCACCCCGTCCGCCCTGCTCCCCTCGCGAGCGTTCCACTGGAGGATGGCTCGGGAGACGACCGGCGTCGGGGTGTAGCCGAAGCCCTCCTGGATCACGGTCGACACCCCCGCGGCGGCGAACACCTCCACCGCGGTCCTGAAGGCCGGCTCCGAAAGCGCGTGGGTGTCCATCCCCACGTACAGCGGCCCGATTATCCCCGCCTTCCTCCGGTGCTCGGCGATCGCCGCGCTTATCGCGACGATGTGCCCCTCGTTGAAGGAGCCCTTGAGGGACGAGCCCCTGTGACCGGAGGTTCCGAACGCCACCAGCTGCCCCGGGTCGCCGGGGTCGGGTCGCGTCGTGTAGTACGACGCGACGAGCGCGGGAATGTTCGCCAGCATCGTGTGATTCGCCCTTTTGCCCGCCATAGGCGAAACGTCCATGAATGGTCCCCCTCGTTCAATATTCTTCGGTCGGCGGAGGGAATCCCCCCTTGCAGCGCATGCCGTCGATGGGCATCCGCCATTCGGCGTAGTCCTCCACTGGAACAAACGCCAAATACACCGGCCTACAGGTCGAATACAGCTACCACCGGCGCATGGTCGGACGGCTGTTCCCATCCCCTCGGGGCGCGGTCGATGTAGCAGTCCACGGCCCTCCCCGCGAGGGCCGGCGTCGTCAGCACGTGGTCGATCCTCCAGCCGATGTTCCGCTCGAGCGCGCTCTTCACCCGGTAGTCGAAGAAGGAGAACTCACCCTCTCCCGGACGGAACTTGCGGAACAGGTCGACGAACCCCCAGCTCTTGACATGCTCGAACTTCTCCTGGATGTCCGGGGCGAAACAGGGGTGGTCGCGCTTCCTCTCGGGGCTGGTGACGTCGATGTCCGTGGGGGCCACGTTCATGTCGCCCACCCAGGCGATCTTCTCCGTCGTGTCGTACTCCCTGTCGATCAGGGCCAGCATCCTGTCCAGGAAGCGGTGCTTGAAGACGTAGTCGGTGTGGTCGATCGCCTTCCCCTGGGGCACGTAGGTGTTGATGAAGAAGAAATCCCCGATGCGCCCCCGTATCACTCGGGTGTCGCACTCGGGCTCCTCTCCGTCGCCGAAGCCTATTGCGAACCCCTCCATCGTGGCCCTGGTCAGGAGCGCGACCCCGTTGTAGGACTTCTCCCCCCGGAAGACCGCCCGGTAGCCCATCTGTTCGAAGGCATCCTTCGGGAAGTCATCGTCCACCACCTTCGTCTCCTGGAGGCAGAGGACGTCCACCGGCTGCCCCGAGAGCCATCTCTGCAGGGCGGTAAGGCGTGTGCGGACCGAGTTTACGTTGAATGTGGCTATAGAGACCCTGGGCATTGCTGCATCCTCCCTACTGTGCCATGTAGTCTTCCCTCTGGATGACCCCGATGATCCTCTCCCCGCGGAGGAAGGCCGCCACGTTCGAGGACGCCGCCCTGGCCGCGTTCTCCAGCCCGTTCTCGCACCTGTTGGAGTTGTGAGGCGAGCCTACCACGTTCGGAAGCTCCAGGAAGGGGTGGTCAAGGGCGAAGGGGCCCGCGCCCCACGTCGGCTCCTTCCACCAGACGTCGAAGCCGGCCTGGAACTCCGGGTTGGCCTTCAGGTGGTTGTACAGGTCCTCCTCCACCACCAGGGCCGCCCTGGCGACGTCGAGCAGGATAGCGTCGGGCTTCATCAGGTCGAGCTCCTTCTTCCCTATCACTCCCCTGGTGTGCCGGTTCAGGGGCAGGGAGAGGAGCAGCACGTCCGTGGAGGGCAGTATCTCCGGGAGGTCCTTCAGGGTGCCCATGAAGTGCACCGGGTCGCTGGTCCTGCCGCTGGTGTTGAGTGCGTAAATCTGCATCCCGAACGCGCGCAGGAGGTCCGCAGTGTGACGCCCTATGCCGCCGTAGCCCGCGACTGTGAGCACCTTGTCGCGAAGGCTCGCGGGCGAATAGGCCTTCTGGTTGAACACGCCCCTCGCCAGATCGTTGTGCAGCGGCACGATGCGCCTGGTAAGGGCCAGCAGCAGCGCTACCGTGTGCTCGGCTATCTGGGACGCCCAGCCGCCCGCATTGCACGCGAGGATCATCTTCTCCGGCAACAGGCTGAAGGGCAGGAACTCCAGCCCGGTGGAGACCGACTGGAAGAGCTCGACCCCCCCGAGCAGCGGGTACTCCTCCACCCGCACCTCGTTGTTGAAGAAGAAAGGCATTAAAACGTTGGCCGACGACAGCACGGCCGTCCGCTTCTCCTCCGGGACATCAGGCAGGTAGACGGCCTCGGCCGCACCGTCCAGCCCGTCCTCTATCGCAGCGCGGACGCTCTCGGAGGCGTCCAGCGTGACCAGCACGACCTTTCCCGCACTTCTTTCTTCGTCCATCTCCTCAATTCTCCTTTCAGAAAACCTGACTCTCTGCTATTGTACCCTAAACGGGCAAAACGAGCCCGTCGAAGGGAGTGTTCCAATGCAATCGACTATATACCTGGTGCGGCACGGGAGGCCCGAGCTGCCCGACGACGAGATCCGCTTTCTCGGGTGGGCGGACCTGCCGCTGTCGGACGAGGGGAGGCGGCAGGCCGCCGCCGCGGCACAGGCCCTGTCCGGCGCGCGATTCGACAGGGTCGTCCACAGCGGGCTGAGCCGGGCTCGGGAGACCGCAGAGATAATCGCCGGTTCGACGGATGCGCCGTTCGAGGAGGTCGCAGGGCTCCGGGAGATAGC
The DNA here is from genome assembly GCA_964458805.1 of uncultured Synergistaceae bacterium. Lineage (GTDB taxonomy): Bacteria > Synergistota > Synergistia > Synergistales > Aminobacteriaceae > JAAYLU01. Next base: position 6,724 of record CAYWKH010000008.1, read on the forward strand.
GTTCGGCGAGTGGGAGCTCAGATCGATCAGCGAGTTCGCGGAGAGCGAGCCGGAGCTGTTCGCGGAGCGCGGCAGCGACTTCGCCGGGTTTCGACCGCCGGGGGGGGAGAACTTCCTCGACCTTCGGGAGAGGGTCTGGCCCGCATTCCTCGGCCTGCTAGGGCGCGAGCCCGGCAACCTGCTGATCGTGGCCCATGCGGGAGTCATCAAGACGATCGTCTACGCGATCCTGGACATCCCCCTGAAAAAACTGTTCTCGGTCCGGCTGGATTACTGCGGAATCCAGGTCATCTCCCGGATGGACGGGCACCTGGCGCTGACCAGGCTGAACTGGACCGGGAGCCTCGACGGTTGGGGTCCCGGCGCGAGCCTTGAGGCGGATTAGAACAGGCAACCTCGCCCTGCGGATGATGTTCCTCCGTCCCGCGCAACCGTTGCAGCCGCCCTCCGTCGGAATCCCGGAGGGCGGCGCTTCATCCCCGGGCGGGCGCTACTCGTCGATCAGCCCCTGCTGCAGCACTCCCAGGGCCCTGCCGAGCTCCACTCTGTGGCCGCACCTGACGCAGCTCCTCTCTATCGCCGCCACGGCGGACACGAGGGTGTGCTTGTCGATGTTGCCCATGTGCCCCATGCGGAACCCCCTGCCTGCGAAGGCCCCGAGACATCCCGCGGTCTGAGCCCCCTCGTCCGCAAGCACGGCGCGGAACTTCGCGTCGTCGATCCCGGCCCCTTCGGGGTAGAAGAAGACCGACAGGGTGGGGGCGCGGTATTGCGGCTTCGCCGCCACGGAGAAGCCTATCGCCTCCATCGCCGCGACCACCACGGCCGCCTGGCGCCTGTGGCGGGCGTAGCGCTCGACCAGCCCCTCCTCCTTCATTATCCTGATGGACTCCTTAAGGGCCCATACAAGGTTGATGGCCGGAGTCCCCCAGTACTTGGACGGGTCGTGCATCACCGGAAGCCACTTGTCGAAGTCGATGTAGGACTCCGGTATGGCCCCCAGCGTCTTCCGCCTCTCCATGGCCTTCTCGCCGGCCCAGACCATGGTCAGGCCGGGAGCGACTCCGAACGCCTTCTGGGAGCAGGTGAGCAGCACGTCGATGCCCATCGTGTCCATGTACTGCTCCGCGCCGCCCGACGCCGCCACCCCGTCCACGATGTAGATAGTCCCGGGGTGCTTTTTGATGACCTCGCCGATGGCGGCCACAGGCGCCTCGACTCCCGTGGATGTCTCCACGTGGGTCACGGTGACGGCGCTGAAGCGCTTCGACGACAGGGCCAGCTCGACCATCGCGGGGGTCACCGACGACCCCCACTCGGCCGACAGCAGCTCGACGTTCAGACCCTTTCTCTCGCACATGTCTATGAACCGGTCTCCGAAATAGCCGTTGGAGCAGACCAGTATGTCGTCGCCGCGCCTGGTCGTGTTGGCCAGGGCCATCTCCATCCCCATGGTCCCGGAGCCCGCCACCACGAACGTCTCTCCGCCGCACCTCCACATCGCCCCGAGGTCCGCCACGACGTCGGAGAAGTCCTTGACGAATGCCGCGTCCCCGAAGGCGACGGTCTCCCTTGCCATCTGGTCCTGGATGGAGCGGACCACCGGAGTCGGCCCCGGTATCATCACAAGCTTGTTGGTCTTGATCATAAGCCCAAGCCCCCTTATTTATTTTTCTCCGGCATGGTCTGGATGAAAGACGACAGGATCAGCCCGACCGTGCCTATCCCCGCCACTAGCAGCACTCCAAGCGAGCCTACGTCGCCGCCGGCCTCGAAGCCCTTGTACAGGAAGCCCTGCCCGGCCCTGAAGGCCGCGGCCAGGCCGCCTATCATCCCGCCCAGGATGCTGACGGTCATGAAGAACCCGCCGATCCCGGACATCCCGCCCGGCATCGGTACATCCTCCGGGTCCATCACGTCCGTCCACAGCAGATCCCACTTTTTGACCCTGGGGTAGAGTACGATCATGACCGGGATCCCGAGCACCACAGCCGGTATCGAGTTGTTTAGCGAGATTATGCTGCCCAGGGCCGCGAACGGGACCAGGCCGAGCACCTCGAGCCCCCAGGCGATCACCAGGGCGCAGGCAAGCGAGCCGAGCACTGCGACCAGGACGTAGGCAACGATCTTGCGCTTGGATTTCAGGTCTGGCTCCATGTCGTCCCTGGACACGAGCCCGAGGTTCATCCAGAGCTTGTAGGGCACGTAGGCGAACATGAAGTTGCCTATGAACCCGAAGAAGCTCCCTATGCCGAGCGACCCGAAGAAGTCGCCGATCAGGTTTCCTATGGCCGACCCCCAGGCGCCCGCGGGCCCGAACAGGAGCCCCAGCACCACCGGGAGCACGCTGGCCGGGCGAAACTCGGTGATTCCAGGGATCAGCACGAACCCCTTGAACGGGATCAGCAGGGCCGCGTACAGGCCTGCGCTGAGCGCGACGAGCACGACCATCTTGGTCTTCTTCCACATGGAGAATACTTCCTTCACAAAGATCCCTCCTTAAAGATTGTTGAATACGGTCGCCGGTGAGGTCAGGAGCGCCGCGCCGTACGCCACAGACCCGCTGAGGGCGTACGCCGCGATTGTCATCAGGGCGGCCCCCGCCAGCATCAGCCAGTCGTCCCTCTTCATCCGCAGATCCAGCAGGGTCGTCCGCTCCTCGCTGTAGCCGAAGCCCTTGGACTCAAGGGCCATCGAGAAGACATTGGTTCCCCTCATTACCGAGACCAGGGTCGGCGCCACGAGCGGCACGTGCCTCCTGATGCGCTGCAGTAGCGACCCCGAGTCGAGGTCCAGCCCGCGCGACTTCTGGGCCTGTATCACCGTGTAGCTGGTGGCGACTATCATGGGGACCAGGCGGATCGCGGTGGAGAAGGCGAACGCGCCGCGGTAGGGCACCTTCAGCCGGACCAGCCCCTCCGCGATCTCCTCTATCTTGGTCGCGCTCAGGAAGACCATGCCGGAGATGATCATAAGGTCCGTCTTCACGGCCACCATCGCCCCGTATACGACCCCTTGCACGGACAGGTAGGCAAGCGTCCAGATGACGACGGAGAACAGGGCTATCATCAGCAGCACGACTCTTATTCTCCTCAGGTTGCGAAGCACCCCGCCGGCCGCCCCGTACAGCAGGACCGCCGCCAGAAGCCCCGTCAGAAAGGGGAAGCTCTTTATCGAGAGCGCCAGGGCGAAGCTCAGCAGCATCAGCGCGAGCTTCGTCCTCGGGTCGAGTCGGTGGACGAACGAATCGCCGTCGATATAAAGGAACATCTCCATCATCCGGCACCCCCCATGCAGTGCAGCATCTCCTCCACGGACAGCAGGGTGCGGCCCAGCATGTTGCTCATCGACACGATATGAGGGACGCCGAGCCGCGAGGCTCGCAGCTCGCCCTCCCTGGCGAAGGCCTCCCGGACCGGGGCGTCCATGAGCACCCGCCCCTCCTCCATCACGACAACCCTGTGCGCGTACTCGGCCGCCACCCACATGGTGTGGGTGATCATGACTATGGTCTGCCCCCCCTCGTTCAGCTTCCTGACCAGGTCCATCATCCTCCGCTGCTCCCTGTAGTCGAGCCCGGTGGTGGGCTCGTCGAGCACGATGATCCCCGGGCGCGCCGACAGCACGGACGCCACTGCCACCCTCTGTCTCTCTCCCTTGCTCAGCGAGAACGGGTCCTTGTCCTCGTATCCGGCCAGCCCCACGGCCTGCAGGGCCTCGCCCACCCTCGCGTCCAGCTCCTCCGCGGGACACTCTCTCATCCTGGGGCTGAAGGCCACCTCGTCGCGGACGGTCTCGGAGAATATCTGGTGATCCGGGTTCTGGAAGACATAGCCGATCTCCCTGCCTATTTCGAAGACCGAATGACTGGACGTGTCCCTTCCGCGGACGCGGACGCTGCCCGAGGTAGGCGTCAACAGGCCGTTCAAGTGCTTCGCCAGGGTGGTCTTGCCGCTGCCGTTGTGCCCCAGCAGGGCCACGAACTCCCCCTCCCGCACGGACAGGTCGACCCCGTCGAGCGCCCTGACACCGCCGCCGTAGACGTGGCTCACTCCCTCGAGGACGACAGCCTCCGCGCCGAGGCACCTCGCGCGCGAGGCATCCCTCTCCAGCAGCTCCTCGTACCTGGACTGGTCGATGAAGAGCCCCGATCTTCCGAAGAGATCCGCCCCCTCGGCTGGAAGCAACGGGGCGTCCTCCGCGACACCGGCGCCCGCCGCCCGGAAGAACTTCGGCACCTGCAGCGGCATTATCCCCGCCGCCTCAGTGAAGTCAACGTCCCTCAGTATGTCCGCTGGTCTCCCCCGCGCCGCGATCTCGCCATCCTTCATCACGACGAGCCGGTCGGCGGCCAGGGCCTCCTCCGTCTCGTGCTCGATTACTATCAGCGTCAGGGCCCCGCTCTCGCGGAGCCCCCTGGCTATCCTGAAGACCCCCGCCTTTCCCAGGGGATCGAGGTCCGTGGTCGGCTCGTCCATGCAGACTATGTCGGGATGCATTGCGAGCACCGAGCCTATGGCCAGGCGCTGCTTCTGCCCGCCGGACAGGGTCGCCGGGCTGCGCCCCTCGAACCCTTGAAGATCCACCATCCTCAGGACCCTTTCGACCCTCTCCGCTATCTCCGCGCGCGGGACGCCGAAGTTCTCCGGCCCGAAGGCGACCTCTAGCCTCACGTTGGTGGAGAAGAGCTGCGCCTCGAAGTCCTGGAATACGAGCCCTATCTCCCCCGCCATCCTGTTGACCGGGCTCCTGCCCGCCTCGACCCCGTTCACCAGTACGACTCCCTCGCGCTCGCCCCGAATGAATCGCGGCACAAGCCCGTTCAGGCAGTTCGCAAGTGTGGACTTCCCGGCGCCGCTCGGGCCCATTATCACCACGAACTCGCCCTTCTTTACGTCGAAGTCGACCGACTTCAACGCCGATGCTCCCCCGCTTCCCCTGTACGAGAAGGAGAGCCCCCTAGCCTCGACCGCCATTTCCCCTCCCATTTTTTCGCCCTCAGCCCCCTGTGTCAAGCCCGATAACCGATGATCACCACCGGATTATACCAGAGCCGCTACTCTGCCGTGGAGCGCGCAAAATTCGCGCTCCAACACTGACGACTACAGTATAGTGGCAGGGCCGCTTCCGTCAACGGCGTGATCGCGTCGCTCCCTTCCATGAAGACCGCATTTAAGGTAGAATAACGGTGCACAATCGCCAGAGGCGGAGTTCGTGCGGCCTTTTCAGGCGCGCACTTGCGGTTTACAGAGTTGTGTCCGGAAGGAGCCGAACATGTTCAGAAATTCGGTTGTACGCAACACCCTGTTCATGATGATAAGCGTCATCCTGTTGGCGGCGGCACTGGCCTTCGTGGCCCACACCGGGCTGAACGGGCTGCTGGCCGCGGTTGAGGACACCACCAGCCGCGTGCTGGAGGAGCAGGCGCGCAACGAGGTGGCCTACTACAACCAGGCTACCGACGCCTTCGGACAGTCGATGGCCGACTACCTGGCGTGGATCGCCTCCGTGCCCCTGTGGAACATGGATACCACCGAGCTGGCCGCGTTTGCCTCGGGGGTGCTTAACATACCGGACATCCTCTCCGCCGTGGTGAAGGACGAGAAGGGCGTGATCGTGGCGGGGGAGCTGATGCTGGGCGCCAGGTCCGAGGGCAGCCGTTTCAGGGGGTACAGGTCGATCATCCTGCGCGAAGGGAGGAGGATAGGCTCGGTAGAGGTGGTGATGAACACCGCCAGGATGGAGCAGATCCAGCAGAAGTCCGAGGCCACGCGAGAGACGCTGCTGTACTCTTTCAAGACGAACACCCATGCGGCCGAGAGAACCGTGCGGTTCAGGACGATGCTTCTGACCTCGGCGGTCCTGTCGCTGTTCATACTGCTCAACACGCTCGTCATCGTCGGTTTTTTTGCCCCGCTGCGCGCGATAACAAGGGCGATCAGGCGCTTCGCCGAGGCCGACATATTCTCCCTGTCGCGGAGAGGCGTCGCGACGGGGGAGACTCTATCGCGCTCGGCGCCGGCGCTCGGAGAGGCCCTTGACAAATTCAAGGGGGAGCTGAACCAGAAGGTCCCGGTGAGGGGGAATTTCGACTTCGACCTGCTGTCCAGCGCCCTGATGACGATGGCGGACCTGGTGCGCACGCGAATAAGGGTGCAGGAGGCGGTTACGGACATGCTGAACGTAGTCGCCGTGTCGGCCACGAAGGAGGACCTGGCGTGGAACTTCCTGAGGCTGATAATGAAGGAGACCGGCTCCTGCATGGCCGCCTTCTACATCCGCAACGAGACGAAGCCGGACACGATGGACCTGGTGGCTTCTGCGGGGCTGCCGCCGGAGTCCATAGGCTCGTTCAGCGCGGAATCCCTCGAGGGTCAGTTCGGGGCGCCGATCCTGGACAACGAGGTTCACGTCCTTGCCGTGCCGGACAGCGCCACTTTCGCCCTCAACACGATAGCCGGCAGGTTCCGGCCGACCCAGATACTGACCATGCCAATAACCGTGCGCGGCGAGCCCGCGGCGCTGTTCACCATGAGCTCGTTCTCCCGCTACCCGGAGGAGTACACCCTCGCCTTCTCGATTGTGAGGGAGGGGCTCAACGCGGCCATGGCCAACCTGCTCGCGGGGGAGAGGGAGAGGACCCTGCTGCAGGATCTGCAGGGCGCGAACCAGGAGCTTGCGGCCCAGTCGGAGGAGCTCGAGTTCCAGGCCAGGGAGCTGGAGGCGCAGAACGAGGAGCTCAATATCCAGAGGAGCAAGTCGGAGAAGGCGAGCAGGCTGAAGACGGAGTTCCTGTCCAACATGAGCCACGAGCTCAGGACCCCGCTCAACTCCATCCTGGCGCTCTCCAGGGTGATGCGGTCCGAGGCCGCGGAGCGCCTGACCCGGGAGGAGCTGGACTACCTGGGCATCATCGAGAAAAACGGGAAGAGTCTGCTTGCCCTTATAAACGGCATTCTGGACCTCTCGCGGATCGAGGCCGGGCGCGAGGAGCTCCACCTTAAGGAGACCCGGGTGGGACGCCTGCTCATGGAGACTGCCGAGGGCGTCCGTCCGCTGGCCCGGGAGAAGGGTATATTCATCGAGTGCCAAATCGACCAGGGCCTGCCGCCGGTGATCACCGACGAGGAAAAGCTGCGGCGGGTGATAATCAACCTCGTGGGCAACGCGATGAAGTTCACCGATACAGGCGGAGTCACTCTTCACGCCACGGCCGAAAGAGACAGGGTCAGAATAGACGTGGAGGACACCGGCATAGGCATAGAAGAGGAGGAGCTTCCCCATATCTTCGACGAGTTCCGCCAGAGCGATGGCTCGAGAGCGCGCAGGTTCGAGGGTACCGGGCTGGGGCTTGCGATAGTCAAGAAGATCGCGGACATCCTTGGCATCGAGATTCAAGTGGAGAGCAAGCCGGGCACCGGCTCCAGGTTCACGCTGCTCGTCAACCTCCAGCCCCGATCCGGTGATGCGGAGGCGTTCCTGCCGGACGACAAGAACAGGGCGACGGTCCCGTTCATTTATATAATCGACGACAACAGGGTCGAGGCGATGCAGCTAAGGCGAACCCTCGAGCAGAACGGTTTCAAGGTGTCCATCTTCAAGGACGGGCAGGAATCGCTGGACGCCATGGAGTCGAACCAGCCGGACGGGCTGATATTGGACCTTGACATGCCGGGCTTGGACGGATTCAGCTTTTTAAAAGAGTTGCGCCGCCTGGGCCGCAGCGTGCCGGTGCTGCTGATGACGGCCAGGGTGCTCAAGCCGCGGGACACCAGGGTGTTCAACGAGCTCGGAGTTCGATTCCTGGCCCTCAAGGGGGATGTCAGGCCCGAGGAGCTGGTCTCGAAGGCGCGGGCCTTGACCTCGGCGGGACAGACCGAAGAGGATGGGGATTAGGAGGCGCGAAATATGAATACAGTCCTGGCCATCGACGATAAGTACGACAACCTGGTGGTGCTAAGGGCGATGCTCAGAATGCTTATGCCCGAGTGCGTCATGCTGGAGGCCCTCTCCGGGGAGGAAGGGATCCAGGTCGCCAAGGAGAAGCTGCCCGACACGATACTGCTCGACATTCTCATGCCTGGAATGGACGGTTTCGAGACGGCCAGAAGGCTAAAGGCGGATCCCGACACGGCCTCCATCCCTGTGATACTGCTCACCGCTGTCGAGAACAGCGCCATGAACCGCACTCTTGGGCTCAAGGCCGGCGCCGATGCGTTCCTGTCGAAGCCGATCGAGGAGGACGAGCTGGTGGCCCAGCTAAGGGCAATGTTGCGGACCAGGGCATCCGACGCGGAGCGCAGGGACAGGATGGACAGGCTCGAGGAGCTTGTGGCCCTGCGAACCAAGGAGCTCCGGGAGACCGCCGACCAGCTGGCTCTGACGCTCGACCAGACCATCTCGGTCCTCGCCAACACCGTGGAGACGAAGGATCCCTACACGGCCGGGCACCAGGTGCGCTGCGCCGCGCTCGCCCTTGCGATTTCGCACGAGATGCGACTTCCCGCCGATCAACTCCGGGGGATACACACCGCCGCCCGGATTCACGACATCGGCAAGATAAAGATTCCGTCCGAGATCCTGAGCAAACCGGGCCGGATCACCCCGCTGGAGTTCTCCCTGATCAAGGAGCACCCGATGGTGGGCGAGTCCATAGTGTCCCCGATAATCTTCCCGTGGCCGGTTGCAAAGGTTATAGCCCAGCACCACGAGCGCCTGGACGGCACCGGCTACCCCGAGGGGCTGACCGGGGACGTCATTCTGCTGGAGGCCAGGATCATAGCGGTGGCCGACGTAGTGGAGGCCATCTCCTCCTACCGCCCGTACCGCCCGGCCCTGGGCGTCGAGGCCGCTCTCGCGGAGATAGAGGGAGGCATGGGGACGAAGTACGAGCCCGACGTCGTAAAGGCGTGCGCCTCGCTGATCAGGGAGAGGCGCTTCAGGTTCGACGACTGAGCCGCGCCGCCCGCCCGGAGCGCTGAAATTTACAGGATCGCGCACCCCAGGGTGTTCTTCGCCTCCCTGAGCGCGAATGAGTGCGCCTCGCCGTCGAAGGAGGCTACGCCCCGCTCGAATATGTTCACCCTGTAGTTGATGTTGCGCGCGTCCGCGGCCGTGTACAGCACGCAGATGTTCGTGCACACCCCCGCGAGGAACAGCTCGTCGACCCCCTTCTCCCTGAGGTACAGGTCCAGGTCGGTGCCGAAGAACGCGCTGTAGCGCCTCTTCCTGATGATCTTGTCCCCCGGGCGCACGTCCAGCTCCGGTATGATCTCGCACCCCCCGCCGCCCGCCACGCAGTGCGCCGGGAACATCTCGAACTCGCCGTCGTCGGGCTCGTGGTTGTCGCAGATATAGATTATCGGACATCCCTCCTCCCTGAACTCCGCCGTCTTCCGACGTATGAAGTCCACGATCTCCCGACCGGCGGCCCCGACCGACAGGGCCCCGTCCTCCCTGATAAAGTCGTTCAGCATATCGATCACCAAAAGAGCCTTCATAGCTGGTCCCCCTTTTTCCTCGAGTGCCTTGCACGAGATCGGACTGCATATTGATTATAATGCAGCCTGGCCCCGAAACAGCGGTTTGGCGCGGTAAATTTCGCTTCTTTCCGAATCGCCGGGCCGTCGACGCGACCCGATGGCGGCGGTATAATACGCGAATCATTCATTCTGCGAGGTGATTCGCTTGTCAGGTTCACGCGGGCCCGGGAGGATCCTCGGCGTGCTCGGGGGCATGGGGCCGGCCGCCACCGCCGAGTTCATGAGGCTTCTCGCGGAGAGGTCGCCGGCCTCCTGCGACCAGGAGCACGCCACAGTCTATCTCCTGTCGGACCCGCAGATACCCGACAGGAGCAGCGCCATCCTCGGGAAGGGGGAGGACCCAACCGCGGGGCTGAGGAGCGGGCTGATGACCCTCGCGCGCTGGGGGGCCGATCTTCTGGCCGTCCCATGCAACACGGCCCACCACTTCATCGACAGGTTCAGGGGGGATCTCCCCGTCCCGCTGGTTCACATCGTGGAGGAGACGGTCGCGGCAACGGCCAGTCTGAGCCCCGAGGGGGCATGGCTGGCGGGGACGCTCGGGACGATTAAAACGGGGCTCTTCCAAGCGGAGGCCGAGAGGCTGGGATACCAGTTTCTCGTGCCGCCCGAGGATGCTCTGGATGAGGTGCAGAGGGTCATCGCCACCGTGAAGGGGGGAGACAGGCGCGCGGGAGGGTTGTTGCTGCGCAGGACCCTGGACGCTCTCTGGAGCGCCAGGGACATCCCGCTGTGCATGGCGTGCACCGAACTTCCCCTGGCGTACGACGCCTCCGGGCTCCCGTCGGACAGGGCGGTGTCGAGCCTGGAGGCCCTCAGCGGCGCCTGCGTCCGCGCACTCTACGCCCCGGACGGGTTATAAGGGAGCGCGTGGCCCGTCACTCGTCCACGCCTCTCACCAGGTCCACTATCATCACCTCCGGCGGGGCCATGAAGCGTATCGGAGGACCCCACGTCCCGGCGCCGTTGCTCACCAGGACCGCGCTCTCCCTGCCCCCTGTGGAGGCTTGGGCCTCCCCGCGCGCCTTAGGCTTCAAGGCGCGCAACCCCGGACGGTAGTCGTAGGCGGCCCGGGTGGCCCAGTAGAAGGGCCAGATCTGCCCCCCGTGGGTGTGACCGGAGAGCTGCAGGTCGAACAGGCCCTCCGAGCCCTGCGATACGGTGGGCTGGTGCTTCAGCAGGAGGACGAAGCGGTCGGTCGGCAGCGGCGCCAGCAGCTCCGACTCCAGGGCTGGTCTCTCCCCGTGGCGCAGAGCCGCGGGGTCGTCCACCCCTGCCACGACTATGCCGCCAACCGCGACGGCCTCGCCGCGCAGGACTCGCATGCCGGCCCTCTCCATGAACCGCACCGCCTGCTCCACCCCAGCGTGGTACTCGTGGTTCCCGGTGACCGCGATCTTGCCGAGAGGAGGCCCGAGCGCCCTTAAGAGCGCCGTCTCCTGCTCGCGCTCCTCCATGTTGCCGTCCACCAGGTCGCCGGTGCATACCAGAAGGTCCGGGGACGCGCCGCGCACCACGTCCAGGATGCGCTCAAGGCGCTGCTCCTGGACGAACCATCCAAGGTGGACGTCCGTCAGGTGCGCAATCCTGATCCTGTCCACACCTGCGGGCAGCCTGTCGGTGACCACGGTTACACTTACCGGGCGCACCGACAGGGCCTCGAACCAGCCGTAAGCGCAGGCCAGCAGCGCGAACGAGACGGCGGCGACGGCGCGGACTCGGGGAGGGCTCAGGATTGACCCGAAAGTTGACGACAGTAGATGATCCGCGGCCCAGAGTAACAGGCGCGTCGCATCCAGGACGAGGAAGGCGGCGAACATGAGAAAGGCCAGTGCGAGTACCATGTACACCGAGTACGAAAGAACCTTTCGAAACTGCGGCCATTCGCCCAGGTCCGTCGTCCACAGGAAGTACGAGCCGTAGAGCAGGGCCGCCGACAGTAGAGAGTACACCAGAGTCCATCTCCAGCCGGGGCCGACAGCGGAGCGCAGCCTGATGTACAGGTAGACGAACATGAGCGAGGGAGCGAGACTCAGGACCATGTGCAACACCTTCAAGATCAGGCTCCCCAACTAGCCGGGCCGGCTACGGCTCTCGTATCTGCCCTGCTCAATCCAGGAAGTCCTTGAGCTTCTTGCTCCTGCTGGGATGGCGCAGCTTGCGCAGAGCCTTGGCCTCTATCTGGCGAATGCGCTCTCTGGTCACCCCGAAGCGCTTGCCGACCTCCTCAAGGGTGTAGGAGTGGCCGTCCTCAAGGCCGAAGCGGTAGTGCAAAACCTCCCGCTCGCGCTCCGAAAGGGCGTCGAGCATCTCCTCGATCTGCTCGTGGAGCAGGTGTCCGGCCGCGGCCTCCTCCGGGTTGGGCAGCTCCCTGTCCTCAATGAAATCGCCGAGCTGGCTGTCCTCCTCCTCGCCGATCGGGGTCTCCAGAGATACCGGGAGCTGGGCGATGCGCCTGATCTCCTCCACCTTGGACGGCTCTATCTCCATCTCGGCCGCGATCTCGTCGTCGGTGGGCTCCCGTCCCAGCCGCTGCACAAGCTGGCGGGAGATCCGCACCATCTTGTTTATGGTCTCCACCATGTGCACCGGGACGCGTATGGTGCGCGCCTGGTCCGCTATCGCCCTGGTTATGGCCTGGCGTATCCACCAGGTCGCGTAGGTGCTGAACTTGAACCCCTTGCGGTAGTCGAACTTCTCGACGGCGCGGATGAGCCCCAGGTTTCCCTCCTGGATGAGGTCGAGGAAGAGCATGCCCCTGCCTATGTATTTCTTGGCGATGCTAACCACCAATCTCAGGTTGGCGTCCACTATCATCTTCTTGGCGGTGTCGTCTCCGGCCTCGACCCTCTTCGCCAGGCACACCTCCTCGGCGGCGTCCAGCAGCGGGACCTTCCCTATCTCCCTCAAGTACATGCGGACGGGATCGGTCAGGGGTATGTCGTCAAGCTTCCCAAGCTCCAGGTCCAGGGCGGGCTGGGCGGAGCTCTCCCCCATGGCGGACGAGTCCGGGCGCACGGGCGCGGCTACGGCGTCCGTCTCCTTGGCGTCCTCCGTGACCTCTATGCCAAGCTCCATGAGGTTGGACACCACGTCGTCGAGTATCTCCGAGTTCCAGCTCTCCAGCGGCACGTGGCGCTCTATGTCCTTGTGGGTGACAAACCCCTTGTCATGACCCTTCGCGATGAGCTCCCGCATGGCGCCCATAAAATCCGCTGCCTCGTCGTGAGGAGGTCCCTCCTTCTCGACGGCGTCCTTGTCCTCCAGAAGCTCCTTGTCCTCCAGAATCACCTTTTCATTAAGCGTCTCGTTCTCCATAGAACAACCAGCCCCTCCTGGCAACAACAAAGACAAAACAGCGAGCCCGGCCCTGGCATCGGCTCGTCCTGAACAGGCGCCTTCGCTAAAAGGTCAGATCGATGCCCAGCAGCGGCGGAAAGGCCACCTCCGGTGAAGGTCCCACCGACTTGCGCGTCTCCTCGAACTCCATTTCGAACAGAAGGCGGCTTATCTCCAACCCTGTGAGATCGTCGGTCTCGTAGCGGATGAAGAACCTTCGGTAGCCGAACTTCTCCGCGAAGAAGGGCAGGCTCCTGCCCGACGACACTCTCCTCTCCAGGTTGGACGCAAGCTCCGCCAGAAACGGGCCCTCGTCGAAGAGAGGATTCCCGCTCACCAGCACTATCGACTTGAAGTTGTCCAGCATGATGTCCCCGTTCCACAGGCAGCAGAACGAGACGCCGGCCTCGACCTCCCCCTCCGTGCCGACCATCGACGACAGGAGTTCCTCCATCGGGGACGAGTATCCGAACAGCATCGTGAAGCCCAGGCCGATCCTGTTCACCCGCCCAGGGACGAACATGCTGTCGCGCAGCAGCGTGCCGGCGTAGCCGCTCCTCAGGCTCGCGAGGAAGAAAAACTCGCTGTCCATGCGCAGAGACAGCGCCGCGATCTGTCGAAGATCGGCGCTGTGGTGCGCGTTTATCGACACCGGCAGATAGTCCATGCGCAGAGGAAACCACGACGCCACCTCCATGTCGACGTCGGAATCCCAGTAGGGAAGCGAGGTCAATAGCCGGTTTCCTCTTCAGGCGCCGGCGGGCAGAAGGCGTATTATATGCTCCAACATATCCGGGATCTCCGGCTTGGTGATCTGCGCCTCGGCGCCGACACTAGCTGCCTTGACCTTGATATCCTGGGCCATGATCGACGAAAAGACGACTATCGGCACCTTCTTGAACTCCGGGTGCTCCTTGACGCGCCTGGTCAGGGCGAGGCCGTCAAGGCGGGGCATCTCCACATCGGTTATCAGCAGGTCGAAATGCTCACCGGGGGTGTTCAGCTTATCCCAGGCCTCCTTGCCGTCGCCCGTGAGCACCAGGTTGTGAAATCCCCCCTGGCCCAGGACGTCGGCTATCTGCTTCCTGATGAGGGGCGAGTCCTCGGCCACTAGTATCCTGAAGCGGTCGAGGTTGCCAAGGTGGGAGGCCATCTCGGCGGTCTTCTCCACGTCTATGGCGTATCGCTGCGACAGCACGGGGTTTACCATCTGGACGATCGCCTCGTAGTCGAGCAGCAACACGTTGCGCGCGTCGCGCTTTATCACGTAGAGCACGTACTCCCCGAGGAAGGTCCCGGTGAGCGTGGAGTCCAACTCCTCGGAGTTGATCCGGTAGATCCTCTCGACGGCATCCACGACGAACCCGAGCTTTATCTCGTTGAACTCGGCGATCACCACCTTGCTCGAATCGAGCGGGACCTTGGGCTCGATCCGCAGGTGGACGCGAAGGTCAAGCAACGGGAGCACCTCTCCACGAACGGAGGTGATGCCGATCATCGACGGGTGGGACTCGGGGATGGTCCGGCAGCCCGGCCAGCGAAGTATCTCCCTCGTCTTGTCCACATTGATCGCGAACGTCTGATCCCCCAGAAAGAACACCACCACCTGCCACTCGTTGGTCCCCACCTCGGTGATTACTTTTTTTACTTCCTGCATGGACGCTCCCTCCTCCGCCGTACAGATAGAACCGTCCGGTTACTATATCCTATGCCGGGCGGGACAACAAGCCCCCGTTCCCTCATTTTCCCCCGGGGGAACATCACAGGTCCATGACGGAGGCCAGCAACCATGTGTGGGACAGCGGGTACTTCGCCGCGCGCGCGGCGAAGGCCCCTGCTATTCTCCGCGCGGACACAGCGAGCTCCCTGCGCCCCGCGAGCCGCGACAGCCTGGCGAACACGTCGACGGCAACCGAGTTCCCGGACGGCAGGGCGCCGTCGTAGGCCTCCCGTCTCCTGAGAAAAAGCTTCGGGTCTGCGGTGGAGGTTGAGTACAATCCACCGCCGGCCGGGTCCGAGAACGCCTTTTCCATCTCGCCCGCAAACCTCAGCGCGGCCTCCGTGTACTGCCCCTTGCCGGTCGCGGCGGACAGCTCCGCCAGCCCCAGGGCCATGAAGGCGTAGTCCTCGAGGAAGGCCGATATGGCGCTCTCCCCGTCGCGATAGCGGTGCAGCAGCCTGCCACCTCTGTCGCGCAGCTTCAGCTCGACGAAGCGGGCGGCCCTCTCCGCCGCGCTCAGCCACTCCGGCCTGCCGAACGCGGACGACGCGCGGGCCAGCGCCGCTATCATGAGCCCGTTCCAGTCTGCCAGGATCTTGTCGTCGAGCGGGGGCCGGGGGCGCCTGTTCCTCTCAGCGAGAAGGGTCGCCCGGCAGGACGCGAGGACGGCCTCGAGCTCATCCGGGGACAGGGCGAACCTCGCTGCGGTCCTCTCCCTCGGCTCCGGGATGTGAAGAACGTTGTCCCCGAGGATACGACCCGTGCGCTCGTTCTTCACATTCCCACCCTTGCGAATCCCGTAGGCGCAGATGAAGATCCCTGCCTTCTCCGGGGGGAGCGCGGCCCGCACATCCTCCTCGGTCCACAGGTAGTAGCCGCCCTCCTCGCCCTCCCCGTCCGCCCCCGTCGCGGAGCAGAAGCCGCCCTCCGGCGCGGCCATCTCCCCCAGCACGAAGCCCGCCAGGTCCGCGGCGAACGCGTCCAGCATGGGGTCCTCGCCGGCTTCCCGGCACTCCGCCAGTGCGTACAGCATGAGCGCCTGGTCGTACAGCATCTTCTCGAAGTGCGGCAAAAGCCAGCGGCGATCCGTCGAATAGCGGGCCAGCCCGCCCCCCAGGTGGTCGCGAATACCACCCCTCCAGATGTGGCCGATCGTCTCCTTTACCATCGACAGCGCCCGTTCCTCGCCGAACCTCCGCCAGTAGCGCAGCAGGAAGAGCAGGTGGGACGGCATCGGGAACTTCGGCGCCCTCGAGAAGCCTCCCCACTCACGGTCGTATGCGCCCTCGAGGTCGTCGAAGGCTTTCTTCAGGAGCGCCGTCCCGGGCAAGGAACCCTGGGCCCCGGGTTCGGCCCCGTCGACCAGCGAGTCGCGAATGCTTCGCGCGGACCTCTCAACCTGCTCCCTCTGGGTCTTGAACAGCCACTTGACCCTCGGCACCACGTCCACGATCCCCGGGAGGGCCGGCGAACCCCGCTTGGGCATGTAGGTGGCCGCGAAGAAGGGCAACCCTTCCGGGGTGAGGAATACGTTCAGCGGCCAGCCGCCGCTGCCGTTCATCATCTCGCAGACCGCCATGAAGGCGGCGTCGACGTCGGGGCGCTCCTCCCTGTCCACCTTGACCGGTATGCAGGCGTCGTTCAGCAGGTTGGCCACCTCCGCGTCGGCGAAGGACTCCCGTTCCATGACGCCGCACCAGTGGCACGCAGCGTAGCCTATGGACACGAACAGGGGCTTGTCCTCCGCCCTCGCCCGGTTGAAGGCCTCGTCCCCCCAGGGATGCCAGTCTACCGGGTTGCCCGCGTGGCGCAGCAGGTAGGGGGACTTCTCCCTAGAGAGCCGGTTGCCCACGTCAGTCACAGGCGGTCGCCCCCCGACCCGAACAGGGACAGCAGGTCCTCCACAGCGTCGAAGACCCTCCACGCGCCAGCGGAGTACAGGACCTCCGGCGTGAAAAAGCCCGTGGTCAGCCCGATCGGACGGATGCCCGCGCTCATTCCGGCCGCCATGTCGTCCGCCGTGTCGCCCACGAACAGGGTGGTGTCCGGCCTCCCGCCCAGGTCGGACATCCCCTTGAGGATCATGTCGGGGGCGGGCTTGCCCCTCTCCACGTCGTCCATGCCCACGACGGAGCCGAAGTACCCGTCGAGCTTCAGCACCTGGAGCGGGGGCGCCGGCTTCTGGCGGTTGGACGCTATCCCCAGGCGGACGCCGCGGGAGGACAGCTCCTCAAGCACCCGCACGGTGCCGGGGAAGGGAAGTATCCCGGCATACTCCTGCTGCGAGAAGCCGGCCCTGAAGTCCGTCAGCCAGCTCTCCTCGAAGCGTCCCCATATCTTCTCCCACGACTCGCGGATCGGGATGCCTATGACGGAGAGCACATCCTCCCTCGTGACCCCCGGCAAGCCCTCCTTCTCGGCCACCCTGTTCATCGACTCGGTGACCGCGTAGCTGCTGTCCACCAGGGTCATGTCGAAGTCGAAGATCACGCACTCTATCGTCAATCCTCGTACACCGCCGTCCTGCAGATCAGCATCTCCCTTCCCCTGTAGGTGAAGCTCTCGATGTACACCCTGTCGTCCACAAATTTCATATCCTCCGGAACCCGTATCGTCACGTTACTCGATTCATCCGTCAGTGGAACAAGCTCGACCTTGTACGCCGGTTCGCCGCTCGCAACGAGAGCGGATGGCCTCTCCGCTCAGGTGTTGCGGTAGAGTCCCCACTCCAGGCGAAGATCGCCACCCATGGACGACAGCTTCTCCATGGCCTCGCCGCTTATCTCCAGGCGCAACTCCCCGGAGCTGGCCGGCAGGGCGGCCACCGACAACAACAGCATCGCGGATGCCGCCAACGCGAAAATCCTTCTTGCGATCAAATTTATCCTACCTCCCTATCATTCATTTTGAATATTGTAGCATAAAAATTAGCGCGCGTGTCGAGGCAGTCCCGATAAAAAGACATCCCTCATGCGCCGGTCGCGCTAGTACAATCCGAAGAGGCGGTGCGAATATTCGCCACGACGCCGGGAACATGAGCTTGTGCTAAACTGGGACGAGACGCGTCCTACATCGAGACATCGGGGAGGGATGAACCTGAAGCTGCACGTCTACCGCACTCCCGGAAGCCTGGTCGCCCCCCTGCGCAGGGAGGCTGGAAGGGGCGGCACGGTCTTCCTGGTGCCATCGAACAGGGACAGGCCGATCCTGATCGACATGCTCCTCCCCGAGGGGGAGGAGGGGCGTCCCGCTGTATCCTTCCCGGAGGCCAAGCCCAGGGCCTGGATATGGGACGACCTGTACAGGGCAGCCGCAGAGGCGGTCGGCGCAAGGCCGCGGCTTCAGATAGACCCGCCCGACCACTGGCTTCTCGTCCGACGCGCGGTGCACGCCATGAGGGAGAGGCACCCCGACAGGCTTCCTCCGGGCGTCCACTCGGCCGCCTTCATCGCGATGGCGGGGCATTCCATTCGGGAGCTGCTTGCCGAGGACGTGCCGGCGAGCGAGCTGGGAGCCGCCCTCGGCTGCTCCGGCTGCGAGAAGGACTCGGATGGAGGCTGCCGCCGCATGGACAGCGAGGGCGGCCTGCTGTGCCACCTCTACGCGGACTACATCGCCCTGCTTGATAGCCTGAACCTGGCGGACAGCGCGCAGGTCCCCGCGCTCGGGGCCAGACTGCTCCGCGAGCACCCGGAGGCGGGGGGAAGATGGGCAGGGGAGCTCAGGATCATGGCGGCGGGCTTCCTCAGCTTCACATCCGGGCAGATGGGCTTCCTGCGGGCGCTCTGCGCGGCCGGGGCGGACATGGAGATGTGGATTCCGGAGTGCGGCCCCGGCGACTTCTACACGGCGGTGCAGCAGTTCCCCGAGGCGGAGCGCGACTCCGCCGAGGGCGGCGAGGCCGTCGCGTGCATCTCAATAGCCGCGGGGGACATGCGCCTGTCGACCGACACCCTGGCCCGCGAGCTACTCTTCTGGTCACATGGCGTGGGGGACATCGCCGGGGAGATCGTCCCGGCCTTCCCTGGCTGGGGAGGCATCGGACTGTGCGCGGACGGGGAGGAGCTGGAGTCGATCCTCGAGAGCTTCACGCGATACGGGCTGCCATTCTCGGTGCGGGAGGGCGCGCCCGTGTCGGAGACATCACTCTGGATGAGCGCGAGGCGAGCGATGGAGCTGGCGGCCGACGAATGGCCCCCGCAAGAGACCGCGGACTTCCTGTCATCACTGCTCCTATCCCCCTTCTCCTTCCCTAGGAGCGAGTTCCTGGAGGCCCTCCCCGCCGGGAGGACGGCATGGACCTCCTTCCTCGGCGACTTTTCCCCGGCGAACGGCGGGTCGGCCTTCGAGCGGGCGGTTCGCTTCACGGACGCCTTGAGGCGCGGCGGACGACCCGGGGAGCTGCTGGAGGCCCTGGCCGGGCTCGCGCCGCGACGCGAGGAGCTCAAGCTGCTGATCGAGAGGGGCGCCGGGTTGCCGGGCCTCGACGGCGCGATCCGTGAGGTCGTCCTGGCGGCGCGCGAGGCGGAGAGGAAGGCGGAATCCCTGCGCGACCTCTGCCGCGACCTGGGCGAGGCCGGCGCCGCGACGCTCGCCGGGGACGAGGGGGCCGCGTTCCTCGCCCAGTGGGCCGACACGGCCTCGGTCTGGACTCCGCCCACGGCCTCACCCTCAATCGCCGTCTATCCCGGCACACCACCCTCCCTGGCCGGGCACTCCGTCTGGATCCTGCCGGGAGTCGTCGCGAGCCGCTGGCCCGGCCAGGTGAGGGAGTCGCCCCTGCTGAGCGACGAGCGGAAGGAGCGCCTGCACGAGAGCCTCGACCTCGGGAGGAGCCATCTCCCCCTGGTCCCCGAGAAGAGAAGCGCGCGGGAGGCGCTGTTCCGGAGGCTGACCGCCTGCGGGGAGAGCCTGTGCATCCTGCTGCGCCCAATGGCCGACTCGTCGGGACGCCCCCTCCCCCCGTCCCCGTTCGAGGACTCCGCCCTGGCGGGCGAGAACCCCTGGCTGCGCCTGGCCTGCGCCCCGCTGGAGCGCTCCCTGGGCGACATACTGCCCCCCGACGGATCGCCGGTCGCGGCCGGGGTGGAGATATGCCGGCTTGACCTGCCCTCCCTCGGCGAGGACAGGGGACGAGCGGGAGAGACCAGGCTCGATGTCCCCGAGGCACCGGCGTTCTACCTTAGCGACGTCGACCTTTTCGTCACATGCCCCTTCAGGTACTACTGCCTCCGGGTCGCCCGCCTGGAGGAACCGATCGTGTCCCGGTACAGGCCCGACCTTGCCGGTGGCGCGCTCCACCACCTTTGGCAGACGGCCTGGGAGAGGCGAACGTCCACCGGCGAACCCCTCGTCCCACTGGTCAGGGAGCTGTTCGACCGGGCGATGAAGCGGAAATATCCAAGTCTGGCCGACGACCCGCGCCTTCGGCGCTTCAAGGAGGAGCTTTTCAGGAGGGGCCTCCGGCTTGCGGAGCTGCAACAGGAGATGGACGACGGGGGGCTGCTCGCGGCGAGGCGAGGGCAGAGGCTCGAGTTCGCGCTCCCGGAGCTTCGAATAGACGGAGTCGCCTTCCGCGGCAGGTGCGACAGGGTCGACCTGTTCGATGAGGGCGCGCTCCTCTTCGACTACAAAAGCGGCCCCTCGACCTGGTTCAAGGAGAGCCTGCAGCTCGCGGCCTACTCCATCGCGCTGGCCGGGGGAGATGACATGCGGACCACGCTCGCAACCGCCTACCTGTGCCTCAGGGACGGCAGATGCGTAGGAGCGGCAGCCGACCCCGCGCCCCCGTTTATCCCCTCCCTCAAGGGATCGCTGCCCGATCGCCGGGATGCGGCGTGCGAGGCGTTGGACAGGGTGGCCGAGTCCTTCCGCACCGGGCTCTTCCCCGCCAGGTACGACTCCGCGAGCTGCCGGTTCTGCCGGTTCCAGTCGATCTGCAGGAAGCGCGACTTCCAGTCGCCGGAGGCAGAGGAGGCAAACGAAGATGACGCGTGAGGAGACGCTTCTCCGCCGCCTGAGAGGGCATATCAGGGAACGGAGCCTGCTGCTTCCGGCCCAGGAGGAGGCCGTCTTCTCGGAGGCTCCCGTCACACTGGTCGGCGCTGGGGCGGGTACCGGGAAGACCCACACCCTGTCGTGGCGCTTCATCAGGGCCCTTCTTCGAGAGAGCGTCCGCCCGCGCGACATCCTGGCCCTCACCTTCACGGACAAGGCCGCGAACGAGATGCGCGTGAGGATAGAGGGGCTGTTCCGCGAGCTCCGCCCCGTGCTCGACCCGGACGGCAGGCTCCTGGCGGACACGGCGGCGGAGCTGCGCGACGCGAGGATCTCGACCATACACTCCTTCGCGCTCAATATCGTGCGAGAGCGCGCGCTCCTTCTCCCGTCAGGCCTGGGCGCGCGCCCCGTCTCCGCCCCAGAGGCCGAACTGTTCGAGCTCCGCGCCGAGAAGGCCCTCGACTCGCTGGACCTCGACTGGTTCGACCGCTCCCTCCCGGCGGACGGGGGGAAGGACCTCTTCCTGGACGGAGAGGCCGGGGTAAGCCTCGCCGACGCGGTCAACGAGTACGGCCCCGGCGAGCTCGTCTCTTTCTCCCTGGCCCTCGCCGACATGCTCGAGAGCCGAGGCGAGTCGCCCCGGACGCTGCTCGACCGCGCGAAGGACCCCGACTGGTACGAGGATGTCGAGAGCCGGCTCATGAAGATCTGCCTGCCCGCCTGCGTCGAGATCGCGCACGAGTGGGCCGGGGTCCTCTCCGGGCTCCCGTCCGCGCTCGAGGGAAAGGGCGCCTTCAACGAGCGGGTGAACGCGCTGCGCCGCGCCTGGCCCCCCGAGGCGCTGGCCTTGGCGAACGAGGACTCGTGCGACCCGCTCTCCTTCGCCGACGCCCTGTTCACCGACCTGCTGGGCGACCTGCGCGGTGCTGCGAAAAGCAGGACCGGGGCCATGATACAGGAGCTGCTGGGCCGCTCGCTGACCGAGTACCGGGGTGATCACTCCTCCCTCAGGGCCGGCCTGGGCTTCCTGGCCGGGCCGCCGTCCGATTGCGACCACCGGCTGCGTTCGCTGCTGCTGCGCGTCGCGGCCATGGTGTGGGAGGCCTGGAGGGAGTACCGGGTCAGGAGGGGGCTTCTCTCCTACGACGACATGATCCGCCTCGCGGGCGAGGTCGCGACCGTCGGAGGCGCGTTCCCGTTCAGGGAGATCCTCGTCGACGAGTACCAGGACACCAACCCCCTTCAGGAGCGCCTCATAGAGTCCGCCGCGGCCGAGGGGTGCAGGCTCTTCCTGGTGGGCGACCCCAAGCAGTCGATCTACCGCTTCCGTCACGCCGACCCGACGATATTCGGCGAAAGGGCGGAGGTATCATCGCGGGACTCGACGTCGGGCGGGACGGTCTACATCCCGCTGCAGACCAACTTCCGCACCCGGCCCGCCATACTGGACTACGTGAACCGCCTGTTCCGTCGCGTCTGGGAGGACGGGATAGCCTCCACCCTGCCCTCCCGCTACGAGGACCTGATCTTCCCCGACGATCCGGACGCCAGGAGCGCCAGGGAGACAGAAGCGCTGCCGCCGGTGACCGCGATCATCCTTCCGCGGAGGGAGAAAGAGGGGGTGGCGGAGACTCGCAGGAGGGTCGCCCTCTCCCTTGGGGAGAAGCTGCTGGAACTGCACGGCGGCCCTGTCTGGGACGCGGGCGAGAGGAGGATGCGCCCCGCCCGCTGGCGCGACATGACGATACTGGTGCCGACCAGGACCTCCTTCGAGGCGCTGGAGGAGACTCTGCACCCGGTCTTCGGCATACCGGCTGCCTTCGAGCGAGGGAAGCGCTTCTTCGCGAGGGGGGAGACCGGCGACCTGGTCGCGGCGATAAGGGCCATCGCCCTCCCCGACGACCGCGCTGCGACCACGGGATACCTCGCCTCCCCCTTCTCCGGTCTGAGCGTGAAGCAGGCGGTGCGGCTCCTGGGGCCGGACGCCTCGCCGCTGCACGAGGCCCACCCGGCCGCCGCGGCCCGCCTCGAGGAGCTAAGGATCGCGGCGCGTTATTCGGGCATGATGTCGGCCCTCGTCCTCCTGCTGAGGGACCAGTCCTTCCTGGCCTCCTACCCGGCATGGCGCAGGAGGAGCGCACTGGCAAACCTGTGGAAGGCGCTGGACCTGGTGCGGGAGCACGAGAGATCGTTCGGATTCGACCCCTCGGGGTGCGCCGACTACGCGGCGCGCATGGCGGGCCGCAAGGACGCGGTCGTGGAGAGCACCCCGCTTGGCGAGGAGGAGGACGTCGTCCGCGTGCTCACGGTCCACAGCGCCAAGGGGCTGGAGTTTCCCATAACCGTCGTCATGGACCTTAACAACGCCCCCGGCGGCGGAGGCGGGCGCGGACGCCTCGTCCCGTCCCCCCTGATCGGGGTTGGAGCATCCTCCTGCCCCGAGGCGTGGGGAGAGGAGGGACCGAGGACGGGGAGGCTTGCGCGCTTCCTGGAGGAGACGGAGGAGCTGGAGGAGTGGGAGCGGCTCTTCTACGTGGCGGTGACGAGGGCTCGGGACTGCCTGGTCCTGTGCTCCGTCTGCGAGATGAAGGAGGGGGCGCCGAGGCCGAAGCCCGGCTCGTGGCTGTCGATGCTTGACGTCCCCGTACTGGAGGACGCCGGGGACGAAGAGACCGTAAAACGCCCCGCGCCGAGGGTCGAGGCGCCCGTCCCCCGCCGGGGCCCGCTGGTGCCGCAGCCCGAGGTCGGGGAGATGCACGTCGAGAGGATGAGCGCATCCTCCTACTCGCTCTTCCGCTACTGCCCCGCGGCCTGGAGGATGAAGTACAGGCAGGGCGTGGAGATGACCTGGGAGCTGCCCGCGGCGGACGAGCCAGGCGGCGCCGACCTGGGGTCGCTCGCCCACTGGGTGCTGTCGCGATGGGACTTCAGGCTCCCGTCCCTCGCGCCTGTGCTGGACGAGATGCACCCTCTCATGCCGCAGGGGCTGCGAGCGGCTTGGAGGGAGGACGACGGCAGGAGCGCCCTCAGGGAGTGGCTGACCCGCTTCGCCTGCAACCCTGCGGGGCGTATGGTGGCCGCAGTCCACGAGAGGGGCGCGCTGCGCCGCGAGGTCCCGTTCCGCGTATCGGTCGCGGGGACGGGAAAGGCCGTCCGCCTGGTGGGGGCGGTGGACGCCCTGTGGGTGGAGGGAGACATGGTTCACATCAGGGACTACAAGATCACCGCGGGGGAGATCGACGGCTCCGCGGCGTGGGAGGCGCTGTACAGGGAGCAGCTGCTCTTCTACGGCTACGCCGCCTCCCTGGCTTTCCCGGGGGCCGGCCACGACATCAGGCTGATCCACCTGCGCGAGGGGACGGAGGGGGCGCCGGTCGACCCCG
>CAYWKH010000008.1:30807-35365 GCA_964458805.1 uncultured Synergistaceae bacterium
GGGTCGTTGACCGCCAGGTACTTCTTGAGAGCGACCACCTGGCGCGGCTCGAGCAGGGTCATGAGCACCGGCCGTTTCTGGCCCGAGTACCCCCCCACCCCCTCGAACCGGGTCGTACCCCTCTGAAGGGAGATGTTGATAAACTCGCTGACCCTCTCGGGGATGTTAGTGATTATGAAGACCTGCTTTCTCCGGTCGAAGGAGCGGATCGAGTTGTCCACGACGATACCGTACACGTACAGTGCGACCGCCCCGTAGATCGCGGACTCCAGTCCCACTACGAAGAACGACAGGCTCAGCAGGCCGGTATTTATATATATGCTGAACTGCCCCATCTCGATGCCGTACCGCCTGCGCAGCGCGACTCCGGGGATATCCAGCCCTCCGGTGGAGCCGCCCACCCTGAAAATCAGCCCCGCGCCCAGCCCCCTCACCACACCCGACACCACCGCCGCCATGAACCTGTCCCCTATGACCGGCACCGGGACGTACTCGAAGGCCTTGAGCAGGACGGAGAACAGGAGCACGGCCCACATGGTCCACATCACGAAGCGAGGGGAGAGCTCCCTCCAGGCCCAGATCATAAGCAGCAGGTTGATGCCAAGGATGACCCACGCGGGCGAGATGCCGAACACGTAGTGGGCCAGCACCGCTATGCCGGAGACCCCAAGGTCGGGGAAACGGTTCGGCAGCACGAACAGCGCAACCGCCACCGCCTGCACGGTCACACCGGCCGTTATCGCGAGGAAGGATTTCCACTCTCCTCGTATCTCCCTCAGGACACGCGCGACCCTCGCGCGCGCGGCCCTGGTCTTGACTATTGGCTCCAACTGAATCACTCCCGTTCTATGTCCCGCGGCACCGCCAAAAGGCGGTCATCACGGGCCGCGTTCTGATATAATACAGGCATGAGAAGAATCACGAAACGGAGTGAGACAGGATGTTCATCCCCCTCGAAGGAGAGGGCCTTATCTCGATACACCGCATAGTAGCCCTGGTTCGCCAGGGAGGCGGGACAGTCGTCCATCTTCGCGACGGCACTGTCCTGACCACGGGATTCAGGCCCGAGACCCTGGCTAAAAGATACAACTCTTTCCGCAAAGAGGCAATAGCGAACGCCCGGGCCGCGCTCGGGCGGCCAGGCGGAGGAAGCGAGCGATGATGATGAGCGCGGCGGCCCTCCAGTACACGGCAAAGGACATCCAGGTCCTTGAAGGGCTGCAGGCGGTGCGCAAGCGGCCCGGCATGTACATTGGCGACACCTCCGTGAGGGGGCTTCACCACCTGGTCTACGAGGTCGTCGACAACTCCGTGGACGAGGCCATCGGCGGCTTCTGCACCAGGATTGTGATAACGATCCACCCGGACGAGAGCATTTCGGTCGAGGACGACGGTCGCGGGATCCCGACGGACCCGCACCCGTCCAACGGTCGCCCGGCATCCGAGGTGGTGCTCACCACCCTGCACGCGGGCGGGAAGTTCGACGGCGCCGCCTACAAGGTAAGCGGCGGGCTCCACGGGGTCGGAGTCTCCGTGGTCAACGCTCTGTCCGAGTGGCTTGAGATCACGATATGCAGGGGCGGGGAGAGCAGGACCCAGCGCTTCGAGAGGGGCATACCCGCGTCGAACCTGTCCGACGGGGTCACGACCGACTGCTCCGGCACCAAGGTCCACTTCATGCCCGACAGGACTGTGTTCGAGGAGGTTCACTTCTCCTTCGACATCCTGGGGGCCCGCTTCCGCGAGATGGCCTTCCTTAATCCGGGGCTGTCCATAACGCTAGACGACAGGCGCGAGGACGGACGGACCAAGGAGTACTGCTACGAGGGCGGGATGCGCTCCTTCATAGAGTACCTCAACAGGGGAAAGACACCGCTGTTCCCGGACCCCATCGTGATCTCCGGCGACAGGGACGGGGTCGCGGCCGACATAGGGCTTCAGTACAACGACGGCTACCAGGAGAGGGTGTTCGGGTTCGCCAACCTGATCCACACCATAGAGGGCGGGACCCACGTGTCCGGCTTCAGGACGGCGCTCACGCGCTCGGTCAACGAGGCGGCCAGGAGGGCCAAGCTGCTCAAGGAGAAGGACGAGAACCTCTCGGGGGACGACCTCAAGGAGGGGCTCACCTCCGTCGTCTCGGTCAAGCTGACCAACCCCCAGTTCGAGGGACAGACCAAGACCAAGCTTGGTAACAGCGACGTCAAGGGCATCGTGGACTCCATAGTCTACGAGGAGCTCACCGCCTGGTTCGACGAACACCAGCAGATCATAAAGGTCGTCGTCGAGAAGGCGATAAAGGCCAGGCAGGCCCGCGAGGCGGCCAAGCGCGCGAGGGAGCTGGTGCGCAAGTCGGCCATGACCGGGCTGACCCTTCCCGGCAAGCTGGCGGACTGCTCGGACAGGAACCCTGAGAACACCGAGGTTTACATAGTCGAGGGCAACAGCGCCGGGGGCAGCGCGAAGCAGGGGCGGGACAGGAGCTTCCAGGCCATACTGCCGCTTCGCGGCAAGATACTGAACGTCGAGAAGGCGCGGCTGGACAAGGCGCTGTCCAACGCGGAGATCCGCACGATGATACAGACTCTGGGGGCCGGGGTGGGCGACGACTTCGACACGTCCAAGCTTCGCTACCACAAGGTGATAATCATGACCGACGCGGACGTCGACGGCGCGCACATCGGCACCCTGCTGCTCACCTTCTTCTACAGGTACATGCCCGCCCTGATCGAGGAGGGGTACCTGTACATGGCCCAGCCCCCGCTTTACAGGGCGCAGAAGGGGAAATCGGTGGCCTACTGCTACACGGAGAGGGACCTCAGGGAGTTCGTGCAGGACGCGGGAGAATCCGCGAAGGTCACGGTTCAGCGCTACAAGGGCCTCGGGGAGATGAACCCCGAGCAGCTGTGGGAGACCACGATGGACCCGAAGAACCGAGTCCTCAAAAGAGTCGAGGTAGACGACGCGGTAGAGGCCGACGAGTACTTCAGCATCCTGATGGGAGACAAGGTCGAGCCTCGCAGGGAGTTCATCACCGCGCACGCCCGCGAGGTCAAGAACCTGGACATCTGACGCGGCGCGGGGCTGCGGGAGGAGATGCCGTGCAACAGAATGTCGAAGACAGTATAAGATCTTTTTTCGGTGAAGATGCAGATTCTTAAATCGGGTGTCGTTATCCGTGCTGAAAAAATGCCTCCGAAATGTTCTTCGTCAGGACGGTCAACGAGAATGACGATTTCAAGCGGATAACAGCCCCTAATAAAGAGTCGGCGATCAGGAGGCGAATCTATGGTCGAGCTTGACATACTCTTTGCTAAGACAGCGACGATCCAGAGATGCCTGGCGAGAATCGGCGAAGTCACGGAATTGGATCCTGCAAGCCTCGACGATTTAGACAAGCAGGACATTTTCGTCCTCAACCTGCAACGGGCCGTCCATGCAACGATAGACCTGGCGGCTCACGTTGCGGCATCCGAGGAGATGGGAATTCCCGAGACAGCCTCCGGTTGCTTCACGTTGTTTCATCGGTGCGGGATCATCGGTGCAAGACTGCTTGACAGGATGACGAAGATGACGGGTTTCAGAAATATCGCAGTTCATGACTACCAAACCCTCGCCCCCGAGAGTAACCCCGAGATCCCTCACATACCAGTGAGCATCAGCAGCGCCTCCCGCATCTGAAGGAAGGCCATCAGAAACTCAAAAATTACTCGCCAAACTATCTCCATAAATACAAACATGAGGAAAAAGAGTCCGAAGATACGGGTGCCGCCTCGGTTTCCGTCAAGGGCCTCCCTTAGGGGACTGATTGCTCCGGAAAGGGATTCTCCCAGCCACGATTGAAGCCGCTGTGAAAGCCGCCATGCCAGAAATGGAACGCCGGCGGCGCCAAGAAAGTAAATGATGTGAAGGACGTTATGGCTTATAAAATATCTGAAAGTTAAAAAGCCATAGAGGACATCCATAATCCATCACCCTCCTGCTCAGTACGGTCTGTCCCCTTCCGGCGCGCCCTCTTCTCTCCCATCCTGAAACACGGCGTACTCCTGCCTGATAGTGCGCCGAAAGCTGTCGGGCAGGTCATTCCAACTGTGCAGATCCACCCGAAAAGGCACGTTGGATTCCCCTAACGCCTCCTTCAGCTCGTGTCAAGTCCATGGTCACTCCGTCGATGCCTTCCAGGCCGCGCTCCTTGAGCTCGGAGAAGAACTCTCCCCAGCTCGACTCGGACTCGCTGTCGGCAAGCTTGAAGCCCGGTATCTCGCGACGTCCGCCATCGGCGACGCCCGCAGCAATCAGCATGCTCGTGCCGCGGGGCCGATCCGGGTGGTCATGTCCCTTTCCCGGAAGCCGTTCCTGCGGGTCGTGCGCTCGTCGGTGCGCTCGTAGCGAGCCGCCCCGATCTGCTCGGTTGACTGGGTCTCCAGCACCTGGTTGAGAATCATCTCCAGCAGTTTGGCGAACGCGTCATCCTTTCCGTCTTTTAAGAACAGGCCGTGGAAGAGTTCCGTTTCCAGTGTAATATTGATACGAGCCATGAGTCCACCGAGTCTTGCTT
>CAYWKH010000009.1:0-27296 GCA_964458805.1 uncultured Synergistaceae bacterium
CGGCCAGCGATTCCGGGTCGAGGTCAGTCTCCACGACGGAGGGAGCGCCCTCGGTAATCGTGCCGGTCTTGTCCAGCACCGCGACCGTGACCTCGCGCGCGGTCTGGATCGCCTCGGCGTTGCGTATGATGAGGCCCTTCCGCGACGCCGCGCCGGTGCCGGTTATCAGCGCCATCGGGGTCGCGAGACCGAGCGCGCAGGGGCATGCTATCACTATGGTGGTTATGAAGGCGAACACTCCGAGCGAGGCGGGGTCGCGCACCGACGTGACCCACGGAAGGTACTGGGCCGCCCTGTCCAAAAAGAAGGAGTAGTCCGGCCCCTTGAACAGCCAGAAGAGCCCGCTGGTCACGGCCAGCGCCGCCACGCCCGGCACGAAGTAGTTGGTCACCCGGTCGGCGAAGGCCTGGATGGGCACCTTGGCACCCTGGGCCTCCTGGATGAGCGACACCATCTGCGACAGGAAGCTGTCCTCTCCCACCTTCGTCGCGCGTATGCGCACCGCCCCCGTCAGGTTCATGGAGCCCCCCGTGACGGAATTCCCCGCCTCCTTGCCGACCGGCAGGGATTCCCCGGTTATCATGGACTCGTCCACCGACGTGGTGCCGCCCGTCAGCTCCCCGTCGCTGGGGATCCGCTCCCCCGGCCTGACCAGCAGGGTCATCCCCTCCTTGACCGCCTCTATGGGGATCATGATCTCCCTTCCATCCGAATCCACGACCCTGGCCTCCCGCGCCTGGATGGAGACGAGGGCGCGTATCTCCTTGGACGCCTTGTCCCTGAGGTGCGACTCGATGTACCTGCCCGTGATGTGCAGCGCCATGATCATCGCGCCGACGGCCCCGAAGGAGACCACGTGGAATCCCGCGAAGGCAAGCGCGGCGGTCGTCCACGCCGCCACCGAGCCCGATACCACCAGCACGTCCATGTTAGCGTGAAAGTGCGACAGGGCTATCCAGGCGCCCTTGATCGCGTCGCGCCCCACCCAGAAGATGGCGATTATCCCCCCGAAGAGCTCCAGCGAGTAGTAGAAGGGCACGTGACGCCCGGCCATGTGCAGCACCATCAGACCCATCAGCGGGCCGGTGATCAGCCAGGAGAGGGCCAGGTTCTTCCTCGTCCTGAGGTAGCGGCTCTTCTCCAGGTCCTCCGCTCTCTCGTCGGACACGGAGTACCCGGCCTTCTCGACCGCCCTGACCAGCTCCTCCTTCGGGATCTCGCGCTCGCTGACGACGAACGCCGTCTCGGTCGCCAGGTTGACCGCCGCGAAGGTGACCCCGTCGACCTTGGCCAGCGACCGCTCCACCATCCTCGAGCAGGTGGCGCAGGTCATTCCCGTTACCACCAGGCTCGTCTTGAAGCTCTGCTTCTCTTTATCGTTCATATCCTGTTCCTCCGTATAGGTGCGATCTTGGAAAGCCTCCGGCCGCCTGCAGACCCGCGCCGCGCAGCGTCCACAAGGGAACGCGGGCGGCTCCGTGCAAGCCGGCCGCCCGCGCTTCTGCCGCGTTCGATGCGACGGGGACTAGACCAGCGTCGCGTCGTAGCCCGCGTCCTCGATGACCGACTGGACCGAGGCGGCGTCCTCGGCCTCGGCCGTCACCCTCTTCTCTTCGACCGAGACCTCGAACTCCTTCACCCCGGCGGCCTCGAGCGCCTTGGAGATGCGCATCTTGCAGTGGTTGCACGAGATGTCCGGCACCGAGAAAACAAACTTGCCCATCAGTATGACCTCCCATCGTCTTCAGTATCGAACGGCAATCTCTATTGTTTTTGTAGTATATACCAAGCTGGGTATTTTTACCAGAGGCTGACGAGTAGAAAATCAAAAAAGCGCGGGACCATGGTTGCCGGCCCGCGCTTGTACCCTCCGCCCGCTCCGTGCGGGCGCCGCGTTACTCCTTCTTGATCTGCCTCTGCCAGGCGTGCAGCGCCAGCGCTATTCCTATGACGCCGTAGGCGACGAACACCCGGAAGTACTCGCCCACCTGCGCGCTCCCCATTATGTTCTTCCCCGCGAGCGGGGAGACTATGAACAGGGCGTGGAAGAGGATCGTCCCCAGCAGCGCCTGCCCGATGGTGGCCCTCGTGACGGAAGCGCCTCCTATCAGCAGGGCGGCCACCGCGAATGTCCCGACCTGCACGTGAGAGCCGTAGACCTGGACGTTGCCGATGTTCTGCAGGAATATAAGCTGCCCCCATGCCGCCAGCACCGTGGAGAAGATGACGGCGATTATCCTCACCCTGTCCACCTTCACCCCCGCCACCCGGGCGATGTGCCTGTTCTGGCCGACCGCGCGGAAGTCCTGCCCCAGTTTCGTCCTGAACAGAAGGAACACCGCGATGCACAGCATCAGCACGATGGCCAGAGTCAGCACCGGGAAGTTTATGTTGTTGAGGTACTTCAGGACGGGGATGTCTATCCCCTTCGCCTTGAACACGTAGAACTTGTCTATGGCGTACTGCCAGATCTTCAGGTCTATCGTGTTCACGAAGCCCACCCCGGACGGTAGCAGCAGGGACTTGTCCGAGATCGGTATGATCCACCCGATCAGGATGAGGCATATGAGCTGGTAGACCCCGTTGGCGAAGAAGCCGAGGATCAGGCCGGTTATCATCTCCTTGCCCTTGGCCTTGTTGAACAGGATGCCGGTCAGCCAGCCGAACAGCACCGCGAAGGGGACCGACAGGAGGCAAGCGGTGAAGAAGCCGGGCATCCCGGTCAGGTGTTGCGTCACTGTGATGAAGGCCGCGAATTGGCCCGCCATCGCCCCCAGGACTATGCCGAAGTTCAGCCCCATCCCGGCCAGCACCGGGATGATCAGGGAGATGACCAGGAAGGAGTTGCGCGCGAGCCTGGTAATCAGGTCGTTGGCGAAGAACATCCAGGACAGGCCCGAGTAGTGGAAACCGGCCGCGCAGATGACGAGGAAGACTATGGGTACGATGTTTCTCTGAATCAGCCTCACTGCGCTTCACCTCCCGCCTCTTTCCGAGTGAGGGCGTACAGGATTATCCCGTTGCTAATGATTACCCTCATGATCTCCGAGATGTCGCTGTCCATCGCCACGTTCGCCACCGGCAGGGCTATGACCAGCAGCCCGTTGAACAGAAAGGCCCCGACGAGGGCCTGCGTTATGGTGGCCCTCTGGAGCGAGGCCCCTCCTATCAGGATGGCGGAGACGGAGTAGAGCGCCATGTACAGTGGTGCCTGGTAGAGCTGGATGAACCCGTAGCTTTGAGAGTAGATTATTATGCCGGCCGCTCCCATCGCGCACGAGATCGTGGAGGCCAGGACGCGGTACCTGTTCACGCTCAGCCCCGAGGCCTCGGCGAAGCGCGGATTGGACCCGACCATGGACATTGCGAGCCCCGTCCTGGTCCTCATGAACAACCACAGGAGCACGCAGGAGAAAGCGGTCGCCAGCAGCAGCCCGGTAGGTATCGCCACTCCGTGGATGTTGAAGCTCCAGAGGCGGTCCAGTATCTGCTCCATCCTGCCGTCGAGGACCACCGTCACTCTCAGCCCGTCTCCGCCGTAGGGCCAGATCATCTCGGGGCTCGTGTAGGGGGCCATCAGCCAGAAGATGCACATGAGCGAGACGACGGAGAAGCCCATGTAGGTCCCCACGGTCATCTCCTGCCCTTTCACCCTGTTCAGGAGCAGCCCGTACAGCCATCCCGCGACCGCGCCGAGCGGTATCGAGACCCCTACGGCGAAGAAGAGAGCGGGGAAGCCGCTGAAGTCAAGCTCAATCGCCAGGGTCGCCCCGATCAGGCCGCAGATTATCCCGAACGGCAGGCCGAAGTTTGGCCCGGCCCCCGCCTGGATCGTCGGTATCATCGCCATCACCAGCAGCGCGTTCATCCCGAAGCGAGTCAGCATCGCGCTGAAGATCTGTCCCATCGGAAGGCCGTAGGAGAAGGCCGCAGCCACGAGGAATGCCAGGAAGAGGGAGATGATCAGCCGCGGAATGCCGATCCTGTTCAGTATGTTGTTTCCCACCTAGACGGCCTCCTTTCTATGCATCCTGGCGTACTCTCCCGCCATCATGAGTCCGAAATCCCTGTCGCCGGCGGTAGGCAGGAGTATGCCCTCGAGCCTGCCCTGATAGACTATGGCGATGCGGTCGCACACGGAGCGCAGCTCCGCAAGCTCCGACGAGGTCATGACTATGGTTAGGCCGGTCTCCCTGTTCAGCCGCACCAGGTGATCCAGAATCAGCTTCT
Source organism: uncultured Synergistaceae bacterium (assembly GCA_964458805.1). Classification (GTDB taxonomy): domain Bacteria; phylum Synergistota; class Synergistia; order Synergistales; family Aminobacteriaceae; genus JAAYLU01. Next base: position 4,231 of record CAYWKH010000009.1, read on the forward strand.
TCGCGCCGATGTCGATGCCTCTCGTCGGCTCCGAGACGAGCAGCAGGCTAGGCTCCAAGGTAATGGCCCGGGCTATGCAGACCTTCTGCTGGTTGCCGCCGGATAGCCGTCTTGCGAGCTGGCGCGGCCCGGTGCAGCGGATGTCGAGTTTTTCGATCATCTCCCGGGCGTACCCGGTCATCTCCCTTGAGTTCAGGATGCTGACCTTTCCGGGCTTCATGAACATCCCCTTCGTCTGTATCGCAGTGGCAACCATGTTGAACTCGATGGAGTCGTCGAGCAGAAGCCCCGTTCCCCTCCTGTCCTCCGACACGAAGGCCATGCCGTGGTCCAGAGAGGCCCGGGGGGAGTCAAGCCTGACCGGCTCCCCGTTCATCCTCACGTCGCCGCTGGAGGGAAACAGCCCCATTATTCCGTTGGCGACGCCGATCTTGCCCTGTCCGGCGAGCCCGGCTATCCCCAGTATCTCGCCGCGCCTGACGTCGAGGTCCACTCCCTTCACGCTCTCCCCCGGCATGGCCACCGACAGGTTCCTTATCTCCAGGACCGGTTCCTCGCTCAGCTCCGACAGGGGCCTGCCCTGTATTTCGCCGCCCTCTATCTTCCTGCCGACCATCAGCTCCGCGATCCTGTCTATCGTGGTCTCGGAGGGTCGGGTCTCGGCAATTCGCTCGCCGTCCCTCAGCACGACGATCTTGTCGGATACCGTCATGACCTCGTCCAGCCTGTGTGATATGAAGAGCACGGAGATCCCCTTGTCCGTAAGGATCTTGACGGACTCGAGCAGCTTGTCCGCGTCGGACTCGGTGAGCACCGCGGTAGGCTCGTCCAGCACCAGCAGGCGGATGTGCCTCTTGTCCAGCTCGCGGGCTATCTCAACGAACTGCATGTGCCCAACCGGCAGCCCCCTGACCGGGAGCATCTCGTCTATGCCGAGGCCGATTGCGTCCATCGACGTCCTTGCGTCCTTTCTCATCGCCGGCATGTCCAGCCACTTGAGGGGTTTGCCGAACACGCGGCCGAGCAGGCTGTCCCTCGTGGTCTCCCTGTTGAGCTTGATGTTCTCGGTGATGGAGAATCCGGGCAGAAGCATGAACTCCTGGTGGACCATCCCAATGCCGAGCCTCATGGCCTCCTCCGGCGATCTTATGTCGACCTTCTCGCCGTCCAGGAATACCTCGCCCTTGAAGCCCCCGGTCGCGTGGATGACCGGCATCCCGAACAGTATGTTCATCAGGGTGGACTTCCCCGCGCCGTTCTCCCCTACCAGGGAGAGGACGTCGCCCGGCCCCAGGGAGAAGGATACGTCCTTGAGGACGCGGTTGCCGTAGTACTCTTTGCTTATGTTCTTCATCTCGAGCCGGGTTGTTCCGCTCAAAGGACCGCCTCCTTTGCAAAAATGGCAGGGCCGCCGTTGTCGACAGCCCTGCCACGAGTTTCACAGATCCCGGGACAGGTTTACTTCCCGAATATGACCGACTCGCCGACGACCATCAGGAAGTGAGGGGTCTTCTCGTCGTCGAACGCGCGGACGCGGACATCGCCTGCATACTTGTGAAGCGCGGCCTTGGCTCTCTCGATATCCTGCTTGTCCTCGAACTTGCCCTCGGCGAAGTCCATCGCATACTCGGAGCCGGCGCGGATGAAGTTCATGGCTATGGGCGCGGTCCAGGTCGATATGCGGCCTTCCATTCCAAGCTCGACAATCTTGTCCTCTATTGCTTTGAGGATGTAGGGGACGTCGCCCTTGCTCTCGACCTTGAGGCCGAGCGCGTTTGGAAGCGCGTGGAATGGGCTCGGGCAGCACTGCTCCGGGTAGAGCGCCTTGCCCTTGACCACCGACTTGATAAGCGGCTCCTGCATCGAGCAGTTGGTGCTGAAGAAGGCCGTGTCCGGGCCGTACTTCTCTATCTGGCGCGGCGCGTCCTCAAGGATGAACTGCTGCGCGCCGGCAACACCGCCCTCGCCGGTGGGGTCGGGGGAGTTGACGAAAACGAACTCAACCCCCAGCTCCTTCGCCGTCTTCTCCATGATGTCTCTGCGGGTCGCCAGCAGAGGCATGCTCATGTGACGAGGGAAGGAGTAGTGAATGAACGTCTTGGCCCCCATATCCCTGGCCTTCTCGATGATCGTGGTTCCGCGGGACGGCTGGTCGATCTCGTAGAGAATGTCGGCCTTCTCCCCTATCATGTACGGCTCCTCGTGGATGGTCCCGAGGACGAACAGGATATCGTCGCGGACCTCCCTGACCTTGTCGATCGCGGCCGCCGTTCCCGGGACGGCCTGGCAGACGACTATCGCCTTCACGTCCGGGTCGGAGGCCATCGCCAACACCTGGGAGATGGTGGTCTCCTGCTCGTCCATGAACTTGTCGGGATAGGTTACGTGGATGACCCTGTCCTCGCCGTACTTGGCGACCATCTCCTCGCCCGCGCGGTACTCCTCCTCGCCCTGCGACACAGTGCCGGTCATGATGCCGATCTTCGGCGCCGCGAAGGCCGCCGCTCCGAGAACAAGAACGAGCGCAATTGCAACAAGTACCCCGGTGAATCTCCTCATGTGCGTATCTCCTCCTTGGTAATCGAGCTTCCTGTTCCACCCGGTTAGAAAGCGACGAGAGGCGTACATCGTGTTGCACCTCAGGCGAACAGATACATGACATATACTTTACAATATGAGAATGATTTTGTAAAGACCTAGTATTTTTTTAAGAGTTGCAGGCCGAAGGATTCTCCGTGAAGCTTGCGCATCCGCGTGAATTATGATATATAAATATATAAGCATATATCAATGTAATGGAGGTTCGCCATGACTGATGAATATGTGCACTGCGAGGACAGGGACGAGGGCGGGGCGGGCGGGGCGCTGACCGATATCCGGGCGATGATGCCCAAGGAGGAGATCCTGTACGAGCTCGCTGACCTCTTCCGGGTGTTCGGCGACACGACGAGGATAAAGATCCTGTGCGCCCTATCGCTGTCGGACCTGTGCGTGGCGGACATAGCCGCCCTTCTGGGGATGAGCCAGCCCGCGATCTCGCATCAGCTCAGGGTGCTGAGGCAGGCGCGGCTGGTGCGCGTCGCGAGGAGGGGGAGGCGGGCGGTCTACGGGCTCGACGACGATCACGTGAGGACGATTTTCGCCCAGGGGTTCGACCACGTGCGACACATCGCCGAGAAGGGGGCTGATGTGCATGGCTAGCGAGCGCGAGACTCTGAGGCTCTCCGTCGCGGGGCTGAACTGCGCGGCCTGCTCGATGAAGATAGAGAGGGCCCTGGCCGGACTGCCCGGCGTGACCGCAGCGACGGTGGATATGGCCGGTGGAAGGATCACCCTGTCACTGATGAGAAGGGGGAGCGCGGCGGACATCGTCGAGTCAGTGAGGGAGGTCATGGCCTCGATAGAGCCCGGTGCGGCGGTGCTGGACGGGGGAGTGTCGAAGGAGCCGTCCGGCCTGCCGAGGGGCGATGCTGCGCGGCTGGCGATCGGGGCTGCTCTGTGGATCGGCGCCATCTTTCTGCCCCTCGGCGAGGCGGCGCGAATCTCCCTCTACGTCTGCGCCTACCTGGTCGCGGGTATCAAGGTACTGGCCGCGGTGGCCAGGAACCTGCGCGGAGGGTCGGTGTTCGACGAGTTCTTCCTGATGACCGCGGCGACGCTGGGCGCCTTCGCACTGGGCGACTTCTCCGAGGCCGTGGCCGTGATGCTGTTCTACGAGTCGGGCGAGCTGGTGCAGGATTTTGCGGTCGAGCGCTCCCGCAGGTCGATCATGGCGCTGGCGGATATTCGGCCGGACACGGCGAATATTCTGGACGGCCGGGAGTGGCGAGTCGCGAGCGCTGCCTCGGTGGGGCCGGGGAGCATCGTGCTGGTAAAGCCCGGCGAGCGGGTCCCGCTGGACGGCAGGGTGCGGGAGGGATCCTCGTCGCTCGACACCTCTTCCCTGACGGGCGAGTCCGTCCCGCTGGACGTGTCGACCGGAGCGGAGGTCCTCGCCGGGAGCGTGAACCTGGGTGGCGCAATAACGGTCGAGGTGACGAGCCGCTACGGGGATACCGCTCTGTCCAAGGGGCTGCGCCTGATAGAGGAGGCGAGGGAGGGCAAGGCCCCCACCGAGAGGTTCATCACCGCCTTCGCAAGGTGGTACACTCCCGCGGTGGTGGGATTCGCCGTCCTTCTGGCGGTCGCGCCGCCATTGGCAGGGATGGGCGATTTCCGCACCTGGGTCTACAGGGCCCTGGTCTTCCTGGTGGTGTCATGCCCGTGCGCCCTCGTGATCTCCATCCCGCTGGCCGTCTTCGGCGGCATAGGCGCGGCGTCCAGGAGGGGGATACTGGTCAAGGGGGGGGACGTGCTGGAGAGGCTGGCCGATGTCAGGGCCGCCCTGTTCGACAAGACCGGCACCCTCACCAGGGGCGTGTTCAGGGTGACGGAGTTTCATCCCTCGGCCCCCTTCGCCGCGGAGGAGCTGATAGAGATCGCCGCGGCGGCGGAGAGGGGCTCGAACCACCCGATAGCGAGGGCGGTCGCCGAGGCCGCCGGGCCGGGCAAGGGGGCGCAGGGACTGATAGAAGAGCTGCCCGGGCTCGGGGTGCGCGTGAGCATCGACGGGGTGGAGATACTGGCAGGCAATGCGGCTCTGCTGGAGAGGAGCGGCGCGAGCGTCGGCGACTCGTGGCGGGAGAAGCCCGGGGCGGTGGTGCACGTGGCCAGAGGGGGCAGGTACGCCGGGTTCATAGTGGTGGAGGACACTCCGAGGGAACAGGCGCGCGCTGCGGTCGAGCGGCTCGGGAAGCTGGGCGTAAGGGTGGTCGGGATGCTGTCGGGCGACAGGCCGGAGAACGCGGAGAATCTCGCCCTGGAGCTGGGACTGGACCTGTGGGAGGGCGGCCTGATGCCCGCGGACAAGCTAGATCGCTTCCGCAGGATAAAAAAGGAGGTCGGCGGCACGACGATCTTCGTGGGCGATGGCATGAACGACGCGCCCCTGCTGGCCGCGGCGGACGCCGGGTTCGCCATGGGGGGGCTCGGCACGGACGCCGCCATAGGGGCCGCGGACGTGGTGCTGCTCGACGACGACCCGTCCGGGGCCGCGGAGGCGATCGAGATAGCGCGGAGGACCCGCGCGGTGATGAGGCAGAACATAGCCTTCGCACTCGGGGTCAAGGGGCTCGTGCTGGCGATGGGGGCGTTGGGGGTAGCCTCGATGTGGGAGGCGGTCTTCGCCGACGTGGGGGTCGCTCTTCTTGCGACGCTCAACTCAGCTCGTATACTGAGGGCGCGATAGACGAAGGCGGGTGCCCGTCGCCGGACACCCGCCCCGTCAGATCACCTTTCTTCTCTCCCGTTCGGCGTCGGACGCGCCGTCGTCGCGCTGGTACCAGCGCACCCGGCCGAAGTTGAGGCCGACTCGGTCGCCTACGGAGAAGCCGTGCTCGCGGGCGGTCTGGATGCGCACCTCCTGGTCGCCCGCGTACACCCTGTACTCCGTGTAGTCGCCGAGGAAGATGCGCGCCTTGACCTCGGCGCGGTATCCGCCCTCCGCGCTCAGCTCGATCTCGTTCGGGCGCGACGCCACGGTCGCCGCGCTCTCCACGAAGTCGCTCGGGACCGGGAAGGGCAGCGGGGCGCCGTCCGCCCCGACCGGGTAGGCCCTGCCGCCGGAGATGTTCACGTCGATGAAGTTCGACAACCCGAGGAATCCGTAGACGAACTTGTTGGCGGGGTCCTTGTACATGTTGGCCGGGGTGTCCACCTGCTGCACCACGCCCATGTCCATCACCAGCATGCGGTCGGACAGGGCCATCGCCTCGGCCTGGTCGTGGGTTACGTAGATTATCGTGAAGCCCAGACGCCTCTGCAGGGCCTTTATCTCGAACCTCATCGTCTCCCGCAGCTTCGGGTCCAGGTTTGACAGGGGCTCGTCGAGCAGGAGCACGTCCGGTTTCATAACAATGGCGCGAGCCAGGGCTATCCGCTGAAGCTGCCCCCCCGACAGGCTCGACGGGAACGTCCTCTCGAGCCCGGACAGGCCCGTGTGACCCAACGCCTCCGCCACCCTCGACTCCATCTCGGCCCTTCGGACCCTTCGAACGCGAAGCGGGAAGGCCACGTTCTCGAACACGTTCAGGTGCGGCCAGACGGCGAAGGCCTGGAAGACCATCCCGAGCCCCCTGTCCTCCGGCTGCACGTACAGGTTTCGATCCCTGACCGACACCGGCCTGTCTCCTATCCAGATCTCCCCCTCGCCGAGGTCCTCGAAGCCGGCTATCATGCGCAGGGTGGTCGTCTTGCCGCACCCGGAGGGCCCCAGAAGCGAGAAGCACTCGCCATTCCTGATCTCGAGGTCAAGACGCGAGACCGCCGTGACATCGCCCAGGCTCTTCGTCGCGAACCTCTTGGTGACGTTCTTGAGCACCACTCCGCTCATGATACGCTCCTCCTGTCCCTGGTGACGAAGCGCAACGCGAGGTTGCCCAGCATTATGATGATTATCGCGATGGCGGACAGGGCCGCGGCCTGGGTTATGTTGCCCTCGGCGTTTATCGAGTAGATGGCCACCCCGAGGGTCCGCGTGTACGGCCCGTACAGCAGCACGGAGGTAGTGAGCTCCCTCATCGCCGGCAGGAATATCAGGAAGAAGCCGGCCACCATGCCCGGGCGAATCAGCGCCATCGTTATGTCGCGCAGAGATTCGAGGTGGGTCGCGCCGCACGAGCGGGCCGCCTCCTCCAGCGAGTAGTGCACCTGCTCGAGCGACGCGGAGGAGCTCTTCATCGCGAACGCCACGTAGCGGGCGATGTAGGCCACGAGGATGATCCAGATGGTGTTGTACAGGTTGATGTAGAACGCGCCGCTCCACATCAGGATGACCCCTATGGCCAGCACCAGGCCGGGGATGGAGTAGGGCAGCAGAGCCAGGATCTCCAGCAGGGCCTTGCCCCTTACCCTGACCTTGACCACGACGTAGGCGATCATCGTCCCGACGAACATGGCGATTATCGCCGACGATATCGACAGCACGAAGCTGTTCCTGATCGCGTCCCTGGCCATCTGCGACGAGAACAGCACGTGGCGGAAGTTTTCGAGCGACATGTTGGACATGGTCAGAGGCAGCCCGTAGGCCTTCAGAGCTCCGACCGCGAAGATTATGTAAAGCGGCATTATCACTATCACGAACAGGCTGCCCAGGCACAGCGCCAGCAACGGCATCCTGGACTTCCTCAGGTTTATCAGCATGGGCCTCATGCTCTTGCCGCGGATGATATCGTAGCGCCCCGCCTTAAGTATCCACCTCTGGACCAGGAGAGCTGTCACCACCACCAGCACCAGCAGGACCGACAGGGCCGCGCCCTGCCTTATTCCCTCGAAGCTTCCCGCCGCCCTGTTGATCAGCTCGTAGATCTTGGTGGGCAGGGTGAAGATGCCGCGCGAGAAGCCGAGCATGGCCGGGACCCCGAAGTGGGAGAGAGAGGATATCAGTATCAGCATGGCGCCCGCCGCTACCGCCGGCACGACGAGCGGCAGGGTGATCTTGCGGATGACGTAGAACTGGTTGGCCCCGGAGATGCGAGCCGACTCCTCCAGGGTCGGGTCCATGCGCTCGAGCGCGCTGACTACCTGCAGAAAGACGAACGGGAAGTAGTAGCAGACCTCGACGAACACGATGCCCCAGATGCTGTTGATGTTCAGCAGCGGAGTCCTCGTCCCCGCCATCGCCATCCACATCTTGTTTATGTACCCGGAGCGGGGGGCGAGCAGCAGTCCCCACGCCACCGCCCCTATGAAGGGCGGAAACATGTAGGGTATGACGAACAGGGTCTTCATCAGGCCCTTGAGGGGGATGTTCGTCCTGCCGATCAGCCAGGCGTAGAACACCCCGACGAGGGTGCCGACGAGGGTCACCCAGAAGGCGATCACTATGGTGTTCCACATCGCGTCGACGTTGGCCGGGTCCAGCACCACCCTGGAGAACATCTCCCAGTCGAAGGTGAAGCCGTAGAAGAACGTGTTGTACACGATCATCAGCATCGGCATCGCCACCGTCACGACCAGGATGACCAGGCAGACGAGCATCAGGATGTGGTTGAGGTCCGGCCGGCCGCCGAACATCCGGGCGGCGGCCGCCCCCTCGCGCCTTTTCAAGAACCTCATCAAGCGTCCCTCCCCTCGTCGGCGTAGAAGCGCAGATTGGCGAAGCTCATGGGGTAGGAGCGCCCCTCCTCGGGCACACCGGCCGCGAAGGCCTCGTGCGAGTCCTGCTGCACCCTTATTTCGCGCCCGCCAAGCATGACCCGGTACTCGAACAGGTTGCCCAGGTAGACGACGTGCCTCACCAGTCCTTTCACAGCTCCCTCCCCGATGGTGATGTCTACCGGCCTGCACGCGGCGTACAGCCCCTCGGCGGCGAGGTCCGCGGGCACATCGCACGGGAAGCGGGGGGCCCCCTCGACGTCCCTGATCACGTAGCCGTCGCCCGAGCGGTCGAGCGGGATGAAGTTCGACACCCCGAGGAACTGGTAGACATACCTGTCCTTCGGGTTCTTGTAGACGTACTCCGGCGAGCCGACCTGCCTTATGTACCCCTTCGAGTCCAGTATGGCCAGCCTGTCGGCGATGGCCAGGGCTACCTCCTGGTCGTGGGTGACGTAGATGACCGTGATCCCCGTGCGGCGCTGCAGCTCCTTGATCTCGAAGCGCATCTCCTCGCGCAGGTTGGCGTCCAGGTTCGAGATGGGCTCGTCAAGCACCACCAGGTCGGACGACGAGACCAGCGCCCTGGCGAGGGCGACCCTCTGCTGCTGCCCTCCGGACAGCTGCGCCGGCATGCGCTCCTCGTAGCCCTTCATGCGGACCTGCTCGATCGCGTCGAGCGTCCGCTGCCTGGCCTCCGCCTTCGGGACGCCGCGCTTCTTGAGGGGGTAGTAGACGTTCTCGAACACGCTGTAGTGCGGCCACACTGCGTAGTCCTGGAAGACCACGCCGATGTTGCGCCTCTCGGGCGGGACTCCGCGCCTGCCCGCCGCCCCCACGAGCCTGTCGCCGATGCGTATGCCGCCGGTGTCGAGCTCCTTGAAGCCGCACAGCCCTCTGATGAGAGTTGTCTTGCCGCAGGCCGACGGGCCGAGGATCGCGAAGCACTCCCCGTCCTCGACCTCGAGCGACAGGCCGTCGATTATTACTCTCTTGTCGTAGCTGATTGTGACGTTCTCAAACGAAACTCCTGCCATCGGATCACCTCTGCAGGCCGCGGCGGACTCGCCGCGCGCGGCGGGACAAATATCGGCGCGGGGGCGGGAAGCCCGCGTCCCCGCACCGCCTGTTCGGCGCTACTTGAAGATCGAGTCGAACTTCTTCAGCAGCTCGTCCTTCTCCGCCACCAGCAGATTGTCGTCGACGGGCAGGATCCTGTCGGCTGCCTCCACCAGGGAGGGCGCCCCCTCCAGGGCGAGCTCCGGGCGCACAGGGGCGGTGTACTCCGCCATCAGGATCTTCTGCCCATCGATGGACAGGATGTAGTCGTACAGCAGCTTGGCCTCCTCGAGGTGAGCGGTGTTCTTGACTATGGCGATCGGGCTGAGGATGACCGGGATGTAGTCCTCCGGGTAGACGAAACCTATCGGCGAGCCCTCCGCAATCATGGTCCTGGCGATGTAGTCGACCCCTATGCTGACGTCGTACTCGCCGGATCCGACCTTGGTGACGACCGCGCTCGAACCCCTCTCCAGCAGCACGTCCTTGTCCTTCAGCTTCTGGAAGTAGTCCCAGCCGAAGTCCGGGTGCTGGACGAGGCCGGCCACGGTGTACAGGGTGGTGCCCGCGAAGGTCGGGTCGGTCATGGCTATGTAGCCGTCGAAGGCGAGAAGCTCGTTCCAGGTCTTCGGCACGTCCTCGCGCTTCACGGTGTCGGTGTTGTAGACGAAGCCGAGCATCACCACGCGCCCCGACGTGTAGAATCCGTCGGGGTCCTTGAGCTTCGCCGGGATCGAGGCACCCTCGGGGGAGTCGTAGGAGTAGAGCAGCCCCTGCTCCTTGAAGGAGATGTAGTTGGTCGGGTCGCCCACCCATATTATGTCGGCCCGGATCCCGCCCGCCTGCTGCTCGGTCGCCAGCTTGGTCATGACGTTGCCCGTGCCGGCGGTGTAGTAGTCCATCTTGATGTCCGGGTACCTGGCCATGAAGGCGTCCTTCAGGGCCGCAAGCTGGGAGTCCTTCATGGAGGAGTAGATCATTACCTCCTTCGCGCAGGCGTTAAGCGGAAGCGCCAGGATCGACAGCGCCCCCAACGCCAGGAGAAACCGTGTTCTCTTTTTCATGGAAATACCTCCCTTGTGATGTGAAGTGCCAGGGCGGCGAACCACCCTGGCACTGGATTGTAACATCGAGGCGCTCGTTTCGCCACAGTAGCCTCAGTATTTAGACGAAAGCCGCGCTCTACCTGGCAGTGACGTCCTTCCCCCCGCGTATGACGTAAAGGGGCGCCTCGTGCTCCCATATGGCGTGGTAGACGTCCTTCGCGTTGAGCACCACCAGGTCGGCGTTCCCGCCCGGCTCGAGCGAGTGCCCCTTTATGCCCATGGCCTTCGCCGCGTCGGTGGTTATCATGTCGTAGATGATCTCCATGTCGCTGAAGGTGGTCATCCACAGCAGGTGCACCGCCAGGAAGGCGACCTCGAGCATGTTGTTGCGCCCGAATGGGTAGTAGGCGTCGGCTATGTCGTCCTGGCCAAGCGCCACCGGGACGCCGGCGCTGTTCAGGTCGCGCACCCTGGCGTGCAGCGGGCCGGTCTGCGGGTCGCTGACGAGGCCGATCTTCGCCTGCTGCAGCAGTGCTACCACCTTGCGGAAGTAGGGCTCCTGGTAGAGTGCCATCGCGCGGCAGTGCTGCGCCGTGACGCGCCCCTGCCAGCCCTCCTTGATGGTCTTCACCGCCAGCATCTCCAGAGAGCGCAGGCCGGAGTCGCCGGCGTCGTCGATGAGCATCGACACGTCCTTGTCGAACTTCTTCGCCAGGGCGAACATCGAGTCTATGTGCGCCTGCATGTCGGCGTCGGTGTACTCGATCCAGGGAATGCCTCCGACCACGTCCGCGCCGAGCTCCATGGCCTGACGGATGTAGTCCTCCGCGCCCGGGTCGCGCTGCACGCCGTCCTGCGGGAAGGCTACGACCTGAAGATCGACTATGCCTTTGAACTCCTCGCGGGCCTTCAGCAGGGCCTTGACCCCCTCGAGCTTGGCCTTGGTGTCGGTGTCGGCGAACGCCCTGATGTGGGTGTTGCCGTACTTCCGAGCCAGTCTGCACGCCTTGCGGACGTTCTCGATGATCCACTTCTCGTCGTACCTCTCCTTGACGCGGGAGGCCTGCTCGATCGCGGTCATCGCGCCGCCCATCGAGCCGCCGTGGTAGGAGGAGAGCGCGTCCTGGCCCACCATCTCCAGGGTGTATACCTTGCAAAGGTGGAGGTGTCCGTTGACGAAGGACTCGGTCACCAGGTTGCCGCCCGCGTCGATGACCTTGTCGGCGTCCTTCTCCGGCAGGTCCGCGCCGATCGCGGCTATCCTGCCCCCCTCGATGCCAATGGACAGGGGCTTGTTCTGCGAGAAGCGCGTGAGCGCGTTCTTTATAAGAAGGCTGTAACCCATCGTATCATTCTCCTTTCGTTTGGAAGGGGGCGCGTCAGCGCGCGGCCGGGACCGCGCCGGAGCGGATCTTCTCCTGCGCGAGCTTTGCGGCCTTCACTATGTTCTCGTAACCTGTGCAGCGGCACAGGTGCTTGTCGAGCTCGCCCGCTATCGCGGCTTCGTCCGCGTCCGGGTTCTCGGTGAACAGGGCGTACAGCCTCATGATCAGCCCCGGGGTGCAGAAGCCGCACTGGATGGCGTCCGCCTCGACGAACGCCTGCTGGATCGGGTGGAGCTCCCCGCCCTCGCTGAGGGACTCTATCGTGAGGACGGTCGCCCCCTCGGCCTTCTCGGCAAGGACTGTGCAGCTGGTCACGGCCTTGCCGTTCATAACCACGGTGCAGGAGCCGCACTGTCCTGTGCCGCAACCGACCTTGACACCGGTGAGGCCCAGCGAGTCGCGCAGCACGGACGAGAGCATCACGCGCCCCTCCTCGATATGGACAGTCCTGTTCACTCCGTTGACCGTCAAGTTTAGGACGCGCATCCTAAAGGACCTCCTTTCCGTTTTTGAGTGCTTCGAGTATCCTCGCGGGCGTCACGGGAAGCGACGTGAACTCGACGCCTGTCGCGTTCCGCAGCGCGTTGAGTATGACCGGGGCTACCGCCACCACCGGGTGCTCGGCCATAGGCTTGGCGCTCCACGGCCCCTCCTCGTTAGGTGTCTCCAGCAGGACCACGGTCTGTTTCTCCGGCGCGTCGTGCAGGCGCGGGATCTTGTAGGCGGGGAAGTTGACGTTCTTCGCCACCCCCTCGTCTGTGAACAGTATCTGCTCCATAAGGGTGGCGCCCATAGCGTGGACGACCCCTCCGGTCACCTGCCCCCTCGCAGTGGTCGGGTTGATCGCCTTCCCCACGTCGAAGGCCGACGCGAAGTGGAGTATCTTGACCTCTCCCGTCTGCCTGTCCACGCGCAGTGTGCACCCCTGCACGCCGAATGTCCAGCTGCCGGCGGCGTTGCCCATGCCCGTCTCCGGGTCGGGCTCGACGAGGCCGGGGACTCGGTACCATCCCACCGACTGAAGAGGCGCGCCGGTGGTCAGGCCGTCCTCGGCCATGAAGCCGCGGGCGAGCTTCCCTAGGGGCAGGACCTCCCCGGTGTTCGGGTGGACGCACTCCCCGTCGCGGTAGGTCACCAGGCCGGGGGCGCAGTTCCAGACCCTTGCGGCCGTCTCCTTCGCGATCGCTATTATTCCGCAGCAGGCGTCCTGGATGGCCCGCCCTCCGCGGTACGTCTGCATCGAGGCCACGGTCTGCCACTCCCAGGGAGAGAACTGGGTGTCCACCTCGGAGTAGATGCGAACCATGTCAAGGGGGATCTGCAGGGCCTCCGCGGCCATCTGGGAGAAGACCGTCTGGACTCCCTGGCCCATCTCTATCCCCGCCAGGTTGACGAAGGCGCTGCCGTCGGTGTTGACCTGCACATGGCAGCAGGAGGAGGAGTTGGCGGCCATCTTCGGCGACTTCATCATGGAGGCGACGCCCCTGCCGTAGGCGTATCGCTCGTCCCCCTCGGGAAGCGGTGTCTCGGCCAGGGCCTTTTCGACCGCGTCGAGGCACCCGAACAGGTCGCCGGTGCTCTTCTTGATCCTCTGTCCGAGGGCGTTTCTGCTCCCGTCGCGCAGGTAGTTCTTTCGCATCAGCTCTTCGGGCGTGGTCTCGAGCTTCCTTGCCAGCATGTCGATGAGCCGGCTGGACATGAGCTGGCCTTCAGGATGGCCGTAGCCCCTGTAGGCCCCCACGTTGGGGGAGTTGGTGTACACGCCGTATACGTCCACGATCGCGTTGGGGAACTCGTAGGGCCCGGTGCAGTTGTGCCCCGCCACGGTGAATACCGGCCAGCCAGTGTCGCCGTAGGCCCCGCTGGCGAAGTACATCTCGGCCCTCAGGGCGGTGAAGGTGCCGTCAAGCTTCGCGCCTATCTTCATGCGTCCCTTCATCCCGCGCCCGACCAGCGAGCTCGATATAACCTCGGCCCTTGTGAGCACCAGCTTCACAGCGTACCCCGGCACGAAGCTGGCGGCGTAGGCCACCAGCGGCTCGATGCTGACGTCGGACTTGCCCCCGAATCCGCCCCCCAGGTACGGGATGTGGACGCGCACCCTGGCGGCGGGGACGCCGAACATGTCGGCAAGCACGTCCCTCAGCACGAACGGCGCCTGGTTGGAGGCCCACACCTCGATGCCGCCGTCGGACCCGAAGCGGCAGATCGCACCGTGCGGCTCTATTGCGGAGTGGCTCGAGATCGGGAACTCGAACTCCCCCTCGACCGTGACGTCCGCCTTGGCGAACCCCTCGTTCTCGTCACCCTTGCGCAGCTTGTAGTGGTGGAAGATGTTGCCGCCCGTGACCGGGTGGACCGAGTACTCGACGCGCCTGTACTCCCCGTTCCTCTCGTGGATGACCGGCGCGTCCGGAGCGGCCGCCTTCAGGGGGTCGAGCACGAAGGGCAGTCTCTCGTACTCCGCCCTTATCTCCTTGACCGCCGCCGCGGCCTGGTTCTCCGTGTCCGCTACGACCACGGCGACCGCCTCTCCGGCGTGGCGCACCTTGTCCACCGCGATCGGCGGCTGGTCCCACAGGCAGGTGCCGAAGAGCATATTGCACCCCCTGCCTGTCACCACCTTCCTGACCCCGGGCATGGACTCGGCCCTCGACGTGTCGATCGAGAGAATTTTCGCGTGGGGCACACCCGCCCTCAGCACCTTCGCGTGGAGCATTCGAGGAACCACGATGTCGGCCACGTATGCCGCCTCGCCCGTGGCCTTGCGAACCGCGTCGGTCCTCTGAACGCCCTTGCCAACATGTTTCAACGTCATTGCCTCTCCTCTCTTTCACTGGTGTCGCCATGGAAATTTGTTTAAGCCGCGCGACGCGGCGAGATCGAACCTAGCCCTTCTCCTCCCGCCTGTAGGGTTTCAGCAGCCCCGCAGGGGCGCTGGCCCTTCGGGAGACCCCTACCAGGGCGACCACCGTCATAACGTAGGGTATGACCAGGAACAGGTGGAAGGGCACGTCGAAGCCGAGCCCCTGCAACCTCAGCTGAAGGGCGTCGAGGAAGCCGAATATCAGCGCCCCCGCCGTCCCCCGTACCGGGTCCCAGTTGCCGAAGATCACCATTGCTATCGCTATCCATCCCCTGCCGCCGATCACGTCTATAAGGAACATGTTCTGGTGGGCCAGGGTCAGAAAGGCGCCTCCCACTCCCATCAGGGCTCCTCCCGCCATGACGCACAGGGTGCGGGTTTTGTTGACGCCGATGCCCACCGTGTCCGCCGCGAACGGGTTCTCCCCCACGGTGCGGATCGAGAGCCCCCACGAGGTGCGGTAGAGCAGGAAACAGATGGCGGGGACCAGCAGCAGCGCGAGGTACACCAGCGAGTACTGGTTGAAGAACGCCTGCCCCACGATCGGGATCTCCGACAGGAACGGTATCGCCACCTGCGTGAATGGTCGCACCGTGGGCGGGTTGACCGGGGAGCCCACCGCCAGGCGGTAGACGAACATCGCGAGCCCGGTCGAAAACAGCGTGATCCCGAGCCCGGACACGTGCTGCGACAGCCCCAGGTGCACCGCCAGCAGCGACATCAGCAGCGACAGCAGCACTCCCACGGCGGCGGCCGCCGCAACACCGAGCCAGAGCGACCCGGTGCCCAGGGTGGTCAGGAAGCCCGTCATCGCCCCCATGAGCATTATCCCCTCGATGCCCAGGTTCAGCACTCCGGCTCGCTCGCACAGTATCTCGCCCAGGGTCGCGAATATTATTGGAGTGGCCATCCTCATCATGGCCGCCAGCAGGCCGGTTATGAACGCGACGGTCAGTACCTGCTCCATCATGACCTCACCGCCTTGATCCTGTACTCGGTCAGCAGGAGCGCGATCAGCATCACCATCAGGGCCATCCCCTGGATGACCTCCGCTATGTACACCGGCACCCCGGTGAGGCGGCTCATCGACTGGGCGCCCACTATAACGACGCTGAAGAAGAACGCCGACAGCGCCACTCCGACCGGGTGCAGTCTCCCGAGCATCGCTATCACTATGCCCGAGTAGCCGAATCCCGGCGAGATGTCCATAAGCAGGTGGAAGTGTATGGCCACCACCTCGCCCACCCCCGCCATGCCGGCAAGGCCGCCGGACAGCAGGGCCGTCCTCATTATCACCGAG
Source organism: uncultured Synergistaceae bacterium (assembly GCA_964458805.1). Lineage (GTDB taxonomy): Bacteria > Synergistota > Synergistia > Synergistales > Aminobacteriaceae > JAAYLU01. The sequence continues at coordinate 20,080 of CAYWKH010000009.1, forward strand.
TTCACGTTTATGCCGCCGAACGCCGCCGCCCTCTGGTTGACGCCGACCGCCCGCGCCTCGTAGCCGAACACCGTCTTCGCGTTGATGAACCATACGATGCCCACAGCGATCAGGGCCAGCACGACCCCGAGGTGGAAGCGCGACCTGGCCAGCAGGATCGGGAAGCGCGCTACCGCCTCGACCGCGGGGGAGCGGGGCCAGCTCGACCCCGGCATCTGCAGCGGCCCGAAGAGCAGGTAGCCCATTATGTGCCACATGACGTAGTTGAGCAGCAGGGTGGTCACGACGTCGTCCACCCTGTACCTGGTCTTGAGAAGGGCCGGTATTGTCGCCCACGCGCCCCCGGCGAGGAAGCCCGCGGCGCACACCAGGAGCAGTACCAGCGCCTTCGGCAGGGGAGGAGCGTAGATCCCGGCCCATGCGGCCGCTATGGCCCCGGCCAGCAGCTGCCCCTCCGCGCCTATGTTCCAGAACTTCGCCCTGAAGGCGAAGGCCACGCAGGTCTCGAGGAAGTTGTACCTGGTTCCCAGGGCCCCCTTGAACAGGGAGGTGTAGGAGAGCAGGAGGTCTCCCCCCGCCACGAGGATAGGTATCGCGGAGAGAGCCAGGGTCACCAGTATCGCTCCGATCGGCACAAGGAGCTGTATCCAGCCCGGCAATGGCGCCCGCTTGCTTATCACTATGCGCATGGCCTGCTCACCCCGCTCACGCCGCTCATCCAGAGGCCGACCTGTTCCCTGTCGGCGCTTTCCCTGTCGGTTATTCCCATTATCCGCCCCTCGTATATCACGGCGATCCTGTCCGAGAGCGCGAAGACCTCGTCAAGGTCCTCCGAGATCAGGAGGATGCCCGCCCCCCTGTCCCTGGCCTCCAGGATGCGCCTGTGGACGTACTCGATGGCGCCCACGTCGAGCCCCCTCGTGGGCTGCGCCGCCACCACCGCAAGCGGCGATGCGGAGAGTTCGCGCGCCAGTATTATCTTCTGAAGGTTGCCCCCCGACAGGGTGCGGGCCACGGCTCCGCGCCCGTCGGTCTTTATGCCGAACTCCTCTATGAGCTCGTCCGCGTGCCTGCCTATGGCCGCGTGGTCGAGCACGCCGCGGGATCTGAACGACGAGTGGTTCTCGAGCACCAGGTTCTCCTCGACCGTGAGCTCCAGCAGAAGCCCGGTGGTCATCCTGTCCTCCGGTATGCGGGCCATCCCCCGCTCCACGGTCGTCCTGGGCTGTCCCGGCGGCAGGATCTCGCCGCACAGGGTCACGGAGCCGGCCTCGGGGACCCTCAGCCCGAACAGGACCTCCGCCAGCTCGCGCTGCCCGTTTCCCGAGACCCCGGCCATTCCCAGCACCTCCCCCGAGCGTATGGCCAGGGTCAGCTCCTTCACCGCGTCGAGCCCCTTGTCGTTCTTCACCGTGACGTCCTGCACGGTCAGCACGGGCCCCCCGATTTTTCCGGAGCCGGTGCTGCGCCTCTCCTCCAGCTCCCGCCCGACCATAAGGTTGGCTAGCTCTCTCTCGCAGGTGTCGGCGGTGCGCCTCTCGGCGACCACCCTCCCCTTCGACAGCACAACGACCCTGTCCGCTATCTCCATGACCTCGTAGAGCTTGTGGGAGATGAACACCACCGAGCACCCCTCCGCGGCCAGGGAGCGCAGGGTGGAGAAGAGCTCCTTTGTCTCGGGTGGCGCCAGCACGGCGGTGGGCTCGTCCAGGATCAGGATCCTCGCGTCCCTGTAGAGGGCCTTGAGAATTTCCACCTTCTGCTGCCCGCCTATGGGCAGGGTCCAGACGGGGGCGTCCGGGTCCACGTGCAGGCCGAATCGCTCCTGCAGTCCGAGCAGCCTGCGGCGGGCCCCGTCGAGGTCGAGCAGAAATCCGCCGGTTCTTCCAACCACAGTGTTCTCGAGCACCGTCTGAGACGGTACAAGCGTGAAATGCTGATGCACCATGCCGATGCGGCGCGCTATGGCGTCGCGAGGGGACGAGAGGGATACTCTCTCTCCCTCGATATGGATCTCGCCCGAATCCGCGGCGTAGTACCCGAAAAGTATGTTCATGAGCGTGGTCTTCCCCGCACCATTCTCGCCGAGCAGGGCGCAGATCTCACCCCTGTTGAGGGTGAAGTCGACGTCCCTGTTGGCCGTGACTTCGAGGAAGGTCTTCCTGATGGAGCGCATCTCCACCACGGGGGTGTGTTCTCCAGTGTTCGCGGTTGTCGCGATGTCCAGGTTCATCGGCGGGCTTGCCCCCTTTCTAATCGAACCCGAAAAAGGCGGGGGGAGCGGGGGTGCGCCGCCGCTTCCCCCTTTGGTCGACTAGTCGGTCTTGAGCTCGGTCTCCACGACCGGGATAACGAGCTTGCCCGACTGGATCTTCGCCTCGAGCCCTCGTACTTCATCCATGAGCTCCGCAGGCAGCTTGTCCTTGAACTGGTGGAAGGAGGCGAGGAACGCCCCGCCCTTGGCCATCATGGACCACTCGCGAAGGTCGTCTGCCTTCCACTCACCCTTGCGGACCGCGTCGACGGAGTACAGCACCGTCGGGTACATGTCCCACACAGGCCCGGTGATCACTACTTCCGGAGCGAGGTCGTGCTGGTCCTGCATGTTGCCGAACGCGAGCACGTTGTGCTCCTTGGCAGCCTCGAACACGCCGAAACGCTCGGCGAAGATGAGGTCTGCGCCGGCCTCGATCTGGGCGAGGGTGGCCTCCTTGGCCTTGGGCGGGTCGAACCAGCTGCCGATATAGGCGACCTTGACCTTGACATCGGGGTTGACGGACAGCGCGCCCTCCTTGAAGGCGTTGACAAGCCTGTTGACCTCGGCGATCGGGATGGCCGCCACTATCCCCAGGATGTTGCTTTTCGTGAGCCTGCCGGCCATTACGCCGCACAGGTAGGAGGGCTCGTGGATCCAGTTGTCGAACACGGAGTAGTTGGGCTCCTGGAGGGTGAATTCCGATCCGAACGCGAAGGCCACCTCGGGGTAGTCCTGGGCCACTCGCCTGGAGGGCTCCTCGCCCGCGAGGAATGCGTCGCCGACTATCAGGTCGAAGCCCCTCTCCGCGTACTCGCGCAGGACCCTCTCAAAGTCCGCCGCGGCAACCTTCTCGGCGAACTCGTAGGTGAGGCCGACCTCCTTCTGCAGCTTAAGGCAGGCCTGGTGGATGGCGCCGTCCCAGGGCTCCTCGATCGCGGTCTGGAAGACCGCGGCCAGCTTGAAGTCCTTGTACTCCTTCACCTCCGCGAAGGAGGTTCCCGAGAACAGGAGCAACAGTAAGACCATCGAAAGAACAGCTATTTTTCTCACTCTTTATGCACCTCCAGTTTTTTTGATAACCCCGAACGGGGCCTCTCATGGAAACCCGGACATCCAGCCCGGACTGCCGACCTCACCTCCTCCGAATATAATCGTGTCGGATATATTCTAGCAGATAATGCGAATTATGTGGTCGGTCTGTCCGTGCGAAACTCTTGCGCTCCAAAATACCCGCGTTTCGTGCTATCATACGCCGAGACAGACAGTGGAGAGGGGAGGACGCCTATGGCGAGGGTGGTGGCTGTGTGCATCAGCCCCGCCCGTCAGGAGCCGAAGACCGAGGTCGACTCGGCGAGGCTGACGACGGGCGGCATGGAGGGTGATTCTCACAGGGGAGTGACCGAGAGAGAGGTGAGCATGCTCCGCTCGGAGGACATACGCGCGGCTGAGCGGAAGGCGGGGTTCATGTTTCCTCCCGGGTCCCTGGCTGAGAACCTGGTGGTCGAAGGGTTGCCGGAGGACCTGGCCCCGGGGGACAGGATTTCACTCGGCGCCTCCGCGGTGCTGGAGGTCATCGAGAAGGGAAAGAAACCAGGCGAGCCGCACTCCTACGACTACAGGGGGTGGTGCCTGTTGCCGACGGTCGGGTTTTTCCTGAGGGTGGCCGAGGAAGGGGTCATCCTCAAGGGAGATTCGGCGAGGTTGCTGTAGTCAGGCGCCGCCGATCTGCGGCTGTGCGGCGCGGATGAGAAGAACGCGCTCGGAGAGCGCGCTCACACTAGTAAAGGGGGAGTCGGCATGAAGATCGATATCAGCAAGTCGGGAAACAGCGCCAGAGTGAACCTGGCCGGCAGCATGTATGTCGAGGATTCGGCGTCGGTCAGGGAGAAGCTGATCGGGCTCATAGAGGAAGGAGTTAGCACCCTGACGCTTGACCTCGGCGGACTGGACTACATCGACAGCTCGGGCCTGGGGGTGCTCATATCCATACACAAGAGGTGCCTGCAGAAGGGCGGCAGGATGACCGTCACCGGGCTGCGCGGCATGGTAGAGGAACTTTTCAAGCTGACCAGGCTGGACCTGGTGTTCGACGTCGCAAAGCACTAGTACGCCGCGAGTCATTCCTCGCCGGGACCGGAGAAAGAAAACCCCCCGTGCAGCATGGAGACGCAGATGTCCGTGACCTCCGGGTCGAACAGCCGTCCGCGTCCCTCCGCTAGCTCGTGGAGGGCTCTCTCCCTCGAAAGCGCGGGGCGGTACGGGCGATGGTTGAGCATGGCCTCCACGGCGTCGGCCAGGCCGACGATGCGCGCTGCAAGAGGGATGCGGTCCCCGGCGAGCCCGTCCGGGTAGCCGCTGCCGTCCATTCGTTCGTGGTGTCGCAGGACGGCCGCGGAGATCTTGTCCGGGAACCCCTCCTTGACGAGCAGGTCCCCGCCGATGGTGCAGTGCTCCTGCATCAGCAGCCTGTCGATCGGACGGAGCGGTCCGGGTATGTTCAGGATCTCGGATGGCACCCCCATCATCCCGACATCGTGCAGCAGAGAGACCGTGACGAGCTCGTCCACCTCCGACGGGGGCAATCCCAGCCCGGTCCCGATCTCCGCGGCCAGCTTGGCAGTGCCGCGCTGGTTCCTGCCGGTGTAGGAGTCCTTCATCTCCACCAGGGCGGTTGTCAGGCTTATAGTCCTGACCCTCTCGGCTTCCACCTCCCTGAGGGAGCGCGCCAGCAGCTCCTGCACGGAGATCTGTTCCTCCTGGTCCCTCAGTATGAGTATGCCCGACTCGCGGCCCGCGTCGAGGACCACCCGAAACGACGCCTCGAAGCGACGAGGCCCGCCCGTGGACCGCAGTGAGAGCACGGCGCGGCTCTCCGGGTTCCTGGGTTCGGGAAAAAGCTCCCGCAGCGAGACCGGCCTGCCGCCAGCGGTCCTGAGGCAGTCCTGAAGCCTCCCGCCGTCGGGGGCGCATGACTTGGTCATGAGGGTCTTCGCAGCCACGTTGCCGAACTCGAGGTACTCCTCCGGCAGTGTCACAAGCATGATCGCGTCGCCCGCATGGTCCAGAAGCGTCCTCATGCGCTCGAGCTCCGCCAGCCGGCGCTTCAGCTCCGGGTAGTGGCTCTTCTTCCCGGACTTTGCCCCCAGCCCCATCAGGGCGAGGAGTTGCGCGTCCTCCTCGTCAAAAGGCATCTCGCAAAATCGCCTCCAGGTCGCTCTCCGCCAGCGGGACCGGGTTTGTGATCATGCAAGGGTCCTCGGCGGCGGATTTTGCCAGAAGCGGCAGCTGCTCGGGCGACAACCCCAGCTCGCGCAGCCTGCCCGGCACGCCCGCGTTCGACCTGAGGTCGTCGAGTCGTCTCAACAGGTCGTTCATCGGATCGGGCGACGCGTCGCTGCCACCCAGCGCTTTCAGGATCTCGGCGAAGCGCCCGGAGGCCGCAGTGTAGTTTCTCTCCACCCCGTAGCGGAGCAGGAGGGAGTTGCACTCCCCGTGAGGGAGGTCGAGCAGCCCCCCGAGGCTGTGCGAGATGGCGTGGACCACCCCGAGCCCCGCATTGGAGAATGCCAGCCCCGCGTGCATGCTGGCCAGGGTCATCCCGGTCCTGCGGGTCATGTCGGAGAGGTCTCCGAGGACGGCCGGAAGGTGCTCGGCGACCAGTTGGATCGCGTGCAGCGCGTGCAGATCTGTCAGGTCGGAGGAGGCCCTCGACACGTACGCCTCGACCGCGTGAGTCAGAGCGTCCAGCCCGGTGGCCGCCGTGAGGCCTCTGTCCATCGTGACAGTGACCCGCGGATCGACCAGGGAGAGGTCGGGCACCATCGACTTGCTGATTATCGCGTACTTAACCTTCGTCTCGTCGTCCTTTATTATGGAGAACTGCGAAACGTCGGCGGCGCTGCCGGCGGTGGACGGGATGCAGATCACGGGCGGACACGGGCTCGGGATCCGGTCGATGCCGACGAACTCCAGGACGTGGCGGCCGTTGGCGTGCACCGCGCCGATAGCCTTGGCGCAGTCCATAGTGCTGCCGCCGCCGAGCGCCAGCACCAGGTCGCACCCCTCCTCTGCGTAGATCCTCGCCCCGCTGGTCACCATCGAGACGGTCGGGTTGGGGCGTATGTCGGAGAAGACCACGAAGTCGAGCTCCTCCCGCAGCAGGCTGTCGACCACGTGGTCGAGCCATCCCGCCTCGATCAGCCCGGGATCGGTGGCTACGAAGATCCTGGTGCCGCCCAGGTTGCGCGCGTACTGCCCGGCGTACTCCATCGAGCCCTCGCCGAAAAGGATCTCCGGGGCCACGAACTTCCTCAACGAAAAGTCGCTCAACACGTCACCCCCTGGAAAATGTAAAGTACGAGGGCGGGAAATCCCCGCCCTTTAGTCTAGCACAAAATCATAGTAATTTTCGCGGAGGAGAGTTACCACCTCAGAATAGTCGCACCCCACGAGAAGCCCACGCCGAACCCCGCCGCCAGGACCCTGTCTCCCGGGCGCAGCCTGCCGGAGTCCGCCGCGTCCCTCAGGGCGATCGGGATCGTGGCGCTGACGGTGTTGCCCTTGTTCTCGATGTTTATGAAGAACTTCTCCTCGGGGATGCCGATCTCCTTCCTGAGGTGCTCCAGGATCAGCTTCGTGGCCTGGTGGAAGACGAACAGGTCCACGTCCTCCAGCCTGAGCGAGTGGGTCTCCAGGATCTGTCTTATCGCCGGGGGCACTGTCTCGATGGTGAACTTCAGGACCTCCGGGCCGTTCATGTACAGGTTCTCCGCGCTGCGGGTGTTGCCCCACTTGTTCGTGCGCTCGGCGGCGGTCTCGGGCGAGCGGGGGGCGGCCCACGCCCCGGCGGGGATTATCAGCTTGTCCATCCCGGAGCCGTCGGTTCCAAGGACGAACTCCCCTATGCGGCCGGTGTCGGAACCCTCCACCAGGGTGGCGGCCGCCGCGTCGCCGAATATCG
>CAYWKH010000009.1:27306-33046 GCA_964458805.1 uncultured Synergistaceae bacterium
GTGCGTGTGCTCTTGTCCATCGGGTGAACGGTGCGGGTGAGGGTGTCGGCGGTCAGCAGCAGCACCTTCTTGGCTATCCCCGTCCCTATCAGGCCCTTGGCCAGGGCCAGTCCGTAGATGAAGCCGGAGCAGCCCAGGTTGAAGTCGAGCGCCCCGGTGGTCTTCTTCAACCCAAGCCTGTCCTGGACCACGCAGGCGGTCGCAGGAAGGTAGTAGTCCGGGCATTCCGTGCAGAGCAGCAGAAAGTCCACGTCCCCCCTGTCGATTCCGTGCTCCTCGAACAGCTTCTCCCCCGCCCGCGTGGCGATGTCGGAGACCAGCTCCCCGTCCACGACCCGCCTCTCCTTTATTCCCGTTTTCTGGCTGATCTTCTCCTCGGTCCAGACGCCGAACTCCTCCACTAACGCCCTGTTGTCGACCACCTTCGGTGGAAGGTAGTATGAGATAGCCCTGATCCCGGCTCCAAATCCCTTCATCTCTCGAACGCCTCCATAGCAGTATATGCGCCCAAGCCGGCGCCGTGCTATTATCCCATCGGGGGCCGATGGTGACAAGGCCGCGCTCGTCGAGAGCCTGGCCGCCGGCCGCGCCGCGGGGCCGGGTCCTTCGCGGAATGCGCTTGCAAAGAAGGGCCGGTCGGCATAAAGTAGGACGGCAGTACGGTACCACCGAATGAGAGGAGCAAAAAAATGGCGGAAAACACGCTTAGATTCGTCCACTGCGCGGACCTGCACCTCGACAGCCCCTTCTCGGGGGTGGCGGCCGTCTCCCCCTCGCTGGGGACGTGCCTCCGCGAGGCTGCCTTCTCGGCCTTCAGGAACGCGGTCGACCACGCGCTGCAGGCTGGGGCGGACTTCTTCCTGGTCTCGGGGGATGTCTACGACGGCGCGGACAGGAGCATCCGCGCCCAGCTATTCTTCGTGGAGCAGCTGAAACGCCTGTCAGAGGCCGGGATCCCGTCCTTCACCGTGCATGGGAACCACGACCCGCTGTCGGGGTGGGAGCTTGACCGCGACCTCCCCCCGCTGGTCCACCGCTTCGGGCCGGAGGTGGAGACAGTGCCGCTGACCGTCCGTGGAGAGCGGGTGGGGGCGGTGCACGGGTGCAGCTTCCCCGTGCGCGACGTAGGCGAGAACCTGGCGCTTCGCTTCGCCGGAAGGCGCGAGGAGGGGTTCAACGTGGCCCTGCTTCACTGCAACGTAGGGGGGAGGAGGGGGCACGAGAACTACGCGCCGTGCGCGCTCGACGATCTCCGCGCCGCGGGCATGGACTACTGGGCGCTGGGGCACGTCCACCAGGCCGAGGTCCTTCATTCCGACCCGCTCGTAGTCTACCCCGGGAACATCCAGGGGCGTCATATCGGGGAGGCGGGCGAGAAGGGCTTTTATCTCGCCACCGCGGAGATCGGGGTGCCGGGGCGGATAAACGTCAGGGCCGAGTTCGTGCCTTGCGACGTCCTCCGCTGGAGGAGGGAGTCGATCTCCATAGAGGGGATGCAGCGCGACGAGGACCTGCTGGGGGCCTTCGATGCGGTAAGGGAGAGGGCCAGGCGGGAGGCGGGCGGCCGACCCGTGATAGCCAGGATAGCCGTCTCCGGCCGGGGGAAGGTCGGCTCGCTGATGCGACGGCCAGGCTTTCTGTCCGGCTCTGGGGGGCTGGTGGAGTCCCTCAACCAGGGGGAGGAGGGGAGGGCCGACTTCGTCCACATAGAGAGCGTCATCGACGATACCGCAGTCCCCTTCGACCTGGAGAGGCTCGCCTCGGGCAACCACTTCGTGGGTGATTTTCTGCAGGAGGTCGAGTCCTTCGCCCGGGACGGAGACCTGAGGGAGGGCTTGATGGGCCTGCTCTCGTCAAAGGGAATCAGGGAGAAGCTGCCCGGGGAGGTTTACAAAAGGATCGAGGCGCTGTCGGACGAGGATGTGGGCACCCTGTTGCGCAGGGGGACGCTGATGGCGCTCGAGGGGCTGCTCGAGGGAGAGGACGACGAATGAGGATAAGCGAATTTTTCGTGCAGAACTTCGGAATATTCACCGGCTCGGGGAGTTCGCTGTCGGGGGGGTTGACCGTCTTCTACGGGGACAACGAGAGCGGCAAGACCACCCTGATGAACTTTCTCAGGAGGGTGCTCTTCCCCAGGGAGAGGTACTCCCGCGTGCGCAACAGCTACGACCCGGCGGGCGGGGCGCGTCAGGGGGGTTCGGCGCGAATAATCATGGCCGACGGGCGGGAGTACGTCCTGTCGCTCGACGGAAGGAACAACAGCATCCTTCCATCCGCGGGCGGCGTCGCGTCGCCGCTTCCGCCTGACTTCTTCTCCATCGGCAAGGACGTGTACGAGAGCGTCTTCGCGATAGGACTCGACGACATGCAGTCGCTCGAGCCGCTGAACAGGTCGGAGATCTCCGCCAGGTTCTTCGCCGCCGGGTCGGGGCTCGGGTCGGCGTCGCTGCCGCGACTGCTCTCCTCCTTGGAGGAAAAGGGAGGGGAGCTGTACCGCCCCGGTCTGTCCAGGGGCGCGTCGGCGGTGAACCGCCTGCTGGTCTCGATGAGGGAGGTCGACGAACAGGCGCGTGCCCTCCGCGAGAGGTCGGGCTCGTGGCGCGAGAGGCGCGAGGCGCTCGAGGCCACAGAGCGGTCGATCAGGGAGCGTCGGGAGGAGCTCTCGCAGCTGATCAAGCGCGCGTCCTTCCTGGACCTGCTGGAGAAGGGGCTGGCGCCCAGGGCCGCGCTGGGCGAGATAGAGAGGCGACTAGGCGAGTCCGAATCGCTGTCCCCTTTTCCTGAAGGAGGTATTGACAGGCTTGAACGGCTGAAGGACGAGCGCAGGCGCCTTGAGGCGGCCCGCTCGCGCCTTGAGAACGAGATACGCTCGAAGGAGCAGGAGGCGGCGGAGATCGAGGGGGATCCGCTGCTGCAGTGCATCGACAGCGAGTCCGAGATACGCTCGATAGAGCGAGAGGAGGAGCAGCTCAGGGCGGCGCTGGCCAGGAGAGGCCTGCTTGAGCGCGAGCTGCGCTCCGCGAGGGAGAACTTCCGCCGCAACATAGAGGACCTGTGCCCGTGGTGGACGGAGGAGCATCTGGCCGGCTCTGACGTCTCAGCGGAGGCGGTGGCGTTCGCCAGGCGGACGGCGGAGCGGAGGGAGACGCTGGAGCGCAAGAGGGGCGAGGAGGAGAAATCGCTTGCCCAGTGGAACCGGCTCAGGGAGGATCGCAGGAGCGAGGCGGTCTCCCTCGAGAGGGAGACGGGAGTAGCGGAGATGCGGGCCAGGAGGGCCGAGGAGCGCTGGGAGCTGATCACTCGCCTGAGGAGTGTCTTCGGCGAACTGGTCGTCAAGGAGGAGGAGCTCAAGACGCTGAGGGAGGCGAGTGTCGCCCTTCAGTCCGAGAGAGAGCGCGCGCTGGAGCAGAAGCCGCTCGCCCCGGGCAAGATGGTGGCGCTCATCTCTGTCTTCCTGGCGCTGGTGGGTGCCGGGGCGGCGCTCCAGGCCTTCCTGGCTTCCGATTACCTGTGGGCGTTCGGCTCGGCCACCCTGTTCACCGCGTCGCTTCTCGCCTGGCTGGCCCAGCGCGACCTCGGCAAGAAATACGCCGCGTCCCTCAGGCAGTGGGAGAGACGGCTCGGAGACCTGGACTCCAGGCTGAAGGGAAACGCGGAGTTTCTCGCAAGCCGCGGCGCCAGAGCGGACCGGCTGAGGGCCCAGAGGGAGGAGATAGGCGGAGAGCTGGGCGTCGAGGCTCCCCGATCGGCCGGCGCGATGGACCGGTTGCTGGAGCAGGGAGAGGACGACAGGAGCGCCAACGCCCGCTTCACGCTGCTGGGGGAGAGAAACAGGCAGATGGGCGCCGTGCTCGCCAGGATGGACGCCGAGGGCGAGGCCATGGAGGCGGGGCTTGCGGGAACCGCGAATGAGCTTGACGAACTCAATGAGAGCTGGAGGAATTGGCTGACGGAGCGCCGTTTCGACGCAAACCTCGCCCCTCGCGACCTCGAGGGGATAGTCCCTCGGGTCCTCCAGCTGCGCTCGGAGATGTCCACCCTATCGGCCCGCGAGGCGGAGGGCAAGGAGCTGGACTACTACATTTCGAGCATGAAGGAGAAGATAAACTCCCTCGCCGAAAGGCTCGCCCCGGCCTTCGAGGCCGCCGGAGAGGCTGTTCCGGTTGTGGCCGCGCCGGAGTCGATCCGAGCTTTCTCCTCGCTGTTGGGGCGCGCCTGCGAGAGGCGGGGCGGTGCGGAGGCGCTCGTGCGGGAGGCCGGGATGCTCCGTCAGACCCTGGACGAGACGAGGGGGGACCTGGCCGAGGTCGACCGCAAGAGATCCGCCCTGTTCGCCGCTGCAAGAACTGCCGACGAGGATGCCTTCCTCGCCCTTGCCGAGGAGTGGCGAAAGAGGGAGGCCCTGCAGGCGGGGAGACTGCAGGAGAGAAAGGTGCTCCTCGGCCTGTTCGGCTCGGAGGAGGCCCTGCTGTCCGCGGAGGAGGAGTACTCCTTCCGCCCTCCGCAGGAGATCAGGTCCGAGGCGGAGGAGGCCAGGGAGCGGATCGAAAGCCTTCGCTCCCAGGTGGACGAGCTGGCGGACGCGAGGGGGCGGATCACCTCCGAGATCGAGAGGATGGGCGCGGACGAGCGCCTTGGCGCCCTGCTGCTCGAGAGGAAGAGCATGGAGCGCAGGCTGGACGACCTGCTGGAGGAGTGGCTGGCCAACCTGCTCGCGCGCCACTTCCTGGAGGTGTCGAGGGCCAAGCACGAGAGGGAGCGCCAGCCCGAGGTAATAAAGACCGCGGCAGAATACCTGTCCCTAATGACAGGGGACCGGTATCTCATGCTCTCAAAAAAAAACAAACAGGGCCTCTCCGTCGTGCTGGAGGAGAAGGACCTGGCGCGGATGAGAAAGGAGGAGTTCAAGTGGAGCTCCGGCCTCGCCGACCAGGTCTACCTCTCCATGCGACTGGCGTTGGCGTCGCTGTGGGGGAGGAACTCCGAGCCCCTGCCCCTGATGCTCGACGACCTCCTGGTCCGCTTCGACGACGGACGCCAGGAGGGCGCGGCGAGGGCGATCTGCAACTCCGCCCGCGAGAACCAGGCGTTGATGTTCACCTGCCAGGGGAGGACGCTTGAAATACTGCGGGAGGTCGCGTCAGCGGAGGATTGGGGCGATATGCCGCCGTCCTTCATCCGCATTGGCAACGGGGGGTTCGAGCCAATTGACTAGCCGGTGCGATGCTGCGCGCCGGCTTGCCCGCCTGGACGCCGGGGAGGTCTCCCCGGAGGAGCCGCTGGCCCGTCACTGCTCGTGGCGGATCGGCGGACCGGCGGACATCCTGGTGCAACCATCCTCCTGCCATCAGGTCGTCAGGCTCCTGCGGTTCGCGAGGGAGGAGGGGCTTCCGCTGGTGGTGATCGGCAGGGGGACCAACCTCCTGTTCGCCGACGAAGGCTTCAGGGGCGTGATAATGAAGCTCGGCAGGCGCTTCTCGGGCTTCGAGATCGACGGTTTGGCGGTGCGCGCCCAGGCCGGCCTGTGGGTCCCTGGCCTCGTGAGGAACCTCGCGGCCGCCGGCCTGTCCGGCCTCGAGCACGCGGCGGGAATACCCGGGTCGGTGGGCGGGCTGGTCACGATGAACGGCGGAAGCCTGCGCCGCTGCGTGGGGGACAGAGTCGTCGACGTCCTTGCAGTCGGCTATTCCGGTGAGATGCGGGTCTTCTCGCGGGAGGAGTGCGGATTCTCGTACAG
>CAYWKH010000010.1:0-32159 GCA_964458805.1 uncultured Synergistaceae bacterium
ACAAGGACAAGGACGCGCGCGAGCAGTTCGAGACACGCACACATAAGCGCCTGATCGACATAATCAACCCTACGCAGAAGACGATGGACGCGCTTATGCAGCTGAACCTTCCTTCTGGAGTCGACATCCAGATTAAATTGTAGGGGAAGCTCTGAGCTGAAAGGAGTTGGAGTGCAATGAGCATAGGTATTCTGGGCAAGAAACTCGGAATGACCCAGGTATACAACGAGCAGGGCCAGGCGGTCCCCGTCACGATAATCCAGGCGGGTCCGTGCTCGGTGGTGGACCTGAAGACCCCGGCGAAGGACGGCTACAGCGCCCTCGTCCTGGGCTTCGGCGAGCCGAACCCGAGGACGCTTGACAGCTCCCGCAAGGGGCTGTTCCGGAAGGTCGGGCTGGAGCCCAAGAAGGTCCTGCGCGAGTTCCGGGTGGACTCGGTGGACGAGTACAGCGTCGGCCAGGAGATCAACGTTGCCCTGTTCAGCGAGGGAGAGGCGGTCGACGTCTCCGGGATCAGCAAGGGAAAGGGCTTCGCCGGCGTTATGAAGAGGCACGGCTACGGCGGTTCGAACGACAGCCACGGCGCCTCGGTAGTGCACCGGCACGGCGGCTCCATCGGGGCCAGCACCTACCCCGGCAAGGTCTTCAAGGGGAAGAAGATGGCCGGCAGGATGGGCAACGATAAGGTCACGGTGAAGAACCTGGTGGTCGTTGCAGTGGACTCCGACAATAACCTGCTTCTCGTCAAGGGTGCGGTTCCGGGCGCAAAAAACGGCCTGGTCACCCTTTTCAAGAAGCGCTAGTCGGCAGAGAAGGAGGCCGGAAATTATCATGCCTACCCTGAAACTGATCAACTTCCAGGGAGAAGCGGTCGGAGAGGTGGAACTCTCCGAGAGCGTGTTTGGCGCGCCGGTGCACGTCCCCGCAATGCACCAGGTGGTGGTGGCCCACCTGGCGAACGTGAGGCGCGGGACCCACTCGGCCAAGACCCGCGGCGAGGTCGCGGGCGGCGGCAAGAAGCCCTGGAGACAGAAGAAGACCGGGCGCGCACGCCACGGCAGCAGGCGTTCGCCGCTGTGGACCGGCGGCGGCGTGGTTCACCCCCCCAAGCCGCGGGACTATAGCCAGAAGGTAAACAAGAAAGTTCGCCGCCTGGCCATGAAGAGTGCCCTGTCGCTGAAGGTCAGGGACGACCTGATGACGGTGGTCGAAGGCTTCGACCTTGATAAGCCCTCCACCAAGGGAATGCTCGCGTTCTTCAACGCGGTCAACGCCAGGAAGCCGCTCATCATCCTGCCGGAGGGCAGCGAGGCGGTGCTCAAGTCCGCCCGCAACGTCCCGGGTGCGAAGGTGATAAACATAGTCAACATCAACGTGTACGACCTGTTGAACGCAGGCACGCTGATAATCACCCCCGAGGTTGTCGCTCGGCTGGAGGAGGTGTACGTCGGATGAACCTGATGGCTCACGATATAATAATCCGCCCGATAATCTCGGAGAAGAGCAGCGGGCTGATGGAGCTGAACAAGTACACCTTCGAGGTCCACAAGTCGGTGAACAAGATACAGGTCCGCAAGGCCGTCGAGGAGGTCTTCAAAGTCAAGGTGACGGGCGTGCGCATCATGAACGTCCGCGCCAAGCCGAAGAGGATGGGGGCCTTCGTAGGCAGGACACGCTCCTGGAAGAAGGCCATCGTATGCCTTGCCCCGGGAGAGCGCATCGAGTTCTTCGAGGGCGCGAGCGTTTAGCGGGAAGGAGAAAGGAAACCCATGGCTATCAAGAAGTTCAAGCCCTACACTCCTGGCCGCAGGTTCATGGCCATTCAGAAGAACGACGATCTTACTAAAAAAGATCCCGAGCGCTCTCTTCTGGCGCCCCTGAAGAAGTCTGGGGGCAGGAACAACCGCGGCAGGATAACGATGCGCCACAGGGGCGGCGGCGCCAAGAGGCAGTACAGGATCATAGACTTCAAGCGGGACAAGCTCGAGGTCCCCGGCAAGGTCGCGGCGATCGAGTACGACCCCAACCGCAACGCCCGCATAGCGCTCATCCACTACCTTGACGGCGAGAAGCGCTACATAATCGCCCCGAAGGAGCTGGGGGTGGGCGACAGGATAGTGGCGGGCCCGGAGGCGGACATCCGTCCCGGCAACGCCCTCAAGCTGAAGGACATCCCGGTTGGCACCACGGTGCACAACATCGAGCTCGAGCCGGGCAGGGGGGGCAAGCTGGTCAGGGCGGCCGGGACGTCGGCGCAGCTCATGGCCAAGGAGGGCAAGTACGCCTACATCCGGATGCCGAGCGGCGAGCTTCGCCTGATCCTGCAGGAGTGCATGAGCACGATCGGCCAGGTCGGCAACGAGGACTACGAGAGCATAACCAGCGGCAAGGCCGGCAGGACCCGCTGGAAGGGCAGGAGGCCGATGGTCCGAGGTGTCGTCATGAACCCGGTCGATCACCCCCTCGGAGGCGGAGAGGGCAGGAGCAAGTCGCACAAGCACCCGGTCTCCCCGTGGGGTACTCCGGCCAAGGGATACCGCACCCGGAAGAAGAAGCCGTCCGACAAGATGATCGTGCGGCGCCGCTACGAAAAGTAAGGAGGGACACACCGGATGGCTCGTTCCAGGAAGAAGGGGCCGTATGTGGATCAGAAGCTGCTCCGCAGGATAGAGGACATGAACGAGGGAGCGCAGAAGAAGGTCTTGAAGACCTGGTCCCGCAGATCGACGATCGTTCCGGCCATGATAGGCCACACGATCGCGGTCCACAACGGACGGATCCACATCCCCATCTACATAAGCGAGAATATGATAGGTCACAAGCTCGGAGAATTCTCTCCCACCCGCAAGTTCGGCGGACACGCGGGGCAGGAGCGCTCCTCGAGAGTAAGGTGAGGAGGTAGTGGAGATGGAAGCCAGAGCTATAGCCAGGCAGGTAAGGGTCTCCCCGGACAAGGTCCGGCGGGTGCTCGTCCTGATCAGGGGCAAGAACGTGGGGGAGGCCATGATGACCCTCCGCTACAGCCCGCAGAAGTCCGCCAGGATCGTGGGCAAGGTGCTGCAGAGCGCCGTCGCCAACGCCGAGCACAACTACGGGATGGACACGGACAAATTGCGTATAATAGCAGCTACGGCGGACCAGGGACCTGTGATGAAGCGCTTTCGTCCCGTGTCCATGGGTAGGGCGCACCCCTACCGCCACCGTACGAGCCATGTGACTGTAGTAGTCGCAGAACGGTAAGGAGGGGGAACTCTTGGGTCAGAAAGTTCACCCAATTGGCTTCCGGCTGGGAGTCGCCAGCGAGTGGGAGTCAAAGTGGTACGCGGGCGGCAGGGAGTACGCGAAGAACCTGCACGAGGACATCAAGCTCCAGAAGTATATAGAGAAGAAGTGGGAGGGCGCCGGCATCTCCCGCATAGAGATAGAGCGCGTCGGCCACGTAATACGTTTCACGGTTTGGACCTCCCGGCCAGGTGTAGTAATCGGACGCGCCGGCGCGGAGATCCAGTTGATGAAGGACGAGCTGCAGGCTATGACCGGCGCCAAGATCATGATCAACGTGCAGGAGATCAAGAACCCCGATGTAGAGTCGAAGCTCGTGGCGGCCGGCGTGGCCTCTGCCCTCGAGAGAAGGGTCTCCTTCCGCAGGGCTATGAAGCAGTCGATCTTCCGCGCTATGAAGGGCGGGGCGAAGGGCATCAAGATATCCTGCGCCGGGCGCCTCGGGGGCGCGGAGATAGCGCGCACCGAGTGGTACAACGAGGGGCGCCTCCCGCTGTCCACGATACGCGCCGACATCGACTACGGCTTCGCCGAGGCCAGGACCATGTACGGGGTCATAGGCGTCAAGGTCTGGATATTCCGCGACAAGGAGAACGAGCGCCCCGCCCAGTCGACCAGGCCGGGCCGCGGCAGGCAGGATCGCGCCAGGCAGGACCGGGGCCAGGAGACCTCGCGGGAGAGGGGGTAGAGCGAGATGTTGATGCCATCACGAATGAAGTACAGAAAGCCCTTTCGCCGCCCCCTCAAGGGAAAGGCCAAGGGCGGGACATATGTCGCCTTCGGCGAGTTCGGCCTGCAGTCGCTCGACTGCGCCTGGATCACCGCCAGGCAGATAGAGGCGACGCGAGTCGCCCTCTCAAGGAAGATGAAGAAGGGCGGCAAGATCTGGATCCGTATATTCCCCGACCATCCGTTCACCAAGAAGCCCTTGGAGACCAGGATGGGCAAGGGTAAGGGCGCGACGGAGTTCTGGGTCGCCCCCGTGAAGCGCGGCAGGATTATGTTCGAGATAGCCGGAGTTCCCCGGGAGACCGCGGAGGAGGCATTTCGTACCGCATCCCACAAGCTGCCCGTAAAGGTGCGCCTGGTGGCCCGAGAAGGTTTTGGTGGTGAATGAACATGGAGAGCAAGAACTTGCGCGACCTTACGCTCGACGAGCTTAACGAGAAGCACAGGCAGTACAAGGAGGAGCTGTTCAACCTGCGTTTTCAGAACGCCATCGGGCAGCTCAAGAACACAAGCAGGATAAAAGATGTCCGCAAGACGATCGCGCGTGTATTGACGATCGCCCGCGAGAAGCAGATGGCCGGCGGCCCGACCGCCGGAAGGAGGTAGCCCCGAATGGAAGAGCGGAAGCCTCATCGCAAGATCCGCACCGGGACGGTCGTGAGCGACAAGATGGACAAGACCGTGGTGGTCCGGGTGGAGCGGTATGAAAAACACCCCCTCTACGGGAAGAGGATAACGCGCGCCAAGAAGTACTCGGCGCACGACGAGAAGAACGAGTGCAGGATGGGGGACCTTGTCACCATCGGGGAGACCCGTCCCCTCAGCAAGAACAAGTGCTGGGAGCTGCTCGAGATAGTGCGAAAGGCGCCCGTGTTCGACGACGCCGAGGGCGGGGCGGAGGCGTAGGCCATGATACAGCTTACGACAGTCTTGAACGTCGCCGACAACTCCGGCGCGAAGAAGCTGTTCTGCATCCAGGTGCTCGGCGGCAGCAGGCGCAGGTGGGGAACCATAGGCGACGTGATAGTGGCCTCGGTCCGCGAGGCGATCCCCAACAGCAACATAGCCAAGGGGACCGTCGTGAAGGCCGTCATAGTCAGGACGAAGAAGGAAGTTCGCCGCGCGGACGGCTCGTACGTAAGGTTCGACGACAACGCCGCGGTGATCATAGACAACAATGGCGACCCCAAGGGTACCCGAATATTCGGGCCCGTTGGCAGGGAGCTGAGGGCTAAGAAGTACATGCGCATACTCTCCCTCGCCCCCGAGGTTGTGTGACGGAGGGTGTCTGACGATGAGCAAGATGAGGATCAGGAAAGGCGACCGGGTCAAGGTGATATCGGGCAAGGATGCGGGCAAGGAGGGCAAGGTTCTCCGCTGCCTCAGGGACAGGGATCTCGTGGTGATCGAGGGCGTGAACATGGTCTCCAAGCATGTCAAGCCCTCCCAGAAGAACCCCAGGTCCGGCATCGTCAAGCAGGAAGCGCCCATATACGCCTGCAAGGCCATGCTTGTCTGCCCCTCCTGCGGTGCCGCCACGCGCGTCGGCCGGGGCTATCTTGAGAACGGCAAAAAAGTGCGCATGTGCAAGGCCTGCGGCGAGATCGTGGACCGTGTGTAAGGAGGTAGGCATATATGGCCCCGCGGCTGCTTGAGAAATACAGGAATGAAGTCTCGCCCAAGCTGGCGAAGGAGTTCGGCTACAAGAACGCGATGCAGATCCCGCGCCTTAGGAAGATCGTCGTCAACATAGGCGTGGGCGATGCCAAGCTGGACATTAAGTTTATGGACGCCGCCATGGCGGAGCTGGGCGCGATCACCGGCCAGCGCCCGCTGCTCAAGAGGGCCAGGAAGTCCGTTGCGGGCTTCAAGGTCCGCCAGGGGATGCCTGTTGCATGCACCGTCACCCTAAGGGGCGACCGCATGTGGGAGTTCCTGGACAGGCTGCTCTCGCTGGCCCTCCCCTCGATAAAGGACTTCCAGGGGGTGTCGGGCCGCGGCTTCGACGGACACGGCAACTACAACCTCGGCCTCAGGGAGCAGCTCATATTCCCCGAGATCAGTTATGACAAGGTCATCCGTACTCGCGGAATGAACGTCTCGTTTACGACGTCGGCGAACACGGATGAGGAGGCCCAGGCGCTTCTGCGCGAGATGGGCTTCCCGTTCACCCGGTAGGAGGGGGAGTCGAGAATGGCAAGAAAGGCATTGAAGTATAAAGCGGCGCAGCCCCCGAAGTTCTCGGTCAGAAAGTACAACAGGTGCCCGCTGTGCGGTCGCGTCCACTCCTATATGAGGAGATTCGACATGTGCCGCTGCTGTTTCAGAAAGCTCGCCCGCGAGGGGAAAATTCCCGGCGTCGTGAAGTCGAGCTGGTAGCAAGCGGACTGAAGGGGGAAAAAAGGAATGTACGTCAACGACCCTATAGCGGATATGCTCACACGCGTCAGAAACGCGAACATGGTCTTCCACGAGAGCGTGGATGTGCCGTCGAGCAAGCTGAAGATGGAGATCGCCCGGATCCTCAAGGAGACGGGCTATATAAAGAACTACAAGGTAGTGACCGACCCCAAGAAGCCGTACGCCACCATAAGGCTGTTCCTTTCGTACGGGCCGAACAAGGAGAGGGTCATCCAGGGGCTGCGCAGGATAAGCAAGCCCGGCAGAAGGATATACGTGGGGCACGCCGACCTTCCCAAGGTCATGGGCGGCTACGGAATAGCGGTCATCTCCACCCCCAGCGGGCTGAAGACCGACTCCGAGGCGGGACGCCTGGGGCTCGGCGGCGAAGTCCTCTGCTACGTTTGGTAAGGAAGAGGTGGAGTAGATGTCTCGCATAGGACGAAAGGTCATCCCCCTCCCCTCGGGCGCCACGGTCACCGTGGAGGGCGCCGCGATCGTCGCCAAGGGCCCGAAGGGAAGGCTCCAGACCCCGATGGTCCCCGGAATCGACGTGACCATAAAGGACGGGGTCGTGTCGTTCTCCAGGCAGGACGACGAGAAGCAGACCAAGGCGTTTCACGGCTTGATAAGGGCCCTGGTGGCCAACATGGTGACCGGGGTCACCACCGGGTTCAAGAGGGACCTCGAGATCGTTGGCGTCGGTTACCGGGCCCAGTTGCAGGGGAAGAAGCTGGTGCTCAACATCGGCTACTCCAACCCGGTCGAGTACGAGGCCCCCGCGGGGATCGAGATCACCCTCGACGGGCCCACCAAGCTGTCGGTCCACGGGATAGACAAGCAGGCGGTAGGGCAGGTGTCCGCGGACATCCGCGGCTTCCGCCCGCCCGAGCCGTACCAGGGCAAGGGCATCCGGTACGTCGGCGAACACATAATTCGCAAGGCCGGAAAGACCGGGGCGAAGTAATTCGAGGAGAATGGATATGAAGAAGAAGACGAGAAGCGCAATGCGGGAAATCAGGCACGCACGGCTTCGAAAGACCCTCTCCGGCTCGGTCGAGAAGCCGCGGATGGCCGTGTTTCACAGCCTGAAGCACATATATGTCCAGTTCATCGACGACGAGAACGGCCACACAATAGCGTCGGCCTCCACCCTCGAGCCCTCCGTGCGCGGGACCCTCCCGGGCTCCTGCAACATCGAGGCGGCGAAGATAATCGGCAGGATCGCCGCGGAGCGCGCCATCGCGAAGGGCATCGGCGCAGTCGTGTTCGACAGGGGGGGCCACATGTTCCACGGGAAAGTCAAGGCCCTTGCGGACGCGGCCCGCGAAGCCGGACTGAAGTTCTAGCTGGGAGGCGCATTCGATGATAAAAAAGAAGTTTGACGCCAAGGGGATCGAGCTCACCGAGCGCGTAGTCGCAATAAACAGGGTAAGCAAGGTCGTCAAGGGCGGAAAGAGGTTCAGGTTCAGCGTGCTCGTGGTGGTGGGCGACGGCGACCGGTACGTCGGCATAGGCACCGGCAAGGCCAAGGAGATCTCCGAGGCCGTCCGCAAGGGCATTGAGAAGGCAGGGAGAAACCTGCTCGAGATAAAGAGGGTGGGCAACACCATCCCCCACCCCATAATAGGCAACTTCGGCGCGGCGAAGGTGCTGCTGAAGCCCGCGACCCCGGGAACCGGCGTCATAGCGGGCGGCGTCGTGCGGGCCATCATGGAGCTGGGCGGGGTAAAGGACGTGGTCAGCAAGGTCATAGGCCGCACCTCGAACCCCATCAACATAGCCCGGGCCTCCATGACCGCCATCGAGGAGATGCGCACGCCAGAGGAAATACTTCGGCTCAGGGGCAAGAAGACCTTCGAAGCCGCGGTTGAATAGGAGGCTGACCCGGTAAATGGCAAAACTGCGGATCACCTGGAAGAAGAGCATTATCGGCACCCCCGAGGACCAGAGGCGCACGGTGCGCGCCCTCGGGCTCAGGAAGCTGCACCAGACCGTAGAGCACAACGATACCCCCCAGATACTCGGCATGGTGCACAAGGTGCGCCACCTGGTCGAGTGCGTCGTAGTGGAAGATTAGGAGGAGAGCTCCATGAGTTTGCACGAACTGCGTCCGGCCCGCGGGGCGAGGACCAAGGCCAAGCGCCTCGGGCAGGGGATAGCGAGCGGCACCGGCAAGACCTCCGGCAGGGGGCACAAGGGGCAGAAGTCAAGGAGCGGAGGCGGCGTGCGCCCCGGCTTCGAGGGAGGCCAGATGCCCCTGATCCGGCGGGTCCCCAAGAGAGGGTTCAACAACGCCCGCTTCGCCAAGGAGTACCAGGTAGTCAACGTGGGAGAGATCGCCGCCCGATTCCAGCCGGGGACGGTGGTCGGATTCGAGGAGATGTATTCGGCGCGCCTCCTGAGGAAGAGCCGCATGCCCGTCAAGGTGCTCGCCGACGGCGAGATCGCCGCACCGTTCACAGTGCGGGCCAACGCCTTCAGCGCGGAGGCCAGGGCCAAGATAGAAGCAGCGGGTGGGAAGGTCGAGGTGGTCTAGGTGCTTGACTCCTTCAGGGATGCATTCAGGCTTCCGGACCTAAAAAGAAGAATACTGTTCTCCCTCGGGGTGTTGTTCATATTCCGGCTTGGAGCGCACGTGCCGACCCCCGGCATCGACGCCCAGGCCATGTCGGCCCTGTTCGACCAGGGCGGAGTGCTCGGATTCCTCGACATCTTCGCGGGTGGTGCGCTCAGGCGTTTCAGCGTGTTCGCCCTCGGAGTCGCGCCCTACATCAACGCCAGCATCGTGATGCAGCTGCTGGTCGTCATATTCCCCGCCCTCGAGAAGATGCAGAAGGAGGGGGACGAGGGGCGCAAGAAGATCGTCCAGTGGACGCGCCTCGCGGCGGTCGGCTTCGCCCTGGTCCAGGCCGTCGGCATGACCTTCTGGCTCAGGGGTCTCGGCATATTCACCGGGCAGCTGTTCGAGGGCGCGATTGTCGTCACGACCGTCACAGCCGGGTCCATAATAGTGATGTGGCTCGGCGAGGAGATATCCGACCACGGCATAGGTAACGGCATATCGCTGTTGATCTTCGCCGGAATAGTCGCCAGGGTCCCCGAGGCGATAATCCAGAGCTGGAACATGATCAGGCTCGGCGAGATGAACCTTCTGATCCTGCTGCTGGCGATCGTTCTCATGGTGGGAGTCGTCGCCGGCTGCATCATGCTCCAGGAGGGGCAGAGACGCCTGCCGGTTCAGTACGCGAAACGGGTCGTCGGCAACAAGGTCTACGGGGGGCAGAGCACGTTCATACCGTTGAAGGTGAACCAGGCGGGAGTCATCCCCATCATCTTCGCATCGTCGGTTCTGCTATTCCCGTACTCGATCGCCAAGTTCTTCTCCGGCGACATCGCGCTGTTCCTGCAGAGGATATTCGGGCCCGGCAGTTTCGTCTACACCATATTCTACGTGGCCCTGATAATCTTCTTCTCGTACTTTTACACCGCGGTCGTGTTCAACCCGGCCGACATAGCCAACAACATGAAGAAGTACGGCGGGTTCATACTTGGAATCCGCCCCGGCAAGCCCACCTCGGATTTCATCGAGCGGGTCATGAGCCGCATAACCCTCGCGGGCGCGGTCTTCCTGGCCTTCGTGGCGCTGGTCCCCAACCTCATGACATCGTTCCTGGGGATTACCAGCTTCTACTTCGGAGGCACCGCGGTCCTCATAGTGGTCGGAGTGGCCCTCGACACGGTACACCAGATCGAGGCCCAGCTTCTGATGCGCCACTACGAGGGGATACTGAAGCGCAAGGACAAGTCCGGCGGCCTGCTGAGGTTCTAAGGAGATGCGAAGATGAGGATAATCCTACTGGGTTCACCAGGGGCCGGCAAGGGCACGCTTGCGGACGAGATAGTCCGCAAGTACCCTGGCGCTCACATCTCGACCGGGGACATCTTCAGGGAGAACGTGAAAAACGGGACCCCTCTGGGCCTGGAGGCCAGGAAGTACATGGACTCCGGTGCGCTGGTCCCCGACTCCGTGGTGCTGGCGATGATGCAGGGGAGGCTTGAGCAGGACGACTGCCGGGAGGGCTTCATACTCGACGGCTTCCCGCGTACCGTCCCGCAGGCGACGGCCCTCGACTCGATGCTGGAGGAGCTCGGCGTTAAGCTTGACGCCGTGGTGCTGCTCGAGGCCGGCGAGGAGACGGTGGTGCGCCGCCTGTCCGGCAGGAGGGTTTGCCGAAAGTGCGGCGCCATCTACAACCTTTACTTCAGGCCGTCGTCCAGGGGCGACATCTGCGAGAAGTGCGGAGGGGAGCTCTACCAGAGGGACGACGACAGGGAGGAAGTGGTCCGCAGCCGCCTTGAGGTCTACAACACGCAGACCGCGCCCCTGATCGACTACTACAGCGCGGGCCGCGCCCTGGTCAGGATATCGTCGGAGCGCGACGACGGCGTATCGCCGCTGGAAGAGCTCGAGTGCGCGCTCGGCCTGGTGGAATGATCATACTAAAGGACGAGAGAGACCTGCCCCAGATGAGAAGGGCCGGCCGAATAGTGGCGGATGTGCTCGAGATGATAGCGGGCATGATTCGTCCCGGTCTGTCGACCGCCGAGATCGACGCGGCGGCCGAGGAGCTCATCAGGAGATCCGGTGCAAGGCCCGCATTCAAAGGGTACAGGGTACCGGGGATCAGGAGGCCGTTTCCGGGCACCGTGTGCGCCTCCATAAACTCCGAGATCGTCCACGGGATACCCAGCGCCGGGAGGTTGCTCGAGGAGGGGGATATAATCAGCATCGACGTGGGCGCCGGCTACGCCGGATATTTCGGTGACGCGGCCTGCACCTACCCCGTTGGGGCAGTCTCCCCCGACAGGAAGAGCCTGCTCGACGTGACCAGGAGAAGCCTCGAGGAGGGAATCTCCGCGGCCAGGGCCGGGAAGACGCTCGGAGACATAGGGCACGCGGTGGAGAGCTGCGTCGCCCCGTACGGGTTCGGAATCGTCCGTGACTACTCCGGGCACGGCATAGGCCGTCATCTGCACGAGCCGCCCCAGGTGCCGAACTACGGCGAGCCGGGAAGCGGGATCACCCTCGTCCAGGGCATGACGCTGGCGATAGAGCCAATGGTCATGTCCGGCGCGGAGGATGTCTTCACCGGCGGCGACCAGTGGGTCGTCAAGACAAGCGATGGCTCCGATGCTGCTCATTTCGAAAAGTCGATCCTCGTCAGGGACGGGGATCCGGAGATACTTACGCCGTGGGTATGTGCCTGAAACAGCCCTTCGACGGCGGGATGTGCGCAATTGGTCAAGTGGTCGTATCCAGGAGAGGGAAGGACGCCGGAAGGTGGTACGTCGTTGTCGGCGTCTCCGAGGCGGTCCGCCCGGGCGGGCGGGCACGGGTGGCGAGGGTGTACGTGGCCGACGGCAGGAAGTATACAGTGCTGAAGCCCAAGGCCAAGAACCCGGCCCACCTTCAGCGCACACGATGGGTCCTTGACGAAATTGAGAGAAGCATCCTGTCCAGGCGATTGGTTGATGCAGGAAGGTTTCAGGCTCTGCTGACGGGGCTTAAAGAGAAGAACAGTATCGAGGAGCCGGCGGCGCCCGCGAAAGCGGGGACCCCAGGCGCCTTCTTCGGGGAGGATGAGGTCATCGCATGTCCAGCAAAGGCGAAGTGATAGAAGTACGCGGTAAAGTTGTGGAGCCGCTTCCCAACGCGATGTTCACGGTGGAGCTCGACAATGGACACAGGATCCTTGCGCACGTATCGGGAAAAATGCGGTTGCACTTCATCCGCATCCTCCCCGGGGACCGGGTGCTGGTGGCGATTTCGCCCTACGACCTGTCCCGCGGCAGGATCATATACCGGTATAAATAGAGTGTTTTCTTATTGTCAGATCTCCTGTATAATAAACCGCCCTCTGGGCGTGTGTTTAGTAATTTCGGAGGAGCGTGGAACAGATGAAAGTCAAACCATCGGTTAAGCCGATGTGCGAATTTTGCCGGGTGATCCGGCGCAAGGGCGTCGTCAGGATTATCTGCAGCAGGAACCCGCGGCACAAGCAGAGACAGGGAAAGAGGAGGTAGCCAGAATGGCTCGTATCGCCGGAGTTGACATCCCCCGCGAGAAGCGCGTGGAGATCGCGCTGACATACATATTCGGAATCGGGCTTCCCACCTCGAAGAGGATCCTCGCCGCC
Organism: uncultured Synergistaceae bacterium; assembly: GCA_964458805.1. Lineage (GTDB taxonomy): Bacteria > Synergistota > Synergistia > Synergistales > Aminobacteriaceae > JAAYLU01. The sequence continues at coordinate 12,612 of CAYWKH010000010.1, forward strand.
ACCGGCGTGAACCCGGACACCCGGGTCAAGGATCTCACGGAAGAGGAGTCCCAGAAGCTCCGCAAGGAGATAGAGGAGCACCACAAGGTCGAGGGCGACCTGCGCAGGGAGGTGTCCATGAACATCAAGCGGCTGATGGACATCGGCTGCTACAGGGGCCAGCGCCACAAGCAGGGCCTTCCCGTGCGCGGACAGAGGACCAAGACCAACGCCCGAACCCGCAAGGGCCCGCGCCGCACGGTCGCAGGCAAGAAGATGGCTACGAAGTAGCCTTCAGGATATAAAACGAGGAGGCTGAAATAAGTGGCCAAGCGAGTAGTACGCAGAGGCAAGAAGAAGGAAAGAAAGAATATCAGCTACGGCGTCGCGCACATCTACTCCACGTTCAACAACACCATCGTGTGCGTCAGCGACAAGGGCGGAAACATACTGGCCTGGGCGTCGGGCGGCAACGTAGGTTTCAAGGGCACGAGGAAGTCGACCCCATTCGCCGCCCAGATCGCGGCCACCCAGGTGGCCAAGGCGGTGCAGGAGCACGGCGTGCAGGAGATCGACGTCGTGGTCAAGGGCCCCGGCCCGGGCAGGGAGTCGGCCATCAGGTCGCTGCAGGCGGCCGGGCTCCAGGTGAACATGATCAAGGATTCGACGCCGGTACCCCACAATGGATGCCGCCCGCCGAAGAGACGCAGAGTCTAACCGCTCTCGGTCAAGGAGGGAACTTTACTCATGAGCAGATATATAGGGCCTTCGTGCCGCCTGTGCAAGGCCGAGGGGATCAAGCTGTTTCTAAAGGCGGACCGCTGCTACACCGCCAAGTGCCCCATAACCAAGCGCGAGGGGGCGACCGTAAGAGGCAAGAGGGGGCGTCCCCGCGCCAAGGTCAGCGAATACGGAATACGCCTACGCGAGAAGCAGAAGCTGCGCCGGTTCTACGGCATGACCGAGACCCAGTTCAAGCGCTTCTTCGAGATAGCGAACAAGCAGAAGGGGCAGACCGGCCACAACTTCCTCAGCCTGCTTGAGCGCAGGCTGGACAACGTTGTATACCGCCTCGGCTTCGGAAACAGCAGGAAGCAGGCCAGACAGCTGGTACTCCACGGTCACTTCCGCGTGAACGGCAAGCGGGTCGACATACCCAGCTACCTGGTGGACGCGGGCGACGTGGTGGCTGTGATGGAGAAGAGCCGCGACATCGCCCTGATAAAGGATAACGCCGAAGTCGCGGGCGCCAAGAAGGCGCCGGAGTGGCTGGAGCTCAATTCAGAAAAAATCGAAGGGAAGGTCCTCTCGCTCCCCGCGCGCGAGCAGATCGACGCGCCTGTGACCGAGCAGCTCGTCGTCGAGTTCTACGCCAGGTAGCGGCAGAAAGGTGTTGGAAGCCTTGGACTATTTGCGGCCAGAGATCCGAATCGAGGGAAACACTCCAAAGTACGCCACGATACTCATCGAGCCCCTGGAGCGGGGGTACGGCGATACACTGGGCAACGCGCTCAGGAGGGTGCTTCTCTCCTCGATCAAGGGCGCGGCCATCACGTCCGTGCGCATAGACGGCGTGCTCCATGAGTTCAGCACCATACCCGGCGTCCTGGAAGATGTGATCGAGATACTGCTGAACCTGAAACACATCCCGGTGCGCTCCTTCAGCTCCGAGGTGCGCATGCTGAGGCTGGAGAAGACCGGCCCCGGGGCGGTCACCGCCGCGGACATACAGCCCGACAGCGAGATAGAGTTCATCGACCCCTCCGCCCGCATATGCACCCTGGAGGAGAACGCTAGCCTGTCCATGGAAATGTACATCGAGCAGGGGACCGGCTACGCGTCGATAGAGCGCGCCCGCCCGCTGTACCTGCCCGTGGACGCCCTGTTGGTAGATGCGATCTTCTCCCCCGTGCTCAAGGTGAACTACGACGTGGAGGCCGCGCGCGTCGGTCAGAGGATAGACTACGAGCGCCTCGTGCTTCAGATTTGGACCAACGGGGTGCACACCCCGGAGGAGGCCCTGTGCGAGGCCTCGAGGATCCTTAAGGGGTACTTCGGCGACATAGTGGACGACATAATAAAGCTCAACCCCGCCGAGCCGCGGGGGGCGGAGGCCGATGCGGCCGAGCCCTCGCAGGAGGCGCCGGCAGAGAAGGCCGCCGACGAGGACGACATAATGTCCCGGCCGGTGAAGGACCTCGAACTGTCGATGCGAAGCGAGAACTGCCTCCTGCGCGGCGGCATCCACACAGTCGGGGACCTGATGAGCAAGACCCGCGAGGAGCTGCTCAAGATTCGCAACCTTGGCAAGATCTCCCTCAAGGAGATCGAGGAGAAGAAGGAGAAGCTGTTGAGCAGCATAGCCAGGGCGGCCGGCGACTCCGCCCCTGGCGAGGAGGCGGCGGAGCCGCCCCTGGAAGAAGAGCAAAACATCGGCGAGGAGCCCAAGGAGGAGTAATTCCATGAGACACCGTATGGACAGCCGGACGCTCGGCAGGTACGGCAGCCATAGAATGGCCATGCTGTCGAACATGGCGGCCAGCCTTTTCATCGAGGAGAGCATCACCACGACCCTGATCCGGGCAAAGGAGCTTCGCCGCTTCACCGAGCGCCTGATAACCAGGGCCAAGGGCGGCACGATCCACGACCGCAGGATGGTGCGCAGGAAGATGGCTCAAAAAGAGGCCGCGATCAAGCTATTCGACGATATCGCGAAGAGGTACGAGAACCGGCCGGGCGGCTACACCCGCATAATCAAGACAGGCTTCAGGGCGGGGGACAGCGCTCCAATGGCGGTCATCTCCCTGGTGGAGTGACGCGCCGGGCTGTATGAAGACCGACGCCAGGACAGTCTGCGAGCTTCGGGATGTGACGTACGCCTACCCCTCGGGGGCTTCGGGGCGGGCCGCCCTCTCCGGGGTCGGCCTCGAGGTTCGGGAGGGGGAGTGGCTCGCCCTCCTGGGCAGCAACGGCTCGGGAAAGTCCACACTGGCCAGGCATCTCAACGCCCTGCTGATCCCGACGCAGGGCGATTGCATTGTGTACGGCATGTCGACGAGGGATCCGGCCAACGTGTTCGCCGTCCGCAGCGCAGTGTCCATGGTCTTCCAGAACCCGGAGAACCAGATTGTCGGCACCGTGGTGGACGAGGACGCGGCCTTCGGGCCGGAGAACCAGGGCCTCCCGCCCGCGGAGATCGAGTCGCGCGTCGATAGGGCCCTCGAGGCCGCCGGACTGTTGGCCAAGCGCGCGAAGCCGACCTACACCCTTTCCGGGGGGGAGAAGCAGCGCCTGGCGGTGGCGGGGGCGCTGGCCATGGACGCCCCCTGCCTCGTCCTGGACGAGCCCACCGCGATGCTGGACCCCCGCGGCAGGGCCGACCTGCTGGCCATTATGCGCACCCTTCACGATGGGGGCAAGACCATCGTCCACATCACCCACCGCCTCGAGGAGATACTCTGGTGCGACAGGGCGGTAGTCCTCGCAGGCGGCAGGATCGAGTGGGAGGGAGGGGTCGAGGCCCTGCTCCGGCAGGGGGACCTCCGAAAGTGGGGGCTGGACGTCCCCCCCCTCGTCGCCCTGTGGCGCGAGCTCGGCGAGGAGACCGCCCTCCCCCTTCCGCGCATCCCTACACTTGAAGGAATGATCGACGCGCTATGTCCATTACAGTAGAGGCCCTGTGTCACACCTACCACCCCGGCACCCCGCTTGAAACCCGCGCCCTCGAAGACGTGTCGCTCCAGTGCGGCAGGGGGGAGTGGCTGTCGATCGTCGGACACACCGGCAGCGGCAAGTCCACGCTGGCCCAGCACCTCAACGGCATCCTGTTCCCGGACTCCGGCACCGTGACGGTGGACGGAATGCAGGTGGTCGAAAAGAGCCCGAATATGCGCGACATTCGCAGGGCGGTCGGCCTGGTGTTCCAGTACCCCGAGCAGCAGCTGTTCGCCGAGGACGTCATGGAGGAGCTCTCCTTCGCCCCGACGAACTGGGGCGTGCAGTCGGACAGGATAGCCCCGCTCGCCTCCGCTGCCCTGTCCATGGTCGGGCTGGACGACTCGTACCTGGCCAGGAGCCCGCTCAACCTGTCGGGCGGAGAGAAGCGCAAGATCGCGATAGCCTCCGTGCTGGCCGGGGAGCCGTCCTACCTCGTGCTGGACGAGCCCACCGCCGGCCTTGACTCCTGGTCGAGGCGAGAGCTGACAGACCTGCTCGCCAGGCTGAAAAAGGAGGGCACCGGCATAATCCTGGTCACCCACGACCTCGACATAGCGCTGAACCTGAGCAACTCCATACTGATGCTCGACCGGGGAAGAAGCGCGGCCTACGGCGCGCCGAGCGAGATCATGCGCTACCTCGTCGCGCACTCCGTGGCCGGGCTGCGCCTGCCCGACATCGCCGCCCTCTCGGCCGCCATCGGCAGGACGGACCCCGCCGCCCCCCTCACCTGGGACCGGGCTGAGCTCAAGCGCTGGATAAAGGCGCGCGAGACAGGAGGGCGCAGGCCGTGAAGTTCCTGAACAACCTGACCTTCGGTCAGTATGTCCCCGCCGACTCGCCGGTTCACTCCCTCGACCCCAGGTGCAAGATCCTGGCCGTGCCGGTCGTTCTAACCGGCATATTCATGGCCGGGCATGTCACGGCCTTCGCCGCGTGGGCGGGGCTTCTAGCCGCGCTTGCGTGGTACTCCCGCCTCCCCTTCCGCCTGGTGCTGAACTCCGCCAAGCCTGTGCTGATCCTGGTCGCGTTCACCGCCCTCATACACATATTCTTCACCGACGGCACGCCGATCCTGAAGCTGGGCTTCGTGACTATCACCCGCGAAGGGGTGGCCGCCGCCGCCCAGATGGGGCTTAGGCTCCTGCTGCTGGTGCTTTTCGCATCGTTCCTGACCCTGACCACCAAGCCGATGGAGCTGTCCGACGGGCTAGAGCGCCTGTTCTCCCCGCTGGTGCGTTTCGGCTTCCCGGCGCACGAGCTGGCCATGATGATGACCATCGCACTCCGCTTCATCCCCACCCTGCTGACCGAGACCGACCGGATAATGAAGGCCCAGCTCGCCAGGGGGGCCTCGTTCGACCGGGGCAGCCTGTGGAAGAGGCTCAAGGCCTTCGTCCCGGTGCTCATACCCCTGTTCGTCATAGTCTTCCAGAGGGCGGAGGAGCTTGCCACGGCGATGGAGGCCCGCTGCTACAGGGGGGGCGAGGGGCGCACCCGTATGCGCCCTCTCTCTTGGGGCAGCCGGGACACCGTAGCGTTCGCCGCAGTGGTCGCGGTCGTGGTCGCGCTCGCGGCGGGGGAGAGGAGCCTGCTCCCTTGAAGTACGCCGCCGTCGTCGGTTACCGGGGCGCCGGCTACTCGGGGTGGCAGCGCCAGAGCAGCGGGACGGGGGTGCAGGAGAAGATCGAGGACAGCCTCGCCCTGCTGGCGGGCGGGCACGTCCCCGTGACCGCGGCGGGACGCACCGACGCCGGGGTTCACGCCAGGGCGCAGGTCATCTCCTTCGACCTGGACAGGGAGTGGCGCCCCGACAAACTGCTTCTGGCCATGAATTACTACCTCCCGCCGGATATAAGAGTAATGCGGGCCGCGCGGGCAGCGCCCGACTTCGACGCCAGGCGCTCGGCCCTGTGGCGGGAGTACCGCTACCTCGTCTGGCACGGCAACGCCATGCCCCCGCTACTGCTCGGCCTGGCGTGGTGGAACAGGTTTCACTGGGACAGGGGGGCCGCCGCCAGGGCCTGCGCGATGTTCGAGGGAGAGCACGACTACGGAGCCTTCTGCAAGACCTCCGAGCGCCCGGAGCGCACCAGGAGGACGGTCTACAGGGCGCGGCTTCGCCACAGGGGCAGCCTGACGATATTCACCGTGCGGGGGGACTCCTTCCTGACCAACATGGTCCGCATAATGGCCGGGAACCTTCAGGCGGTGGGTTACGGCAAAAAACACCCGGAGTGGCTGTCGGCCCTGCTGGACGGCGGAGAGAGAGCCGAGTCCGCCATGACCGCCCCCCCCGAGGGGCTCTGCATGTGGCGGGTCGGTTACGGAGAGGCCTCCCCCTTCGGGGTAGACTACCCCCTTTCCGCCGAACGGTATAGAATATAGTAGAAGCGCATCGAGGCTGTGCACCGCCGCCCCGGAAGTCCGGCGCGGGTCAAAGGAGGAAGACGCTGTGTTTGGAACAGATATTGGAATAGACCTTGGGACCGCCACCGTCCTGATCTACGTCAAGAACAAGGGCATCGTTCTGCGGGAGCCGTCCGTCGTCGCGGTCGACCTCGACACCGGCAAGATACTGGCGGTCGGGTACGAGGCCAAGAACATGGTGGGGCGCACCCCCGGCAGCATAACCTCCGTCCGCCCCCTCAAGGACGGGGTCATAGCCGACTACACCATGACCGAGGCCATGCTCCACCACTTCATGCGCCGCGTGCTGAGGGGCTTCAGGCGCTTCTTCCAGAACCGGGTGATGATCTGCGTCCCGTCGGGCGCGACCGACGTGGAGAGGCGCGCCGTGCTCGAGGCGGCGGTCGAGGTAGGCGCGAAGGAGGCCTTCCTGATCGAGGAGCCCATGGCGGCGGCGATCGGCGCCAACCTCAACGTCGAGGAACCGCGCGGCAAGATGGTCGTCGACATAGGCGGCGGCACCACCGACATCGCCGTCATCTCGCTCGGCGGCATAGTCGTCTCCAAGTCGCTGCGGATCGGCGGCGACCGCCTGGACGAGGGCATAGTCCGCTACCTGCGCAAGCAGTACAACCTCGCGGTGGGCGAGCAGACGTCCGAGAACCTGAAGATAATGATAGGCACCTGCCTGCAGGAGGACCCCGACACCAAGATGATCCTGAAGGGGCGCGACCTGTTGCAGGGCCTCCCCCGCCAGATCGAGGTCTCCAGCCTCAACGTCTCGATGGCCATAGGCGAGATGGTGCAGGCCCTGATCGACGGAGTGAGAAACGTCCTCGAGCTAACGCCCCCGGAGCTTTCGGCCGATATAATAGACAGGGGCATAGTGCTCACCGGCGGAGGCGCGCTTCTACGCGGCCTCACCGAGCTGATCACGCGCCAGACGGGCATAAACTGCTTCACCGCCGACGACCCGATGGAGTGCGTGGCGCTCGGCACCGGCAAGGCCCTTGCGGAGATAGACAAACTCCAGGCCTCCGGCAGGAGCGGGATCCTGGTCAACCGCAGGAAGGGCCGAAAGAAAAAGTACTGATCCGGCGAGGAGGGGTGATATATGCACCGTGGACTGTACGCCGCGGCATCGGCCATGATAGTCCAGGAGAGCATGCACGACGTCGTTGCCAACAACCTGGCCAACGCGGCCACGTCGGGCTTTCGCAGGCGCATACCTGTAAACAAGTCTTTCCCCGAGGTCCTGATGGACAGGATAGAGAAGGTGTCCGAGGACGGCGAGATCAAGCTCGTCGGCCCGCCCTTCCAGCTCGCCCTCAAGGGAAAGTTCATGATAGGCGACCTCAGCCTGGCGAACGTGATATCCGAGACTTACATGGCCACGGAGTTCGGCGGCCTCCAGACCACCGACAACCCCTTCGACGCCGCGATAACCGGCGAGGGGTACTTTGCGGTGCAGGACGGTGCCGGCAACACCTACTACACCCGGTCGGGGCACTTCCAGAAGAACGACGAGGGGCAGCTGGTCACCGAGGACGGGATGCTCGTCCTCGGCGACGGGGGACCGGTAGAGGTGGGGGACGCCTCCACCTTCGCCATAACCGAGAGCGGCAACGTGCTGGCGGACGGCGCGGTCGTCGACATGCTGCAGGTGGTCTCCTTCGAGAACCCCACCTACCTGCGCCAGGTGGGCAGGACCTCCCTCGCCGTCACCCCCCACTCCGGGGAGCCGGTGCCGGTCGAGGAGGTGCGCCTGGAGCCGGGCGCCCTCGAGATGTCAAACGTCAACGTTGTGGAGGAGATGGTCCGGATGGTCGAGGCCCACCGTGCCTACGAGACCGCGTCCAAGGCCCTCATGACCCACGACGAGCTCACCGGCAAACTGATAACGTCCTACGGCAGGACTGGATAAGCGGAGGGGATTGAAAAATGCTCAGAGCCCTGTGGACCAGCGCCAGCGGCATGATAGCGCAGCAGACGAACCTGGACGTCACCACGAACAACCTGGCGAACGTGAACACCGCCGGATTCAAGAAGAAGCGGGCCGACTTCGCCGACCTGCTCTACCAGATAAACAGGGAGCCTGGCGCGCCCGTCGAGCCGGCGTCCACCGTGCCCACCGGGGTGCAGGTGGGCCTCGGGGTACGCGTGGTCGGCACGCCGCGGATAATGACCCAGGGCAACCTGCAGGTGACCGACCGCCCGCTCGACATCACCATAGAGGGCGACGGCTTCTTCCAGGTGATAATGCCCAACGGCGAGATCGCATACACCCGGGCCGGCAACTGGAACCTCGACGGCGAGGGGCAGGTCGTCAACCCCGACGGCCTCCTGATCGAGCCCGCCATCCTCGTCCCGGAGGACGCGATGGAGATAATAATCAGCCCGGAGGGGCTGGTCTCGGTCAAGATAGACGGCCAGGCCGACCCCGAGGAGATCGGCCAGATAGAGCTTGTCCGCTTCATAAACCCCGGCGGCCTTCGCGCCATGGGCAAGAACCTGTTCATGGAGACCGCCGCCAGCGGCGCCCCGATAGTGGGCAACCCGGGCGACGAGGGGCTGGGACAGGTGCACCAGGGGATACTCGAGATGTCCAACGTGCAGGTGGTGGACGAGATGGTCGGACTCATCATAGCCCAGAGGGCCTACGAGGCCAACTCGAAGGGAGTTCAGACGGCGGACGACCTCCTCCGCATAGCGAACGGGCTCAAGAGGTAGACCGTGAGACTCTCGAAGTGGATAACGGGGCGGGGCGGCTTCGGGCTGCTCCGCCCCGCCTGCGTTTTAGCCCTGCTCCTCGCGATCGCCCTCGGCCCCCCCATAGGCGAGGACGTCGCCCCGGCATCGGCCGCCGGGGACCAAATCCTGGCCGACGACCTGGTTATTGAGATTTCTGCCGCAGTGGTCGTGTTCGAGACCCCCTTCGCCCTCGCCGACGTCGCGACCGTCGCGGGCCCCGCCGAGCAGGCGGAGATGGCGCGGCGCGTGGAGATCGGGGTGCCGGGGGACGGCCTTCTGCGCAGGGAGGCGGTGCTTGAGGCGCTGGTAGCCGGCGGTGTCGGCGGGGTGCGCCTCCGGCTGGTCATGCCCGCCGCGGTGCGGGTGACGCTCGACGAGACACTGGGCGCCGCGGTCAGGCGACTGGCCGGGTGGAGGTGGAGGGTGGAGGTCGAGCCGCTCGGCCCCGTCCCCCCCGGCAGGCTGGTCTTCCCGCACTCGATCCCTCCGGGTGCCGGGTCCGCCACCCTTCGCTTCGCGGACGACGCGGGGAACGAGAGGGCGCTGGCCGTGCGACTGTCGTGGAGCAAACCCGCCGTGGTGGCGCTGCGCCCGTTGGAGCGCGGCGTCGTGATAGCTCCGACCGACGTCGAAGTTCGCGAGGTCAGGGTCACCCGGTCGCTTCAGCTCGCCACCGAGGCCGGCGAGGTCGTCGGTCGCCGGCTTGTCCGGAATCTGCTCGCGGGTGAGCCAGTGCCGCTCAACTACCTGTCCGCGACTCCGATAATCCAAAGAGGGGATTCTGTTATAATTACTGTCAGGAGGTCCGGCCTCGTGGTCGAGGTGAAGGGCGAGGCCCTGGATCCGGGAGCGGAGGGCGACAGGATAAGGGTGCGCAACCTGCGGAGCAAGACCGTGCTGCAGGCCGTTATAATCGGCCCGGGAAGAGTGGAGGTGCCGTGAGGGATGAAGAGGATTGCAATCATGTTGGCCCTGCTGGCGGCCCTGTCCCCGGCCGGCCTTGAGCCGGCCCTGGCCGCGTCCCTGTGGAACGATAGGACCAACTGGATATCCGACCGCAGGCCGTCGGGGGTCGGGGACATAGTGACCGTGGTGGTGGACGAGAAGACCAAGACCAAGGACGAGGGCTCCACCGAGGCCAGCAAGATAAACGACAGCAAGGTGGACGACGGCCTTGGCATATTCGACTTCATAAGGGCCTTCGGCTTCAAGTCGTCCAGCAAGATGACCGGCGACGGCTCGACGGAGCGGTCCTACACCGCCAAGGGACAGATATCCTGCCTGGTCACCGACGTACTGCCCAACGGGAACCTGGTCATAGAGGGCACGCGGGACATAGCCACCCACGAGGAGACCCTGCAGCTGCACATCGTAGGGGTGATCCGCCCGCAGGACGTCGACAGCTACAACAGGATCAGGAGCGATCTCGTGGCCAACGCGGAGATCGACATCAAGGGGCGGGGGACGATATCGCGCCTGCAGAAGCCCGGCATCCTGACGCAGATCCTGCAGGCGATCTTCTAGGAGGGCGGAGTGCGGATGAGAAGATTGACGGCGGCCGTGGCCGCGCTGATCCTGGCCCTGGCGGCGGAGTGCGCCGTGGCGTCGCATCCGGAGGTCAGGATAAAGGACCTGGCGGATGTCGAGGGTGTCCGGTCGAACCAGCTCGTCGGCCTCGGGCTCGTCATGGGCCTGCAGGGCACCGGCGACCGTAGCGCGATGGCCACCCAGATGATCCGCAACATGATGAGCCAGTTCGGCATAGCGGTGAACGACAAGGCAGTCCGCAGCAGGAACGTGGCCGTGGTCACCCTGACCGCGGAGCTCCCGGCGTTCGCGAGGCCGGGACAGACGATAGACGTCACCGCCAGCGCGATGGGCGACGCCAAGAGCCTGCAGGGCGGCACCCTGCTCCAGGCGCCGCTCAGGGCCGCGGACGGGGGAGTGTACGCCGTGGCGCAGGGCCCCCTGGTGGTCGGCGGGTTCGCCGCGGAGGGCGCGGCCGGGGGCATGGCCAAGAACATAGTCACGGTGGGGAGGATCCCCGGCGGGGCGATAGTCGAGCGCGACGTGCCGACCCACTTCACGGCGGGGCGGCAGATAAACCTGCTGCTGAGGAACCCGGACTTCACCACGTCCGAGAGGATGGCGGCGGCCATAAACGCCGCTTTCGGAGGGGTGGCCTTCCCGGTGGACGCGGGCAGGGTGGCGGTGAACCTGCCTTCCGGGTACGAGTCGTCGCCTGCGACCTTCATATCGCGGATAGAGGGGCTCTCCCTGCAGCCCGACACCGCCGCGCGCGTCGTCGTGAACGAGCGCACCGGCACCGTGGTCATGGGCGGGGACGTCCGCATAGGCACGGTCGCGGTCGCCCACGGCAACCTCACGGTTCGAATCACGGAGAGCCCGGAGGTGGTGCAGCCGGAGCCCTTCAGCCGGGGCACTACCGCGGTGCAGCCGAGGACCGACATAAGCCCCGAGGAGCAGTCCGCCCAGTTCGTCACCCTGAAGGCGACAAGCACGGTGGAGGAGCTGATCGAAGCGCTGAACTCCGTCGGGGCCTCCCCGCGCGACGTCATATCAATACTCCAGGCCATAAAAGAGGCCGGGGCGCTTCATGGAGAGCTGGTGGTGATGTAGATGGAGCCGAAGTTAGCGCCGTTCGTCCCCTCGACCGCGGCGATCGCCAGGGTGTCGGAGAGCCTCAAGGGGGAGAAGGACCGTGAGAAGCTGAAGGAGGCGTGCCGGCAGTTCGAGTCCATCCTGCTGGCGGAGCTGTGGAAGAAGATGAACGCCGACGCGCGCCGGATAAGCGGCAGGAGCGACTCCGACCGCCCGTTCGGCCCGCTGGAGGACCTGGCCGTCGAGATGTCCGCCGAGCAGCTGGCCAGGGAGGGCGGGACCGGCATGTGGCGCGTGCTGTACGACAGCCTCGTGGTCCAGCTCGAGCGGCAGGAGAAGGAGCCGGGCTAGATGTGGTGGGAGGGAGGCCTGCGCTTCACCTGCCTGTCCTGCGGGCGCTGCTGCCGCGGGGCGCCGGGTGCCATATACTTCACCGAGGCCGAGGGGGCTGAGATAGCCGCCTTCCTGTCCCTGTCGGACGTCGAGTTTGGCCGTAGATATGTCACCTCCCGCTGGGAGGCGCCCAGCATCCGGGAGAGGCGGAACGGCGAGTGCCTGATGTACGACGCCTCCACGGCCCGGTGCGCCATCTACCCGGTGCGGCCGGCCCAGTGTCGCCTGTTCCCCTTCTGGCCGTCGCTGCTCGAGTCGCGCGAGGAGTGGGACGCGGCGGCCCGCTCCTGCCCCGGAATGAACTCGGGGGAACTTCACACCGCGATTGATATATCCTCCCTTTTAAGAATCAATCCATTTCCCGACCTGCTATAATTAGTCCGACGGAATGGAGGGGTGCGGGTGACCATCCAAATCTGGTCGGACATGAACTGGGGGCTCATTTTTGCCCTGGTCCTCCTGAGCGGCGTGCTTGCGTACCTCGGCGACGTGCTGGGGATGCGCCTGGGCAAGCGTCGCATTTCTCTGATGGGCCTTCGCCCCCGCTCGACCAGCCGCGTCATCACCGCCGTCACCGGCGCTCTCATATCCGTCGCGATTCTGATCACCATGACGGTGGTGTCGGACAACGTGCGCACCGCCCTGTTCAGCATGAAGTTCATACAGGGGCAGCTTCAGACCCTGACCAGGGAGCTCAGGGAGAGCCGGAGCGAGGCCGACCTGATGGCGATCAACCTGGCGGGGAGCGAGTCCAGGCTCCAGGAGCAGCAGGAGAAGCTGTCCAAAGTGCAGGCGGAGCTCGACACCGTGGCCCCGATGCTGAACGAGGCCAGGGACAGTCTGGACGGGGCGCGGGAGGAGAGGGACCGCCTCGAGGTCGAGAAACAGTCCCTGTCGCGCTCGGTCGAGGAGATGAGGACCGAGGCGGAGGATCTGAGAAAGGGCCTGGTGCAGATGCGCAGCGGGCGCATAGCGGCCTTCGCCAGGGAGACACTCGCCCAGGCCGCGGTGGAGCCGATGAGCGCCGAGGACGAGGTCGAGCGCCTGTTCCAGGAGCTCCGCCGTCGTGCCTCGCTGCTGGTGGCGGCCCGCACCGGCCAGTCCACCTCCGACATTGTGCTGGCGGTGGACTTGGACGCCGAGCGCGCCTGCATAGCCGAGTGCGCGGACAACCCGGCCAGGAAGTTCGTCAGGGCCGTTGCGGAGGCCAACGCCGTCATAGGCGAGGACATCCGGGCGACCTGGGAGGTTTACGACAGCAAGCTGGTCTACAGCAAGGGGCAGCTCCTGCTCTCCCGGACCATAGTTCCGGCCGACGGCATTAACGCGGAGACCGAGCTCCACATGATCCTGAGGATGGTCAACAGGAAGGCGGTCGCGGACAGCATCAAGCCCGACCCGGTGACCGGGGACGTGGGCACGCTCGACGGCGCGCAGTTCTTCGAGGCCGCCGACCGCCTTGCCAGGTCGGAGGCGCCGGCGACCGTCGAGGTCAGGGCGGCGGAGGACATACACACGGAGGGGCCTGTGCGGGTCTCCATAAAGGTGAGGCCGGCCGGGGAGAAGACGGAACCATCGGAGGAATGAAAGATGCTGATTGTAGCCTGTCAAGTCTGCGGGGAGACCAAGGTCATAGCCGGCACTCCCGACGCGGATGGAATGGCGCGCGCCATGTGGATCTGCCCGGTGTGCGGGACGGGGCAAGTGTTGCAGTTGCCGGTGGCGGCCGACGCCAGGAAGGCAGACCTGCGCTCGATAGTTTGCGGGATGAGCCTGGCCCGGGTCGAGGCCGAGGAGTGCCGGTGAACGGAGGCTACCAGTTCTACGACAGCGAGCATGCCGTCACCGCGGCCGAGCTGGCCAACCTCTACCGCTTCACCCGGTGGGGGCGCAGCCGCTCCGTCGAGGATATAGACAGGATGCTGGCGGGCACGTCCATGTGCTTCAGTGTCCGGCACGAGGGCCGGCTGGTGGCCTTCTGCCGCATCCTGACGGACTTCATCTACAGGGCGTCTCTATGGGACATAATGGTGCACCCGGACCACCAGGGGAAGAAGGTTGGCACCGCTCTGCTGGACTACGCCATAAACCACCCTGCGATCAGGGACATCCCCCTGGTCATCACCTACACCAGCGAGCTTGCGCCCTTCCTCGTGCCGCACGGCTTCGCCCCCAGGGAGGGCGCGCTGATGCTGCTGAGGCGGTCGATTGAGTATTCTTGAGGAGCTGGCGCGCTTCGCGGCGCACCTGGCGTGGCCCCGGGCCTGCCCCTTCTGCGGCGCGGCGGGGGAGAGCGCGTGCGTGCTGTGCCTGTTGCGCCTGCTGAAGCCGCCCCTTCCGCTCGACCTCGGGGGGCTGCCGCTCATGCCGGGGGGCGAGCACGAGGGCGTGTTGCGGGAGCTGGTGCTGGCCCTCAAGTACGGCGGGGACAGGGCCCTGGGGATCGCGATGGGAAGGGCGCTCGGCAGGGCTTATCCGAGCCCCGGCGCGGACCTGCTCGTCCCGGTGCCGCTGCACCCTGGAAGCCCGCGCGCCTTCAACCAGTCCGCCGCCCTCGCCGAGGGCCTGTCGCGCGAGTGGGGCATCCCGGCCCGCGAGGGGCTGGCCTGGAGCGAGCGACGGGCGGAGCAGACGACCCTCGGCGCGGAGAGGCGCACGGCCATGCCTCAGGACGCCCTCGCGCCGAGGAAGGTTGCCCTGGCGGGCATGAGGGTGGTGCTGGTCGACGACGTGTCCACCACCGGGACGACGCTGCTCAGGGCGGCCGCCGCGGTGAGGCGCGGCGGGGGAACGCCGGTCGCGGCGCTTTCCTGGACTGTCGCGGCGGAGGCTAAAGGGCGCGACCAGGTCGTCCGATAACAGTTATGAAGAGAAACGATCTCTTTCCGGGGTGATGATTATGATCGATAAAATTTCTGGGGTTTACGGGCCGGGAGCTGCGGGCAAGATAAAGGCAAGGCGAGGCTCCGCCCCCGCCGGCAGGGCGGCCGGGGGGGACGACGCCGAGTTCAGCTCGTTCGCAGTCGAGCTCGCCAAGGTCTCCGGGGAGCTCAAGAAGATCCCCGAAGTGCGCGAGCAGCTCGTCGAGGACTTCAAGAGGAGAATAGCCGAGGGCACCTACTCCCCTGACCTGAACAGGGTGGCCAGGGCGCTGATTAACGCCGGACTGCTGGAGGGAGAGGACTGATCGTGGCTTCCGCCTCCTCCCTGGGGGACGCGCTGGCGAAGCAGGCGGACGCCCTGCGCAGGCTTTGCGATGTCGCCATAAGGCAGAGAGAGGCGCTCAAAGAGGGGCGCCTCGAATTTTTGCAGGACCTCTTCAAGGAGCTGCAGGCCGCGGGCTTCGCCGCGGAGGCGGCCGAGGAGAGGCGCAGGCGCGAGGCCACGGCTCTGGCGGCTTCTCTGGGGAGCGAGCCAAGGATAAGCGCCATCTGCTCCGCCCTTCCAGCTGAGGAGGCGCTGGAGCTGAGGGAGAAAGCCGACCGGCTGATGCTACAGGTCAACGCCCTCCAGTCCGAGATATATATACTATCCTCCCTGGTGGAGGAGAACCAGCGCCTGAACGGCATGATGGCCGCGGAGTGGCGGCGCCTCGAGGGGATGTACCCGTCGGCCCGCTCCGGCTACGACTTCAGGGGATAAGGAGGCATAAAGCCCATGTTGAACAGCTTCTTCGGCCTTGAGATGGGACGCCGCGCCCTCGACTACTTCCGCAGGGGGATGGAGACCGCCGGTCACAACATCTCCAACGCCGACGTAGAGGGTTACTCCCGCCAGAGGGTCGAGCCCTCCACCACCCGCCCCTTCACCGAGCCCGGCCTGAACCGCCCGGCCATACCCGGCCAGATAGGCACCGGCGTGCAGATCGATGCCATAGTCCGCCTTCGCGACGCCTTCCTGGACATCCAGTTCCGCGAGGAGACGACCGTCAAGGGGTACTGGGAGCAGATAGACCGCGCTATGGACGCACTCCAGGTGTACGTCAACGAGCCGAACGGCAAGGGACTCAAGACATCCCTCGACGAGTACTGGACCGCCCTTCAGGAGCTCCACAAGCGCCCGGACAGCTCCAGCGTGCGGGAGGAGATAGTCGAGAAGACCAAGAACCTGACCGTCTACCTCGACCAGCTCGTGCAAAACTACGACGAGTACCGAGGGGCCATGAACCGCGAGGTCAAGCTGATGGTCGAGGAGGCCAACACCCTCATAGACCAGATAGCCGCCCTCAACAAGACCATCGCCCAGGTGCAGGCCGCCCACGGCAACCCCAACGACCTTATGGACCGCCGCGACCTGCTGATAGAGAAGCTGGCCAGGTTCATCGACATAGACGTCAACCCCCCGTGCCTGGAGGGCGACGGCGAGTTCAAGATCGACCTGCACGGCAGGCTGCTGGTCCAGGGGGAGCAGACGCGCCACCTGGTGCTCGTGGACGTGCCCGGCAACAGGGGCTTTTACGACGTGCAGGTGGAGGACAACCTGTTCGACATAGTCTCGAACACCGACGTGCTACACGCGGTGGTGGAGCAGGGCGCTCCCGAGGCCATACACTCGGTTCACGTGAAGCGCCTGGCCACGCAGAACAACTGGTCGGTCGGCCTGGGCGAATCGGACTGCCCGGAGAGGGTGAAGCCCGAGAGCATATCCGAGGCGCTCAACCTGAACGGCTCCTTCTCGTTGCAGGTCGGCAGCCAGGGGACCCGCGTCGCGTCCTCGATCTTCACCGCCGACCCCCCCGGAAACGGAGTCGTCTTCGAGACCGGCGCGCCCGGCGACGAGTATGTCTTCAGGGTATCGGCGCACGACGTCGAGCGCCTGGTGAAAGTCTCCTGGAACGACGCCGCCCCCCCCTCCCACTGGGACATAACGGTCGACGGCGCCCTGGTCGGCGCCACGGCCGACGGGAAGCTGACCCTCAAGGACCTGCACAAGGCCCTCGCCGGCTTCGCCCCGAACGTCGCGGTGTCGCTCAACAGCGCGGAGAACCAGATGGGCCTTTCGGCGACGGACGACGACCTGCTGTCGATAGTCGACATAAAGGGCGACCTTGCCTCGATCCTCGGCATAGCCAACGACGCCCCCGTCATAACCATAGAAGTGGTCGAGGAGGACACCCTCGAGACGATCCGCAACAAGATAAACAGCGCCTACACCACATCGGGAAGCCTGAGCAGGCCCGAGGATTGGCTACACGCGTCCATAGCGCTCGACCCGAACACCAACAGCCACTACCTCGTGCTGGAGAGCAACGCCGCCGGCGAGGCGCACAGGATAAACGTCATGGGCGACCCCAGGGGCGGCTTGCAGGTGGCAAAGAGGCTCGGCTTCCTGAACGGCGCCGACGACAGCACCGGCTACCTGGCCGTCTCGCGGGACGCAGCCTTCACCTTCGACGGGAAACTCTACCTATCGGAGAGCAACGCCTTCAGGAACGCGCGCCCCGTCCCCGAAAGGAACGACTACTCGGCCACGACGATGGAGGAGGTCTCCGAGGGCATCAGGCTCGAGCTCAAGGGGACCGGCCAGTCCAGCATCACGGTGCGCCACCACGTCAAGGGCGGCGCGATCAAGGGCATAATGCAGGCCCGCGACGACGTGGTGCTCAACTTCCTGGACGTGTTCGACGAGATCGCCTACACCCTCGCGTCCGAGATGAACGCCCTGCACTACGCAGGCCACGGAATGGGAGAGAGCTCCATGGTCACCGGCACGGCCTTCTTCACGCCGGTGAACACCCTGTACGGGGCGAGCCGCGGCCTCTCCCTGGCCCGCGAGATCGACGAGGACCGCAGCCTGATCGCCGCGGCCGGCGGCGACGGACACGGCTACACCCAGGGCGAGGGGGACGGCAGCAACGCCCTTCGCATGGCCCAGCTGAAGCAGACGAAGGTGCTTCAGAGCCGCAGCTCCGACTTCAACACCTTCTACGAGGCCTTCATCGCCAACCTCGGGTCGCAGGCACAGAGGGCGCAGACGATGCTGAAGAACCAGGACACCCTGGTGGCCCAGATAGACAACCAGCGCCAGTCGGTCATGGGAGTGAACATAGACGAGGAGATGATGGACATCATAAAGTTCCAGCAGGCCTTCAACGCCATCTCCCGCTACATAACCACCATAGACGAGATGCTCGACCGCATCATCAACGGAATGGGAATCGTCGGCAGGTAAGAAGGAGGGCGGCGCCATGCAGCGAGTAACCAACGTAATGGTCCAGGGCCTAATGCTCTCGGACATGCACAACAACCTCTCACGGCTGCTGGAGTATCAGCACCAGCTTGCCACCGGGAAGAAGCACTCGCGCCCGTCGGACCACCCGATCGACGTCACGCGGGAGCTCTCCCTCCAGACCACCCTGCTGGAGAACACCCAGTACATCCGCAACCAGGACGACGCCATGACCTGGCTGGCCAACACCGACGTCGCCTTCAACCAGATGATGGATGTAGCCCACCGCATTCGCGAGCTCACGATCTACGCCGGCAACGGCGCGCTCGGCCCTGGCGAGACCCAGGCCATAGCCGCCGAGATCAACGAGCTGCAGGAGGAGCTGCGCAACATCGCCAACTACTCGGTCGAGGGGCGGTTCCTGCTGTCCGGCCTCGCCACGGGCGTGCGTCCGTTCGAGCGCGACGCGAATGGGAACGTGGTCTACATGGGCAACACCGGCAAAGTGCAGTACGAGGTCGAGCGCGGCACCGTCGGCAACGTCAGCTTCCACGGGCGGGAGGCCTTCCCGCTCGAATACGCGTCGAACACCCTAACCAGCGTCGAGGTCCCGATAGACTTCCTGTGGAAGGGGCGCGACGAGATCGTCCAGATCAAGGTCGGCGACCGCGCCGTCAAGGTCCACCTGACCGAGGACTGGGTCGACCGCAACATAAACGGCACCGTCGACGTGACCGACTACAACCGCTTCCGCGACCACGGCGAGGTCCGCGGGCTCACCCTCGACGACATAGCAAAACAGATCGAGGAGAGCATGGACATGGGCGACGTCAGCCGCCTGATATCCGTCAGGGTGGACAAGGACTACACCAACGGCACCCAGCGCCTGGTCTTCCAGAGCCACACGGGGGAGCCGATACAGGTCACCAGCTGGCCCGAGACGGACAGGCTGCAGCAGAACCAGAGCATAACGGGGGAGAGTTTCGTGCCGCCCGGGGCCGCGCTTGCGGACGGAACGCTCAGAATATATGTCCCCGGCGGCATGGACGAGACCATAGATGTCGTCGCGGGGGAGACCCTGCAGGATATTGCAAACAAGATCAACTCCAGCGTCCAGGGCATCGAGGCGCGCC
Organism: uncultured Synergistaceae bacterium; assembly: GCA_964458805.1. Classification (GTDB taxonomy): domain Bacteria; phylum Synergistota; class Synergistia; order Synergistales; family Aminobacteriaceae; genus JAAYLU01. The sequence goes on from CAYWKH010000010.1 coordinate 31,784, forward strand.
TGTCGCCGCCCGACGTCGCGACGGGCGAGGTCAGACTGGTGGTGAGCTCCAACAAGGTCGGCTTTCAGTTCCACATGGACCTGACCGATGGCGCGCGGGACATATTCGTATCCGCGCCGACCGACCCGGTTGTGACGCTCGCGTCCGAGGAGTCCCTCCGGCCCGTAGACCACAGCCACATAGACTTCTCGACCCTGATGGGGATGGAGACGACGCTTAAGAGCCGCCAGTTCGCGGACGGGGAGACATTCGCAACCGGAGCCGGGCTGCACCTGCACTTCGAGAGTGGAAAGAACGTGTCCGAGCTCAAGATCGACGGGGGGGCCAACCTCACCATAGATCAGCTGGCCGAGCGCATCAAACAGGTCGCGGGCGA
>CAYWKH010000011.1:0-32101 GCA_964458805.1 uncultured Synergistaceae bacterium
TGACCCCCGCGCTTCACGGGTCGGACATAGAGGAGGGGGGCAGGCTCATACCCGGGGGCAATCCCTGCGGGTTCCTGCTCGACATGGGCGGCGTCAGGATCTATCACGCGGGCGACACGGGCCTGACGATGGATATGCAGCTGCTCGCCGCCGAGAGAGTAAAGGCTGCGCTGCTTCCGATCGGGGGCAACTACACAATGGACGTGGCCGACGCCGCGAGGGCGGTGGAGTTTATTCGCCCGGAAATCGCGGTGCCCATGCACTACGGGACCTTCCCTGTCATCTCAGCCGACCCGGGGGACTTTGCCAGGGCCGTCGGGGAGAGGGCGCGGGTGAGGATCATGAATCCGGGGGACGAGCTGGAGTTGCGGGCCTGAGAGGGCTGCGAATCCGATGGAGTTGAGCCCGGCGTCATGACCTTAGGTGACCGGCGCCGGGCTTCCCTCAGTAACGCAGGCCGTATGCCGGATGGTAGATCTGTTCGTCGTGCAGCCCCATCTTCTGGTCGTTCAGGGCCTCCTTGGCCGAGTCCCCCAGGGTGGACGCAAGAACAGATGTAAGGATGTGCACAAGGAAGATCGGGCCGACCAGGCTGCTGCCGAAGGTCGGGGTGGTGTCGCTCACGTAGAAGGAGAGGGTGGACGACTGGCATACCGGAGCTGCGGGGCTGTCGGTGATTGTTATTATCGAGGCTCCGCTAGATGCCGCCTTCTGGACAGACCTGGTCACCTCGATGACGTAGCTCGGGAGTTCGCAGACCACGAGCAGGTCGCCTGCAGTCACCGCCCTTGTCTGCTCTATCAGCGCCAGGGAACCTCTTTTCATCAGCACGCTGCGTATCCCGGTCTCGAGCAGGCGGGTGAACAGCGACTCGGCTATTATCGACGATATCCCCCAGCCCATGCAGTAGACCATGCGGGCACTGCTCACCATGTCGCAGAAGGAGGCGATCTTGTCGGGCCTAAGCTGGTTCCAGGTGTCGTCGAGGTTCGCGTGCTCAAGCCGCAGGATCTCCTCCGGCATCCGCTTCCAATCCTTGAGGGCGCGGCCGAGGTGCGCCGCAGGATTCACCTGCTCGAGCACCAAGTCCTTCAGGGCATCCTTGAGGGCCGCGTAGCCGTCGAATCCGACCAGCCTCGCGACGCGGACAAGCTGCGCCTTTGACACGTCTAGTTTTTCCGCGACCTCGCCTATCGACAGGAAGGCCGCCTCTCTGGCGTTCGCCAGGAGGTACTCCACCACCCTCCGCGCCTTGTTCGGCATGGTCTCCACTTTACTCCTCAAAAGAGCCTGAAGCTGCGCGCCGTCCACGAAAGGCACCTCCGAAACTGCCTGGTACTTACAGCATGAGATTGGACTCAAGTTTATTCTTAAAAAACCCTCCCGTCAATCGCCGCGCGCACCGTCGGCTTCTCGCCTGTCCACCATGACCTTTTTGAACCTGATCCGCTCCTCGACCCGGGACGGCGACAGTCCGGCTCTACCGGCAAGATGGCGCAGCCCGTACCTGTCATGTCCGTACAGCAGAGACCTCCGTCGTCCGTCAATCTCCCAGGGGCCGGCGGGATTGGCCTCCAGCAGGCATGTCACGAGCGCGACGGACCGGGCGAGCTCTCCAAACGCCGGGTGGTAGGGACCGGCGACGACGCTCGTCGACAGGCTGAGCGTGTCGTGAAGCCCTACGCGCTGGACGAGAAAGCCAAGTCGCTCCGCCTCGTGCAGCATTCTGCCCGCATGAAGAACGGCGTGATCCAGGGAGGGGGGCGAATAGTCGCCGCGCCTGAGCATCTCGGAGAGCCCGGTTTTCTCCAGCACGAGACAGGGGTAGATGCGCAGCGATATCGCCGGCGCGCCCGCCCGGTCGCGCAGCAGCGCGATGCGCCGCAGGTCCTCCAGGGAGCTCTCGTCGCTCTGCCCCGGGAGGCCGGTCATGAGCTGGACACCCAGCCTATAACCTTCTCTCATCACCAAATCCATGATGCCCAGGGCGAAATCGCCCGTGTACCCCCTGTTGCAGGCCGCGAGGACCGTATCGTCCAGCGAGGACACCCCAATCTCTATCATGGAGACCGGGTGCGCCGACAGGCCCTCCAGGACGGGACTGGTGACGCACAGCGGGTGCGTCGAGAACCGTACGACGCTTCCGTCCGGGGCGGATCGCACCGCATCCAGGTAGGCTCCCCTCTGCTCCTCGGGAAGACAGGTAAAGCTGCCGCCGAAGTAGCAGATCTCGTGGGGAGTCTCGAGGCGAGACAGGCTCTCTTTAACGGATGTCGGGAGGACGCCGCCCGCGCCGGTGATCGCGCCCTGGTGGCAGTACACGCAGCGTCCCGGGCAGGAAGCCATTGGTAAAAAAACCGGGAATCTCGGAAGCCGCCCGCCGGTCACGTCGACGCGTGAGCCCAGCATCTGCCCCACTCCTGGTTGATTACGCCCCAGGCGAACAGGTCGGCCTGGCGTTCGAAGCTCGACATCGGCGTGGCGGTGCGCGTCCAAAGATCGGAGCCGCCGTTGTGTTCAAGCAGGTGATAAAGCTCGTGAAACAGCGCGAAACGCCTCCAGCTGAGCGGTAGCCTGTTGTTGACGATGATCATCCCCCTGTGACCGCGGACTACGTGCACCCCCCACGTCCCAGCGGGAAGATCCTGGTAATCCAGCTCAAGCACCTTGTCGGTGCGTGACTCGGCCTTCACCAGGATCGAAAATTCGTCCAGCCCGGCCCATTCGGCACCCTCGCGGATCGCCCAGTCGGGGATGAAGTCGGGCGCGCTCGGAAAATCGAACTCTTGCGCGCTGTCGCGGGCGCGTCGGCTCATGACGAACCGCTGGGTCTCAGACGCCCTCATCCGCGCCGTCCTCGGCCTCCCACCGGGAGACCGCGGCGTCGATGAGGCTCTGGACGAACTTGAGATCCCTGGGCTTGAGCCTCTTGCTCCTGTACCAGACCTCGGTATCGGGCGGCGCCTGCAGGACCTCCTCCAGCTGCAACCTGCCCGTGCTGGAAGCCGACAGGCTCTTCACCAGGTCCTGGACCTCCACCTCCAGGGCTTCCGCAAGACGCGATAGCAGTTTCATCGAGGGGGTCCTGCGGTTGCTCTCCAACGCCTGTATGTATATCCTGCTGACCTGCGTCCTGTCGGCGAGTCCCTGCTGGGTAAGGCCGAGGGCCTTGCGCAGGGTGCGTATTCTCATCCCAAGGCTCATGACTGTACCTCCCTTATCATGCATTCATAAGATATATATTATTATACTCATGGTTACAAGAAGTTCAAGGCCCTTTTCCCATACCCGTCCCGTTTTGTGTTGTTTGGTATGTAACTTCGGTTTGACCGGCGGTGCGCCCGTTCATCGGATGGAGTATTTTTGGAGGTTCCTGGAATCCCCCCTTGAACTTTCCTCTCATTCAGAATATATTACTCCCGGGTTCTATTGTTGACATGAGTGCCAATCCGAGTTCGGGAGGTGTCCGTTATGGATTTTCGCGAACTGCAAAGCCTCGTGGAGGTTATGGAGAAAGGCAGCATATCCGCGGCGGCGGCGTCGCTTGGAATATCGCAGCCGGCCGTGAGCAAGCATATCGCAAAGCTTGAAAAAGAGATGGGCGTTAAAATTTTCGCCAGGGGGCAGAAGTGCTCCAACCTCACGGTCGAGGGGGAGGCGATGTACAAGTTTGCGCGAAAGACTTTAGCGCAGCTGGCGGATATCAAGCGAGACTTCTCGGACATCGCCGACGACGTCTCCGGGATAGTGAGGATCAGCGCGAGCTCGATACCGGGGTGCTACGTGCTCCCCGGCCTGCTCGTGAAGTTTCGGAGCGCCTACCCGAACATCGAGGTGGAGGTGCGCGTGGCCGATTCGCGCGACGCGCTGGAGAAACTGGTCACCAGGGAGTCCGACCTGTCGGTCACCGGGCAGGTCAAGCATGCCTCCGGTTTCAACTCCACCCCGTTTGCCCGTGACGAGATAGTACTCCTTCTTTCGCCGGATCACCCGCTGGCGTCCCGAACGAGTGTATCGCTGAGGGATCTCGAGGAGATGGACCTGGTGGGAAGGGTGACCGGCTCCTCCACGTCGCGCATCTGGGAGGACGCTTTCAAGGCCCACACCGGCAAGGGAAAGCACGTGTACCTGAAGTTCGGACACGTGTGCGCCGTCACGGAAGCGGTCAGAAGAGGGGGAGAGGGCGCCGTCACGTCGCGGCTTACGGGTGCCGACGCCGGGGATCTCGTCATGATACCCTTCCGTCCCGCCCTTATGAGAACTTTTTATATCACCCACGGAGTAATGACTACTAAGGCGGCGGAGACCCTTCTGGATTTTCTGGTCAGAAACAGGCCTCTGTCCGTCGAAGGCGAGGATAAGAGCAGATGCCTGACCTAGACAGCGCAGCTTCCTGCCCGACCACCGAGGAGGAGGCCATTAGCAAGGTTCGACGTTTCTTGGAAGAGAAAGATTTCAAGGTCGCGATTACCTACTCCGACGAGACGATTTTCACCGTCGAAGATGCGTCTCGCGTGGTCGGAGCACGTCCGGAGGAGATACTAAAGAGCTTGGTTCTGCTGGTGGACGATGTCCCTTCGCTGGCGTTGATGTCCGGGGTTAACCGCGTGGACGTGAAAAAAGTGCGCCGACAGGCCGGTGCGAAACGAGTGCGAATGGCCGATCCCGAGTTTGTCCTCGAGTGGTCGGGGTTTCGCATAGGCGGGGTGCCTCCGGTGGGATACCCCGGTCTTCCGCAAGCCTTTTTGGACGAGGATCTATTCCTGTATCCGGTCGTGTGGGCTGCCGCCGGCACGGAGCACTCCTTTTTCCCTGTCTCCCCGGAGGACCTCGCCCGGCTCACGAAGGGCGGGAGGTTCGATATCAAGAAGTAAAAAACGTCTCCCCCCGGCTTCAAGGGGGGAGACGTTACTGTCAAACCGGCCTGATCAGAGCCTCTTCTCCGGGGCCAGAGCCTCGAACGAACCGTCGAATGCGTGCCCCAGCCTGACGGTGGTGAGAGGCTTCAGGAAGAGCTCCATGTTGTTGAATACGACTACCTGGAGGAGATGCCCGCCGAGGGTGGTGTGGTCCGGCCTGTTGAACACCCCGTGAAGGTGCGGGTATAGTATTGCACCCCTGTAGCTGACGTTCCCGCTGAGCGAACCGAGCTCCATTGTTTCGCGCACGGCCTCGGTCGTGTAGTCCCGGCCGTTGTACCACCCAAAAGTTACGGAAGACACCATTCCGACCGCGGATACCAGGACCGCCGAGTCGACGTCGCTCTCCCTGCAGGCGTAGGCGAGCGAGTCCATCACCTCTTCTCCCTCCGAAAGACGCAGCGCAATGATCTCATCGGTAGCGGCCATTTTCATGTTGTTCGTCCTCCCTTCTGTATTTGTGCGGGCCAACATCGTGTTTCACCAATAGTCTATCATGTGTACGCACAAAAGACTAGAAGAGGGCAAGGAGACTGGAGAGGCGAGTTTACTCCTCGACGAGGTAGCGCTGGAGGTCAGATTTTTTAAGCCCGGCACCGAGCCCGACCGCCAGCTTCAGCCTGGCCTGAGTCGGCCTCAGGGGACCTCCGTCGAGCGCCCCCATCTCGAACAGGCGGGAGGCGCTCCCCTCGAAGGAGCAGAAGGCGCTGAGAGTATGTCCCTCCAGGCACCTTGTGGTGATCACCACCGGGATCTCGTCCCTGAGGAATTTTTTTATCCGGGGGATCCAGGATGGAGGCACGTGACCGTCGCCCATGCCGGCTATCACGAGCCCGTCAATCTCTCCTCTCTGGTCGGATGACAGCAGCTCGAGCAGCTTCTCCCCGGCGCCAAGAGAGGCGTACAACAGCTCGACGTCGCGCGCCGGAGTCACCGAGCCCTCGAGGACGCTCGCCCGCCTGGGCTGCCTGAGCACATCCACCCTCTCGCCGACGAACTGGGCTATTGCCCCCTTCCCGGGTGCATCGAAGGAGTCCCTCCTCTGGTTTGCGGCCTGAGTGATCTCGGAGGCCGCAAACAGCTGCTCCTGAACGCACACCAGGACGCCCAGCCCCCAGCACTCCCTCGACATCGACGCCCGCGCCGCCTGGAGCAGGTTCAACTTCGCGTCCGATCCCGGGTAGTCGGTCGGGTATATCGACGTGGTGAATACCAGTGGCTGAGGGTACGCCCAGTACAGGTCCACCATGTAGGATATCTCCTCGAGCGTGTCGGTTCCGCAGGTGACGACAACCCCGTCGGCCCCGTCGACCACGGTCTTGGACAGCACTTGAACGAGGTCTGCAATCATCCTCATGCTGTAGTGGCTGCTCGGCTGGTGGCTCCAGTCGACCACGAAGATCCTGTCGGCCAACTCCGCCGGGAGCCATCCCAGCATCTCCTCCGGGGTGACCGAGGACTGCCACGAGTTCGCCTGGTCGTTGAACTTCAGGCCCATTTGTCCGCCCACGATGACGAGCGCGATCTTTCCTCTGGCGGCCATGAGAATGTCCCTCCTTTGCTCAAGCCTTCGGGCAGATTAAAACCCCAGATTCTCGCCAACAAGGATTACGTGCGAAGTCCTGCCCCCCGTGGCGCGCTCCAGCACCAGCAGGGCGTTGCATACCCTGTCCGGCGAGTTGCAGTTCACGCAGACGCCCGTGGCCGCGCAGGGAGTCTTAAGGCCAAGTCGCAGGGAGTTCGGCGGGGTCGCCATGTTTCGCGTCCTGGCGATCGCGTCGTCCAGGCTGTTGGCGACCTTGTTGAGGCCGATGACGAAGATTAGTGTGTTTTTACCCCAGGCCATGCCGCTCACTCTGTTTCCGTTGCCGTCTATGTTGACGAGCAGGCCGTCCAGAGTCAACGCGTTCGAACTCGTCAGGAAGAAATCGGCCAGAAGCTCCTGCTGAAGGGCGTCGCGCCTCTCCTCCGGCGATAGCGATGGGTCCCAGTGATGGATGACCTTGCACCCTCTCTCCGCTAGCTTCTCCATTGCCCCTATCTCCCTGATCGTGACACTGCCAGGGATCCCGACGGAGGCACCCTCGGGGATGATCTTGAGGACCTCGGCCAGCGCCTCCTCCCTGGACGGGACGTACGAAGCGTGAAAACCCTTCTCCGACAGCCTCTTCACCAGGGTGTTCCCCAGGCGCGCCTGGTGTTCGATCCTGGCATTGTCGAACGGACTCGTCATATCTCTCCCCTCCGTATGCGGGCAGCCCCGCCTCATAGTCGGTTCATGATAGCATCTTTTCAGGATAATGGGATGACACGAATCACTCGTCCTAGGGTTGACCTACCCCGGCACGCTCTCATCGAAAAGATCGCGGACTTCGGCGAGTTCGGGGTGTCGCGACAGGATGTCCTGCACTATGCGCTCGCTCCTCCGGCAGTAGGAGTCGAGCTCCGTGAACGCCGGGTGAATGTGCCCCATGTACGTTCTGAACACCAGGTCGGGGATGGAGCCAATGGCCTTCGGCGTGTCGGGGTAGAGCACCAGGGTGCGCTCCATGCTGACGCACAGGTAGTTTCCGAAGAGTTCCAGGTACTCGAGGCTGTGCCCAAGCGAGTACTTCTCGTTGATCGCCACGAGGCTTCTCAGCCCCTGGTCGGGCTGCGATCTCCTCTCGGTTATGGTCTTGAAGTACAGGTCGTTCCTCATGGCGTCTATGTAGAAGGTGTTGAACTCCGGGCGGGACATTACCTGGTAGTTGATCCTGACGAGCGACGCCAGGTACAGGGCGGGTTCGTCCTCGACATCCATGTACAGGTCCAGAGCTCCCTTGAAGTTGTCTATGACCCTCTCCAGGAGCTGCAGGGCGAGGTTGTCCTTGTTGGTGAAGTGGTAGGTTACCAGCCCCAGGCTGACCTCCGCGGCCTCGGCTATGGACCTCATGCTCGTCGCGGAGAACCCTCGGCGCAGGAAGAGGCGCCAGGCCCGGTTCATGATCCTGTGCTTCTTGTTCTCGTACGCCTTCATGGCGGCAACTCCCTCAATATTATCGACTCGGTGCGATTATACAGCCCGAGCGGGCGAAAGAAAAGAAAAAGGGGCGGTCGCGAGCCGACCGCCCCCGAACGTTGCAAGCGGCGCTACATCTCCTCGTAGCTGATCTCCATGTCCACCTTTCCGCTCTTCATGCGCAGGATGGAGTATCCAAGCGCGAATACGACCACCACGACGTTGCCGACCATCTCGTAGGGCTTGAGCACGCTGAACAGAAGCATGGTCTGCCCGAGGGTGGCCACCCCGCCCAGCACGCTCCAGAACATGAGCGTCCCGTGGGAGACGTGGAACGAAGACTTGTTCCAGATGTCAGGTATGAGCGCCGGCATGCGGGCCGCGGAGAAGCAGATTATGGCGAACAGCACGTTGTTCAGGATCACCGCCATGTTGCCTATCGTCGATATGTTGAACTCGAAGAAGACGGGTACCAGGCTCTCCAAGTAAAGAAGGGTGAGGATTATGTACGGAGTCTTGTACTTCATGCTGATCGCGCCGAGCCAGGAGGGGAGCCAGCCGTCGACGCAGGCCTGCAAGATGGGCTTGGTGACCCAGCCGAAGGCCGCGTTCAGGGTCGTGGTCAGGGCGAACATGGCGCCGCCCACGATGAAGAAGATGTAGATTGGACGCGGCAGGATCTTCTCGGCCACGACGGAGAGGGGCTGTCCTGCGACCTCGGAGATCGGCAGGACCCCAGCCGCCACGGTGGCCATCAGGGCGTAGAAGGCCGCGATGAGCAGGGTGGCGACTATGATCACGACGGGGATGTCCTTAGTCGGGTTCTTGGCCTCCGCACCGAGGTAGATGATCACGTTGGCGCCGCCTATGGCCCAGGTGAAGAGCGCTCCGGCCGCAAAGAGCCCCTGCAGCCCGCCGGTCATGAAGTCCTCTCCGCCGAAGTAGCCGGGTTGAACATGCGGCAGACCGTAGGCAATGTAGACCGTGAGGGCTATGACCATCACCAGCGCCATGATGTTCTGCACCCTGGCCGCGCTCTGTATCCCCAGCATGTTGACGATGTAGAAGAAGGTCAGCATCAGGAAAGCTATCAGTGTCCTGTTGAGCCCTGGTATCAGGGCAAGGGTGTAGTCCGCGAAGCTCAGAGCGTACAGGGCCAAGGCCGTCCAGGCCAGTATGTGGACGATTATGAAGAACCCGCTGCAAGTCTTGTTCACCAGAAGTCCGAGCTGGGTGTAAAAGCCGCCCCTCATGCGGATGGTGCCGCCTACGAAGATGTTGGGTATCGATATGAGGATGACGAACATCGCCCCCGCCAGCATCGCCAGGTTGGCCGATCGCCCTGTCATGGCTATTCCTATGCCCAGGAGGGCGAAGATGCCGGAGCCGATGGTCTGTCCTACTGCTATGGACATGAGCTCCTTCCTTCCAAGCACTCTGTCGAGCTCTTTGGTTGATCTTACTTTGGCCACTGAAGACACCTCCGTATATTTTTTCAATTCTTTACGTTACAGGTGCATCCCCGCATCGTACCCGGCCCTGACGGCCTCCAGGACCCTCAACGGCCGCCTGGCATCGCCGATTATCTGGACGTCGGGGGCGCAACCCCTCAGGCTGTCCACCACGTCAGCCCTGGACCTCATGCCGGTAGCCACTATCACCGTGTCGGCCTCGAACAGCCGTTCCACCCCGTCCTTGTCGATGGCCACAACACCATCGCGGACTATCTCCTTGCAGCGGGTGTCGGTTAGCAGGGCTATCTTCGACGGGTGCTTCGCGATCTCCAGGAGAAGAGCCTCTCTGTGCAGGTAGGCTGCGTCGATCGCCACATTCTCCCTCATCTCGAGCACCGTCACGTCGTGCCCTTTGACAGCGAGCTCCAGCCCCTCCTCGCACCCCACCAGGCCGCCTCCGATGAAAACGACCCGCCTGCCGACAGTCACGCCTTCGTTGTACAGGTCCAGAGCGCGTACAACGTGCGGCAGGTCGATCCCGGGGATATTCGGGACTATGGACTCCGCTCCGACTGCTATTATCAGAGTGTCGGGCGCGTAATCCCCGGCAAGCTCGGGGGTGACGGGGGTATTCAGCAGGACCCTGATCGCCCTCTCCTGAACCCGGCGTATCAGCACGTCCATGAACTTCTTGAGAGGCTTCTTGAACCAGACCTTGTCAGAGAATTGGATTGTCCCGCCCAAGGCGCCGCTCTTCTCGCACAGCAGCACGTCGTGCCCGCGGTCGGCGGCCGTTATCGCGGCCTGCATGCCGCCGGGGCCCCCTCCCGCGATCATGACGCGCTTCCTGCCCTCGGAGACCGGCGGGAGAAACGCCTCGTGCTCCTTGCCGATGACCGGGTTGACGGTGCACTTGCCGACCCTGGTGGCGTATTTTACGTAGGGAACGAAGGATCCGCTCATGCAGACTATGCAGCGCTGGCAGGGGGTGATGTCATCCGCCCTCCCCGCCTTTGCCTTGCGCGGCAGATCAGGGTCGGCTATCAGACCGCGTCCCACCGCCACCATGTCGGCCTTGCCGGAGGAGATGATCTCCTCCATAAGGTCGGGGTAGGCTATCCCTCCCAGGGCGGATACCTTTGTGATCTTGACGGCCCTCTTTATCGCCTCCGCCAGGTATACGTTGCACCCCTGCTCCAGGAACATCGAAGGCACCATCGTGGTGGTGGTGGAGGGGACGTGGAACGTTCCCTCGGACACGTTGAGCAGGTCGATCTTGCCATCCACCATCTTCGCGAACTCAACCATGTCGTCCAGGGTGAAGCCGCCAGGGGTCATCTCGGAGCCGCTTATTCTGAATTCAATCGGGAAGTCGCGCCCGCACTTCCTGCGTATGTTATCCACGATCATCAGGGCGAAGCGGGCGCGGTTCTCCAGGCTTCCTCCGAACCGGTCCGTCCTCTGGTTGTTGAGAGGGGAGAGGAATTGGTGGACCAGCCATCCATGGGCGGCGTGCACCATGCACATGTCCATGCCGCCGAGGCGCGCCATCTCCGCAGCGTCGCCGAACGCCTCGACGATCTCCTCGATCTTCTCCTCTGTGAGCTCGATGACCGGCTTGCCGAACACGCCCGGGCCGCCGGAAGGACCGTAAGTCTCACCGTCGTAGTACCTCGGGTTGGCGCGTCTCCCAGGGTGAAGCAGCTCGACGGACGCAAGCGCTCCGTGGCGCCTTATTGCGTCTGTCGTGTTGATAAGGGAGGGAAGTACCTCGTCGTCGTCGAGAGGAATCATGCGTCCGTGCGCCTTCCCGGTCTTCGTGTGTACATTGCTCTCGCCCAGGTTCACTATCGCGGCGCCGCCGCGAGCCTTGATCTCGTACGCCGCGACGTTGCCGGGCGTCAAGTAGCCCTCGGGCGCAAGGTCGCCCATGCTGATGGGCGCGGACTCGATCCTGTTTCGGGCCGTGAGGGCGCCGATGCGGATCGGGCTGAAAAGATGCGGGTATCTTTTAATGACGGTCATGACGGTAATCTGCCTCCTTGCCGTGGTTATGCATCACAAAACGAGCCTTCACAGAGGACAAAAAGAACCAGTCCGCCGCAGAAAAGGCGCAAAGACCTTCCAGGACAGAGAAGGTCCATATATACCGTACGCGTACAGTCGCATTATCCTGTACGTGTACGGTATTGTCAAGATGGCGGACGTGACGTCTTCGAGCAGGTGTTTTGACTGCGACGCGCCCAATTTTTCGTCTCCTTGACGTACTGCGCAGCCTGGCATGGTGTAAAGGTATTGCTCTTGACAGGTCGCCCCGTCGGCTCTATAATGTCCGGGCTTTCAAGGGGGCGTGTGTATGAGCCGAGTGTTGGAGGAGAAGCTGGACAAAAAGGTGCGCATCCATGACCTGTACGATCTGTACTCGCCGCTGTTGACCGAGAAGCAGCGCGATGCTTGGGTGTTGCACGAGTTCGAGGATCTCTCCTTGGCCGAGGTGGCCGAAAGGCTTGGCATCAGCAGGCAGGGCGTCTCCGACCTTATCGGCAGGAGCCGCGACAGGCTCGAGGAGCTGGAGGCGCTGCTCGGATTTCACTCCAGGGAGGCGTCGCTCGAGGCGGAGATAGCAGGTCTGCGCCGCCTGTTGGAAGCTCCCGGCGACGTTCGGGACGGTTCTGTTAAAAAAGGCGGGTGATCGCGCAGGATGTTCGACGCTCTTCGTGAACGTTTCGAGTCAATATTCGACAGGCTGAAGGGGAGAGGAAAACTCACCGAGGCCGATGTCGACGTCGCTCTCAGGGACGTACGTCGCAGCCTGCTGGAGGCCGACGTCGACTACAAGGTGGTCAAGGCCCTGCTCGAATCGATCAGGGGGCGGGCGGTTGGCAATGACGTACTGGAGTCGATAACGCCCGGTCAGCAGGTGGCAACCATAGTCTACGAGGAGCTCGCCTACCTCATGGGGACGGAGCCCTCCCCCCTGGCCATATCGCCCAGGCCTCCCTCCGTCTATCTCATGGTCGGCCTTCAGGGCGGCGGCAAGACCACCAGCACGGTAAAGCTGGCGCGGAGGCTCGCCGGCTCCCACAGGCCTCTGGTCGTCGCCTGCGACCTGAGAAGACCCGCGGCGGTGGAGCAGCTCAAGATACTCGCCGCTCAGTCCAAGGTGCCGTTTTACGGGCCCGAGCATGGGGAGAAGGACATCCTGAAGGTGGTCGAGGGAGCCCTCGAGTACGCGAGCGGGCATCTGAACGACGTTATCCTCCTGGATACTGCGGGGCGGCTGCACGCCGACGAGGAGCTGATGGAGGAGCTTGCGGCCATGAAGAGGGCCGCCCCTCCCACGGAGGTGCTGCTGGTCGTCGATGCCATGACGGGCCAGGAGGCGGTGAAGGTCGCCTCCGCCTTCCATGAGAGGCTGCGGCTCACCGGCGTGTTGCTCTCCAAGCTGGACGGCGATGCGAGGGGAGGGGCCGCACTGGCCATCAGGAAGGCCACCGGGGTGCCCATCAAGTTCGCCGGAGTGGGTGAGGGGACGGACGCCCTCGAGGTCTTCGATGCAAGGCGGATGGCCCAGCGGATACTGGGAATGGGCGACGTCGTCGGGCTGGCGGAGAAGATACGAGAGATGGCCGAGTCCGGCGGCGCAGAGAAGATGGCGGGGACCCTCAGGAAGAAGTTTACACTCGAGGATCTGCTGGTGCAGTTCGAGCAGATCGAGAGGATGGGGCCGCTTGAGAAGGTGCTGGAGATGATACCTGGCTTCAGCCGGATGAAGGCTGCGCCCGGCGACGAGGCCGACTCGGGGAGGCTTGGGAGAATGAAGGCGATAATTCAGTCGATGACCCCCTCCGAGCGCAGGGATCCCTCGATAATAAAGGGCAGTCGAAGGCGCAGGATCGCAGCGGGCTCGGGCACTTCGGTGCAGATGGTCAACCAGCTTCTGGCTCAGTACGAGCAGATGAGGAAGCTTTGGAAGCAGTTCGGAAAACAGGACAAGGGCTTCAAACTGCCGAAGGGCCTCTTCGGGGGCGGCGGTTTTCGTCTATAGGCAAGACCCGGGTTCGGCGGGCGCATATAATGCATCCCGCCGTCCCGGGAAAAATCCAGGAGGTGTTTAGATAATGGCGGTACGTATCAGACTGGCCCGTCACGGACGGAAGAAGGCGCCCTTTTATCGGCTGGTGGTGGCCGACTCCCGTTCACCAAGGGACGGTCGCTATATCGAACAGCTTGGGACCTACGATCCCATGAAGGACCAGTCCGCGATAAAGGTCGACGAGGAGCGGGCGATGCACTGGCTGAGCGTGGGGGCGACGCCTTCCGATACTGCCAGGAGCATCCTGAGACAATCCGGCGTCTGGGACAAGTTCGAGGCCGGCAAGAAGAAGGCTGAGTAATCATGCCAGACTATCGCGAACTGGTCGAGTATATTGTCAAGCGCCTGGTCTTGCAGGCCGATCAGGTCAGCGTCTCGGAGAGAACCGACGACAGAGGGGTGACCGCGATAACGATACGGGTCGCCCAGGAGGATATCGGCAGGGTCATCGGCAAGAAGGGCGCGACAATAAACGCGATTCGCCTGGTGGCCAAGGCCGCGGCGGTCAAGGTGAACGACAGGGTGGACGTCGATATATCAGAGGATGAATAGGGTCAGGATAGGACGGATAGTCGGAGCTCACGGCCTCAAGGGGGAGCTGAAGGTGCTGCCCCTGACGGATTACCCGGAGAGGTTCGCGGACATGAAGCACATCTCCGTCTACAGCGGAGACGGCCTGCTCTTGCGAGGACTGAGCGTGGTCTCCGTTCGCCACTCCGGAGGCAGGAACCAGCTGCTACTCCAGACGGGCGAGGTCGGTCGAGTGGAAGAGGCGGAACAGCTCAGGGGCGCCTACATCGAAGTCCCGCTGGAGGAGAGGGTCCCGCTGGATGACGGGGAGTTCTGGATCGACGACCTCAAGGGGCTGTCCGCAGTCAAGCACGAGGACGGGGAGTATCTCGGAACCCTGGTCGACGTGGTGAAGAGCGGGAACAACGACCTGTACGTCATCCGCGACGCCGAGGGCACCGATCACTATATTCCCGCGGTAAGCCAGTTTGTCGCGGAGGTGAACCTTGAAAAGGGGCAGGTAAGGATCTTTCTCGTCGAGGGGCTGTGGTAGACGTGCGCATAAGCCTGGTCACGGCGTTCCCTGGCCTTTTCGACGGGTTTCTGACCACGGGCGTGATCGGCAGGGCCATAGATGCAGGCCTTCTCCGCGTGGACATCATCGACTTGAGGGAACACGGGCTGGGTAGATACCGCCAAATAGATGACTACAGCTTCGGCGGCGGTGGCGGCATGGTGCTCATGCCCGAGGTCCTGGAGAGCGCTCTGTCCGAGGCCAAGGGGGATCACGGCGAGGGGTGCTACGTGGTCTGTCCGTCCCCCCAGGGGGATCTGCTCACCCAGGAGGTGGTGGAGACCCTCGCGACGCAGAGGCATATCGTGCTCGTATGCGGCAGGTACGAGGGGCTGGACGAGAGGTTTGTCTCGAAGTATGTCGACAGGGAGATTTCGCTCGGGGATTTTGTGCTGACCGGGGGAGAGATACCCGCTATGGCCATAATCGACTCGATGGCCAGGCTCGTCCCCGGAGTCGTGGGCAGGGAGTCGTCGGTCGAGGAGGACTCGTTCTACCGCGGCATGCTCGACCACCCGCACTACACACGCCCCTCGGAGTGGATGGGGCTTGAGGCCCCGGCAGTGCTCGTCTCGGGGAAAGCGTCCGAGATCGAGAAGTGGCGAAGGCGCCAGGCCGCGGAGCGCACCCTGGCCAGGCGCCCGGACTTGATAGCGCGGGCCAATATCAGGCCCTACCTCTCGGCGGGGATCTACGTGGCGCTGATCCACCACCCCGTGCTCGACCGCAGGGGAGAGAAGAGCACCGCCGCGGTCACAGGGCTCGATCTCTCCGACATCGCCAGGTCCTGCAGGACCTACGGGGCCGACAGGTTCCTGGTGGTCACGCCGCTTGCAAGCCAGCGCGAGCTCGTCCAGACGATGCGGCGACACTGGACGGAGGGTGGCGGCGCCGGAGTCAGCCCCGAGAGGGCCGAGGCCATGAGGCTTATCAAGACGGTCCCGTCAGTGGAGAAGGCCGTCGAATGGGTGGTTAAAAGAGAGAAGCAGCCGCCGCTTCTAGTTGGGACGAGTGCGAAAAATCTGCCAGGGTCGTTCCACTGGCTCGATGCGAAGAGGCGGATGCTTCGCGAGAAGAAGCCGGTCATCCTGCTCTTCGGTACCGGTTCGGGTATGCACGAGGAGTTGCTGTCGGCCTGCGACATGCTGCTTTCACCCCTGTCCGGAGGAAATGGGGACTTCAACCACCTCTCGGTTAGGACGGCGGCGGGGGCCGTGCTGGATCGTTTCTTCGGGTGGCGCTAGAAAAGTGCCGCCTTTGCCGAGGCCAGCCAGCCTGTCCTGTCTCGGGGTATTGTTTACTTCCATATAGTTTTCAAGCACTTAGGAGGGGTTTTAAATGAACGTACTTGATCTCGTAGAGAAGAGTTTTATAAAGGGTGACATCCCCGAATTCAGGTCCGGGGACACAGTCAGGGTTCATGTCAAGGTCAAGGAGGGCAGCAGGGAGCGCGTCCAGGTGTTCGAGGGGGTAGTGATCGCCCGAAAGCACGGCGGCCTGAGCGAGACCTTCACCGTGCGAAAGATATCGAATGGCGTAGGGGTCGAGAGGATCTTCCCCCTTCACTGCCCTTCGATCAGCCAGATAGAGGTCAAGCGGCTGGGCAAGGTGCGCAGGGCGAAACTCTACTACCTGAGGGCCAGGAGCGGGAAATCCGCACGCATAAAGGAGAGAAGGGTGTAGGCAGGGGCGTCGATATGGAAGAAACAGGCTCTGCCTTGTAGCGGTGCTATCGTCTGTCGAGATGTGCATAGCCGAGGTTTCCCCAAACTGCTCTTGACTTTGGAATAGGCGGCGCTTATAATATCCGTCGTTGCGCGGGGGTGGCGGAACGGGTAGACGCGCAAGGCTAAGGACCTTGTGGCTGCAAGGCTGTGGGAGTTCGAGTCTCCCCCTCCGCACCATGAAAGTGAAGCCCTCTTCCTGTTCAGGGAGAGGGCTTTTTGCGGACGCATTTTTGCACAAAAGAGGAAAACTTCTCTTTCGCCGTTGCCTCAAACGCTCTTCATTTGGTACACTTCTTAAGATGGCAGTACTTCGAGGGGTGAGTGGCGATGACCATGGATTGGGAGAGTTGGCTTAGAGACAGCGTTGGTTCCTCTGCGACGCCCGATGGCCCACAGGATAAAAAGGTTGATCTGTCCCAGGCATTGTTGCTGGGGCTTCCGGTGGCTCTCCCCCAGAATCTTGCGGAGGTGCCAGACGTTCAACACCCGCCTATTCAACCCTCCGCCGAATCTCGCGACCAGCCTTCGGAATTAGAGCCCGGGCCGGACTATCACTCCGACGGGCACGGACGAGAACAAGTCACGTATGATTCAGCCGATCATGGGGAGATCTCCGGGCTGCCTGTTCAGACTGGCGAAGAACAGGTCGGCGATCATGCCGTGGCAGCATCTTGGAAAGGGGAGCCGGGCGCCGTCGAAGATGAACGGAGCCTCGCTCCGCGGACGGAGTCAAGGCAGGATGAGGATGTCGACCTTCCCGACAAGGTGTCCACCTTTGTCATCCCGCCGCAACCCCTGCAACCGGTCTATGCTCAACCCCAGGATGTGGCGAGGCCGGTTTTCCCGGATGCCGGGACGGAGAAGGGCGCGAGAAAGAGCTTCAGGGCCCCTTTAATTGTTCTCGCCGGAGTTTTGATTGCTGCGTGGTTCTTTATGTTTCCTGGCAGCTCCTACGAAGAGCTGATCCTGAGAGGCGATCAAGCATACGAACAGGAAAATTATGACGAGGCGCTCTCCCTGTATGAAAAGGCAGCCTCGGAGAGTCCGGGCCGCGTGGAGCCTCGAAGAGGAAGGGCGCTGGCACTCGAGGCCCTTGGAAGAAAGGGTGAGGCTGTAGACGCATGGTACAGCTGCCTTCAGGCGTCGCCTGACAGTCCGGAGGCGCACTTCCGTCTCGGAGAGTTGCTCTTTAGCCTGGGCTCGTTGGATGGCGCGATTCGGATCTACCAAGAGGGGGCGGAGCTGGACCCCGGCAACCCGAAGTTCTTCGCTCGCCTTGGGGATATCTTCATGGCCAGGGAGGATTTCAAACAGGCGGCCGACTTGTATCGCAGGGCGAGCACCCTGGAGCCGACAAACAGTGAGTACAGGTTGTCGCTTGAGAGGGCAGAGGGCGAGAATAGAACGCGGGACGAGGATGAGCGCCGCCTTAGGGATATGGGGGAAGAGCAGGCTGTAATGGGAATCGCCTCCCTGGTGGCGGGCGAGTACGAT
The DNA here is from genome assembly GCA_964458805.1 of uncultured Synergistaceae bacterium. Taxonomy (GTDB): domain Bacteria; phylum Synergistota; class Synergistia; order Synergistales; family Aminobacteriaceae; genus JAAYLU01. Next base: position 17,776 of record CAYWKH010000011.1, read on the forward strand.
GACGCCGAGGCCCACTTTCAACGCTCGCTGGATCTCGTCCCGGATGGGCGAGACGCGCTTCTGGGACTCGCCGAGTCCAGGGAGGGCAGAGGGGATCTCGAGGGGGCCAGGGCAGCCTACCTGAAGCTCCTGGATTTCGACCCGGCTTTCGAAAGGGCAAGGGATGCGTTCGCGACCCTCACGTCCCGTCTCAAGCTGTCCGAGGAAACGACGGCTGTGACGCCACCGCCGGCCGGCATTAGCGATGACGAGGCGGGGGACGAGGAAGTTAAGGAGAAGTCGGTTGACCAGCCCCCCCTCATCCCGGACACGGAAGAAGACAAACCCGCCTCGCAATCGCAGGTTGCCGTGGCGACGAAGGACGAGCTACCGGATGAGCCCCCGGTTGATCGTGCGGTCCTTACCCCGACCCCGACCGAGGAACCCGCGCAGGCAGATAAATCCGTCGTCACTGCCCCGACGCCTGCCCCGCCAGTTACCCTGGTCGCACCCGGTCTTGAAGCGGCCGTCGGCGGTTCGGTGCCGGCGAAGAAGCCCAAACAGCCTGCGCAGACGTCCGTGACCAAAAAGAAAGCGCCCGTAACCCGGACCACGGGCGTCGTCGCAGGTAAGAGGACGGAGGAGAAGCTGCTGGCCGAGAGCCGTTCATTGAATATCTCCGGCGAGTATCACCGGGCCGTAGAAAAAGCTTCCGAGGCGATGAACGTGAGACAGTCGCCGGAGGCCTTGTCCAACCTCGGTTACGCCCATATCGGGCTTGAAAACTACCCTTCGGCCTTCACCGCGTACTGGAGACGTCTGCTCCTGTCGCCGGAACTGAGGGATCCGGAACTGGAGCCGCCATCTTTCCTGGCGGTCCCTTTCGAGTCTGACCGGTGGAAGAAGAACCCGCTCCCAGACGCACAGAATGTCCCTCTTGCAAAAAGCACCGAATCGTTTATATTTCTACCAGCAGGGGATGGAATATCCGCAAGGGTTCTGGCCGGCAAGGAGTACCTGTTCGAGGCCATGCGCGTCAATCCCAGGGAGAGCGGTGCCTATATAAACCTGTCCTTGAGCTACGTCAGGATGCAGAATCAGAAGGCATCGTCCGAGACGCTATCGACGACGGCGGTCGAGATGGAGAATGAAAATGCGCTTTACCTGGCCCTCCTGGGGCACGCGCTGTCTGCCCGGGGGGATGGACGTCATGCGGCCGATTTCCTGCATGCGGCAGAGGAAAGATCCTCCGGCGAGGTGCTTCGCTTCATCCGCTCTCTGGAGTCGGCGAACTCCTCGAAGGAGCATTGAGTGAGTGTTCGACAGCGCTTTTCAATAGTGAGGAATTACTATATACTTGCGTATGAATTGTTAGTCCGGGATCACTGTCGAAGCTCTGCAACTTCTTCATTCGGTAGGCGAGAAAGTGCGCTGAGTTGAAGCGCTTTAATTTTACGGGCGGTGATTGATTGATGAATGCAACTAAGGCTGACGAATTGGGAAAGAAATACATGAGGCAGCACTCCCTGTACAGGGAATACGCCGCCAGGGCGCGCAACCTCCTGGAGAACCTTGTGGAACAGGGAGGAATTCAGCTTTACAGCGTATCCGGAGAGGCCAAGTCCACCGAGGGCTTCCTTCAATCCTATGATGTCATGGCCGATGGAGCCCCGTCCTCGCTCTCGGATATCGCGGATCTGTGCTCTGTCAAGATTCTTGTCCATTTTCCCGAGGATGTCGAGAAAGTCGAGCACATCATCCATCAGGAATTCCTCGTGGACATGTCGCGGTCGGTGACATCGGCCAACTTGGACGACCCGGACCGGTTCGGCTACCCCGCGGTCTATTACACGCTGTCCCTGAACAAGGCCAGGGGTGCCATGCGAGAGTGGAACAAGTACAAGGACCTTCCCTTCTCTCTCGAGGTCAGGACCGTGATCCAGGAGGTCTGGGCCGCGAACACCCCCAAGGTGATGCTCCCCACCGACACAGCCACTAAACGGAAGATGCAGAGGAAGCTCTTTCGAGTGGGGGCCCTCCTCGAGGAGGCCGACGAGGGGTATTTCGCCCTATGGGAGTCGGCGCGGGAGTCGGCGATGCCCGTAACTGCCCCTGTCGTCGCAGTTGAACCCGTCGCCTCCCAGCGGAGGGTGTTCGACCGCTCAGCGTTGCGCCAGTATTTTCAGGAGCACGAGGAGATCCCCCTTCGATGGGCGGAGATAGCCGCAGAAGCCGGCTTCCCGCCGTTCGCTCCGGATGCGGATTACCTGGAGACAAGCCTCTCCTTTCTCTGGGACATACTACGTGCCGCCGAGATGGATTCACCGGATGAATTCCAGCGCTTCATAGCCTCTCTCGAGCAGGAGGAAAAGGGCAAGGAACAGATAGCGACGGTGTTCAAGGCCTTTGAGCGAGAGGCCCAGTCGTGGAGGGTGGACGGATACTCGGCCCTGTTCCTGCTCGTGCTGAACCTGAAGTGGGACGTGCTGCAGAACAAGGACCTGGTTGAACTGAACATCAAAAGAGGCTCCGACAGGATCAAGGGCATTATTTAGCGCTCATGGCTTCGATCACCGTTTTCCCCCGGGGGAGGGCATCCAGAGGCCTCCCCCATGTCTTAGGCGGATGGAAAGGACGAGCCGCATGAAGGACAGCGCGTGGATCCCGGGAGCCGGCCGGACGGCTTTCGTCGGGGAGTCGCTAGATGCGTTCGGAGTGTTAAAAGCCGCCGGTGTCTCCTCTTTGCCGGGACTGGCGGAAGCCCGCTCCTCCGGGGCGGACACAGTCTTCTTCGCAGGGAGAGGCGCGGCGGACATGCCTCTTCTTGAGGAGTGCCTGGAGTTGTCAACTTCCTTTTTAATCCTGGGCGGCAGTTGGCCCCGGAAACTCCCGGGTGCACTCGTCTCCCTGGCGAAGCAAAAAGGCCTGAGAATACTTGGACCAGGCAGCGAGGGCTCTCTGGGCCCGTGGGCGCGGATAAAGGGCTGTTTAGCGGGAGACGCGGCACTCCTTGCCGAGGGCGGCGAGACCCTGACACACTGCCTGTCCGCCCTGGAACGAAGGGGAGTGACACCAAGGTACGCCGTCTCTTTCGGGAACTCTGTCTACTACACGCCCCTCGAGGCGGCAGCCTCCATTCTCGTGCATGACGAGCGCGTGTCTCTCTTTATTTTCATCCTGAACAGACCTGCCGCCGGGCGCCGGTTTATCGATTTCTCCGTTGAGGCCGCCAAGAAGGGCGTGAGAACGGCGTTGCTCCTGCTTGACGACGCGGACACCGAGGTCAGGGAGGAGGCCGCGATCCTCAGCCAATACGGGGTGGCCGTTTTGAGGTCTCCCGTCGAGGTCGTGGACGTTGCATACGTCTTCTCCTTCGGGAAGGACCTTGACTACTCGAACAGGAGGGTCTTCTTTCGAGGGGTGCACGGTTCGGAGCTGACGCGCATGCTGAAAAGCGAGGCGCGCAGGGCCGGGTTTTCCCCCGTCTCAGAGCGGCGTGATGCCTCCTTCTCCGTCTCCATCCTCCAAGCGTCGGGAGACAATGCCTCGATGGCGAGGTTGACACGGGGCGCCCAGGGGGATGGCAGCCGCCTGTTCTTCACCGCCCCGGACGGAGACCCGACGTCCGAGGCGGCGGCCCTATCGGCGGGGGTACCGTTCACACCCGGTTTTGAACGTCTTTTCAACTATCTTCGACTCCTGTTCGACCGGACGAGCATATCTCGTTCCTCGGCTCTCTCCCCGTTCAACTGCCCCTCGCCCGTCAGCGCGGAGAATGGCGACGCGAAGTCTCTCCTGCGCGCATACGGGATCCCGGTGGCCAAGGAGGTATTGTGCGTGTCCCTCCCCGAGGCGCTTTCCGCCGCTGATACCATAGGCTACCCGGTCGTTCTGAAGGTTGTGTCGCCCTCGATACTGCGCAAGATGGAGGCCCGGGTGGTGGCGCTTAACATCCAGGACGAGGAGGAGCTGAGGAACGCGTACGGACGGACCCTTGAAAAAGCCAGGCTTGCAAGGCCCTCGGCCGAAGTCAGCGGCGTCCTCGTGCAGGAGATGGTGCAGGGGGGTACCGAATGGAGGATGGAGTTCCGCCGCAGTCCGAGGTTCGGTCCGATCATCGAGGTTGGAATAAGCGGCATCTACGGGGACATCCTGCCCGAAGGGGTCGTCAGGGCGGCTCCTCTGTCCGAGGACGAGGCTCTGCTTATGATCAGGGAGTCGCGGGGATATCCGCTTCTCCTTGAGGGATGGCGAAGGGGAGCTCTTGACGAGGATGCCTTCTCGTCCGCCGTGGCCTCCCTGTCGCGATTGGCCTGCTGCGAGGGAGGTGTATCGCGGCTGCATATTAATCCGATCTTCGTAAACATAAGGGGCGTGCTGGTTGTGGACGCCTTTATCGAGGGGAGTGTGGCGAAGAAATGACCGGTGTAATTTGGATCGTCCTAGGCTATTTCGCCGGATCGTTGCCCACCGGCTACCTGGCGGCACTATGGGTCAAGGGGGTGGACATCCGGACTGTCGGGTCCGGGGGGACCGGGGCGACCAATGTTGGAAGATTGCTGGGGCAGAGATGGGCGAAGGCTGTGGCCGTGATCGACATGGTCAAGGGTGCCGTGACCATGCTCTGCGCGATGGCGTTCGGACAGGGCGATCCGTGGGTTCTGGCACTGACCGGGTTCGCCGGCGTCGTGGGTCACGACTACCCGATCTGGCTGTCCTTCCGCGGCGGGAAAGGAGTCGCGACCTCGTACGGAGTCGCCTTTTTCCTCCATCCGTGGGTATCCTTCATTATCGCCCCGGCTGCAGGCCTGGTCTGGCTCGCCGTGTTAAAGGCCAAGGGGTACGTCTCGTTGGCCTCTCTAGTCTCGCTATGGTGCCTGCCTCTGTTCGCCCTGGCGCTCTCGTTCCCTCTTGCGCACATAGTCGTCCTGGGCGCCCTGGCTGCCCTAGCGACCCTTCGGCACAAAGAAAATATCAAGAGACTCCTGGAAGGAAAAGAGAGCCGTTTCGGAAAGCACGCGACCAACAGGTAGAAGCGCAGTCCCGGTATTGACTATTACTGACCTATCCTGTAAAATACTACGCGGGTATCCCCCTCCGTCATGCGCGCATCTCGCGCGGGAAGGGGGGTGTCCGCGTTAGTTGCGCTTGTAATATGCGTTATGGAGGGGATAGCTGTGGCGAGCCTGACGCGGGTCATAGAAAACTACATAAACAGCCTCTTCTCGGAGGTGGAAGAGCCGTCGATCTCCCTGAGGAGGAAGGAGTTGGCCGAGCACTTCGGGTGTGTCCCGAGCCAGATAAACTACGTCCTCCGCAGCAGGTTCACCCCGGAACGGGGGTACATAGTGGAGAGTCAAAGAGGTGGACACGGGTTTATTAGAATAGTCAGGATATGCTACGATATGCCTGACGAGAAGATCAGCCACATAGACGATATAGTCGGCGACTCGATCACCGAGCAGGGGGCGCGCCGGGTACTTGCCTCTCTTCACGAGCGTGGGATGATCGACATGAAGGAGCGGCTTCTGATCGAGGTGGCCATGCGCCATACGGACGAGCTGGGCAGCGGGGAGTTCGACATCTCTCCCTACAGGAGAAACGCCCTGGCCGCGGAGCTTCTCAAGCGAATGCTGCGCAGCCTGATCTTGAGCTGATCGCGGCATGATGTCAGAGGGCGAATGAAAACAATAAAGGATGATCTGTGATGTGGCATTTCTTTTCTGAACGCGGAAGAAAGGTGATCCAGCTGGCGCACAGGGAGGCTCTCCGGCTCGGCCATGACGTGGTGGGCACGGAGCACCTTATGTTGGCTATCGTCTCCGAGGGGGAGGGGACCGCGATCCAGGCCCTCGAATCCCTCGGGGTACGACCCGACGAGCTGCGCGACAGCCTGGAGAACACCATAGGCAAATCACATCCCATACTCAAGCCGGTTGACCTGCAGCTGAGTCCGAGGGCGAAGAGGGTCTTCGACCTCTCGGTCAGGGAGGCTCGAAACATGGGCGTGAACTATGTCGGGACCGAGCACATTCTCCTGGGAATAATGGCGGAGGGGGAGAGCGCCGCCGCAAGAGTATTGCTGAGCTTTGGCGTGGATTACTCTGTCCTGGCCAGGGAGACCATGAGGCTCCTTGAGACCGAGGCCGGCCCCGGAAAGGGCGAGGAGGCCTTCGCGGATGGCAGGAGGAGAGGAGTGCGCACCAAGAGCCCTACCCTTGACCAGATCGCGATCAACCTCAGTGAAAGCAGCCGGAATGGAGAGCTCGACCCCGTAATCGGACGGGCCAGGGAGATACGCAGGATCATCCAGATTCTCTCAAGGAGGAGAAAGAACAATCCTGTTCTGATCGGGGAGCCAGGGGTGGGGAAGACCGCCATCGTCGAGGGGCTGGCCCAGAGGATCTTCGAGGGCGACGTCCCGGAACTCCTCAAGGATAAAAAAGTCATGCAACTCAGCGTAAGCAACCTTGTAGCCGGGACCAAGTACAGGGGCGAATTCGAGGAGCGCATGCGCAAGGTTGTCAAGGAGCTCAGCGAGGGGCGCGACGTGATCCTGTTCATCGACGAGATTCACACCCTTGTGGGCGCTGGAGGCGCCGAGGGCGCCGTGGACGCCGCCAACATCCTGAAGCCCAGCCTCTCAAGGGGCGAGTTCCAGGTAATAGGCGCCACAACCCTCGAGGAGTATCGCAAGTATATCGAGAAGGATGCGGCTCTGGAGCGCCGTTTTCAACCCGTCTTTGTGCAGGAGCCCTCGGTCGAGGACTCCATCCTCATCCTGGAGGGGCTCAGGGGGCGATACGAGGCCCACCACAAGGCCCGTATACGCGACGACGCGCTGGAGGCGGCGGCGCGCCTGTCTGCCCGCTACATTGCTGACAGGAGACTCCCGGACAAGGGGATCGACCTTATCGACGAGGCCGCCGCCAGGGCCAGGATCAAGACGATGGAGCCGCCCGACGACCTGAAGGAGCTGGAGCATCGGCTGGAGCGGATCCGGAAGGAAAAGGAGGCCGCGGTGGACGGCCAGGCGTTCGAGGAGGCGGCGGGGCTGAGGGATGAAGAGCGGCATATCTTCGAGCAGCTCGAGGAGAGGAGAAAGGCATGGCGCTCCGGCAGAGATGACTTGGAGCCCGTGATCACCGGGGAGGACGTCGCCGAGGTAATCTCGGAGTGGACCGGTATTCCGGCCTTCCAGATAAACGGGGAGGAGTCGTTGCGGCTTCTGAACATGGAGAGCGAGATTGAAAAGAGACTGGTGGGGCAGGGCGATGCCGTTCGTTCCATAGCCAAGGCCATCCGAAGGGCGCGCAGCGGCCTCAAGGACCCGAAGCGCCCGATCGGGAGCTTCCTGTTGCTGGGCCCGACCGGGGTGGGAAAGACCGAACTCGCCAGGAGGCTCGCGTCATTCCTGTTCGGGACCGAGGAATCAATGATTCGCCTCGATATGAGCGAGTTCATGGAAAAACACGAGGTATCGAAGCTAATAGGGGCCCCTCCTGGTTACGTTGGCTACGAGGAGGGGGGAAAGCTAACAGAGGCCGTCCGGCGTAGGCCCTACTCGGTGGTGCTGTTCGACGAGATAGAGAAAGCGCACCCCGACGTTTTCAACCTGCTGCTCCAGATACTGGACGACGGACGACTGACCGACGGGCACGGCCGCACCGTGGACTTCCGAAACACCGTGGTCCTGCTCACCAGCAACATAGGTGCGAGAGAGACGGCCAAGGGGACTCCTCTAGGCTTTTCGGGCGCGGAGGGCGACGATCCCTTCGACTGGAGCCGGCTGAAAGACGGAATCCTGGACGAGATGAACCGAATATTCCGGCCGGAGTTCCTGAACAGGATAGACGAGAGCATCGTGTTTCGTCCCCTGGGGCGCGACAGCATCCGGGCGATCGTCGACATAATGCTCGGCGACGTGTGCGACAGACTGTCGGGACAGGGGATCTCCCTCTTGATCGCGGACGACGTCAAGGAGCTGGTGCGGGAGAAGGGGTACCAGCCGAAATTCGGCGCCCGTCCGCTGCGCAGGGCAATACAGACCCTGATCGAGGATCCACTGGCGGACTTCCTTCTCACCAGGGGAGAGACGAGGGGGCTTCGCGTGGAGGCATGCTGCGCGGAGGGGGATGTGGTCTTCAACTCCGTCCTGAACACGCTGGATGCTGAGCCGGAGAAGCGGGAATACGAGACTGTGTGCCATTAGAAGTTCTAGACAGGGTGTACGCCCCGGGAAGGTGGTAGAAGCAGAGATATGGACGGATCCTCGTTGTGGCTGTACTTTTTGCTGTTTTTCGTGGTCTTCCCCTACCTTAAGCAGCAGTCCCTCCGCTGGAGACGCTTCACGGCGCTGAAAAACTGCGAGAAGAGGCGGCGTTCGCGCATCATCACCCTGATACACAGGCAGGAGAGCATGGGCTTTTGGGGCATGTTCTCGCGCAACTACATCAACATAGAGGACTCGGAGGAGGTCCTCCGCGCAATTCGCCTGACCTCGGACGATACGCCCATCGACCTTATAGTCCACACGCCGGGAGGGCTTCTGCTGGCGGCGGAGCAGATAGCCCGCGCGCTGAAAGGGCACCCGGCTAAGGTCACGGTGGTGGTCCCCCACTACGCTATGTCGGGTGGAACTCTGATCGCGCTGGCTGCCGACGAGATCCTGATGGACAGGCACGCCGTGCTTGGGCCCGTCGACCCCCAGATCGGCCAGTACCCGGCAGCGTCCATCCTGAAGGCAGTGGAGGAGAAGCCCGTGAGCGAGGTCGACGACTCCACCCTGATCATGGCAGACATCTCCAGGAAGGCTATTCGACAGACGAGGGATCTCGTATACGAGCTGCTGAAAGAGCGCATGGGGGAGGAGAAGGGCATGGAGCTGGCCGAGGCCCTGACCGAGGGTCGCTGGACCCACGACTACCCGATAGGAGTCGATGAGGCGGCCTCGCTTGGACTTCCGGTGGTTCTGAACGATTATGACACGTTCTGCAACATCATGGGGCTCTACCACCAGTCCACGACCGAACGCCCGTCGGTGCAGTATATTCCGGTTCCTTACCCCGGGCGGCCGTCCGGGAGCGCAAGAGGGAGGGATTATTGATGCCGCGAGCCGAGTATTCTTCAAATTGTCGGCCGTCAACCGCGATTCTTTTGTTCATGACCCTGGTCGTCCTCGTCTGGGCGGCTCCTACGGCCGCGGAGGCGCCCGTCCTGACGGTCGACGATGAACAGGTCTCGGTCGACGAGGTGCTCTACCTGTTGGGCGCCGAGACGGGCGCTGGGGACCAGGCCGCGTCCCTGCTGGCCGGCCAGATGTCCCGGGAGGAGATGGACGCCTTTCTGACGCAGATCTCGAGGGCGATCCTGTTCTCAAAGGGCGCGATAATCCGGGGGCTTCACCTGGACCCCGGTGTGGCGGCCCGCATCAGGTGGGCTGGCATCAACGCCCTGGCAGAGGCCTACGTAGGCAGCATGGCCCCGGATCTGGACTTCAGCGAGAAACAGATGCGGACATACTTCGAACAGCACAGGGAGGCCTACGTCCAAAGGGAGCGGGCGCACGTCAGGCACATCCTGCTGGAAGACGAGGATTCTGCCAGTACAGCCCTGCTTCGACTGATCTCCGGGGAGGATTTCCAGGCAGTAGCCTCCTCGATGAGCAGGGATGCGGCCACGTCGCAAAAAGGGGGCGACCTCGGCTGGGTCGACAGGGGGGAGCTGCCCGGGCCGCTGGACGATGCTGTCTTCTCAACTCCGCTCCAGTCGGCGTCCGGCCCCGTGAGGACAGGTTACGGCCTTCACGTGTTCGAGGTAGTCGAGCGAACCAGGGCGCGGCCGCTCGCCTTCACGGAGGCCCTTGACATGGTCAGGGCCGACATGACCGAGGAGGTCATGGCATCGGAGACCGCCTCCCTGGCAAAAAGATTCCAAGTGCAGTCGGACCCGGACATCATCAAAAGGAACCTTCTTCGCAGGTGATGGCCGAAAATAATGGACATATTACGATAATCTCCTATAATTACAGTCGAAGCCCTTAATGGACCCCGATAGTAAAGCGTGATGCCGCGATGATCGGGTGTTCCTGCAGGGCCTTATCCGTTATTAAAGGGGAGGATTATCCGTGGAAGAACCTGGAACGAGAATGCCAAGCTTCAAGCAAGCGCTTCTAGTCCTCATCGTGGATGCGGCGATCATCAGTTATGGAGTGCTCGACATTCACTTCGAGTCGGGCGCGGTCTTCGGGCTGGCCCTGTCGGCTCACATACCCCTCTTCCTGGCGGCCGTGTTCACGGCTATCATGGGGGGTATTTTTGTCGGCAAACCGTGGCGCGAAGTCGAGGAGGGCATGATCAACGGAATCACGGTGGCAATGCAGGCCGTCCTCATCCTGCTCGCAGTCGGGGCCCTCATCGGCGCATGGATATTGAGCGGGGTGGTGCCGACTATGATCTACTACGGGCTGAACCTGCTGTCCCCGCAGTACTTCCTGCTGGCCTCCCTGCTGATCTGCTCGATAGTCTCCCTCTCGACCGGGAGCTCCTGGAGCACCAGCGGGACGGTGGGCATTGCGCTGATGGGAATAGGTGCGGGCCTTGGAGTCCCGGCACCTATAACGGCCGGTTTCGTCATCTCGGGGGCGTACTTCGGCGACAAGATCTCCCCCCTCTCCGACACGACGAACCTGGCGCCTGCGGTTGCGGGCTCCGACCTGTTCAGCCACATCAGGGCGATGCTGTGGACCACGATCCCATCCATGATAATTGTTTCAGGAATCGCATACTACATGGGGCTTGGCTACGCCGACGGGGCGATCGAAGCCTCCAGGATATCCGCAATACAGCAGCTTATGTCCGCCGAGTTCAGCATCTCGATATACGGGTTCATCCCTCCGCTGCTGGTCCTCATGCTGGCGGTGATGAAGGTCCCCGCCATACCGGGAATAGTCGCCGGAATGCTCGCCGCGGCCCTCATGGCGTTGCTCCAGGGCACCGGGCTCACCAGCGTGATGGAGGCGCTCTATTCCGGATATGTCCCCTCCATGATCGCCGAGGTCTCGGAGGCCGGCGACATCGCCTCTGTCAACGAGATCGTGAAGGGGGCCTCCATATTCGCGGCGGACGCCTTCGAGACGGTCAAAGAGGTGGCCGGCATGCTTAACGGACTGCTTGAGCGAGGCGGCCTCACCGGCATGCTCGATACAGTGGCGCTGATACTGGTGGCATTGGTCCTGGGTGGCGTCATGGAGACCTGCGGATTCCTCGAGGTGCTGCTCGAGCGTCTGATGAGAAGTGTTAAGACAGTATTTGGCCTGGTCGCGTCGGTGATCGCCTCCTGCATATTCACCAACATGTTCCTGGGTGACCAGTACCTGGCGCTGGTCATGCCTGGCAGGATGTTCCGCCCGGCCTTCGACAAGTTCGAGAAGGACGGGCGGAAGCTGGATCCCAGGCTGCTCTCCAGGACCCTCGAGGATTCCGGCACACTCACATCGGTGCTGGTTCCGTGGAACACCTGCGGCGCCTACAACAGCGGCGTGCTCGGTGTCCCGACACTGTCCTACCTGCCGTACGCATTTCTCAACTACCTTAACCCGGTCGTGGCGTTGGTCATGACCAGGCTCGGCATCGCCATCCCGTGGGCGGACGCAACGGAGAGAAGGGCCGGGTAGAAGTGGGAGACGCGATAAGGGGAAGCGGATCGGACTTCCCGCGCTGGATGAAGGCTGCAAGTATCGGCATGGGGGTCCTCCTCTTCGGGGATGGTTTGCGCAGGTTTCTCACAGGCGGAGGGCTTGCCGAGGCATCGGCCTTCATCATCATAGGGTCCGCCTGTTTCTACATAGCCGGGTACGAGAAGAGGGTGTCCCTAGCCGAATCCGGCTTCGTCAGGGAGAGACTCTTCTGGGGCAAGGGGCGCGCCGAGCGCCTCGCTTGGAGCGAGATGGAGGAGGTCGTCCTCTTCCAGTCGAAATCCGGCACCATGGTGCTGTTCCCCCTGAAGGACCGGGGTTGGAGGGCTTTTTTCCCCGCTAGGACCGGTGAGGAGATCAGGGCATTTGTCGAGAAACATGGGGGCGGAGTGCCCGTAAAAACCGGGGAGGGTACACCCGTTCCTCCCCGTCACTAATCTAACGAGAGGTAATACTGCATGGATGACAAGAACAAGGTGCGGCAGGCGTTTTTGCTGGGGCAGAGCATCTGGTGCGACTACCTGAGCCGGAGCCTGCTACGGGGCGGAGGACTTGACAGGATGATCGAACAGGGGGTCCGAGGCGTTACCACCAACCCGTCCATTTTCGAGAATGCCATAGCAAGGACCTCCGACTACGACCATGATATCGCCGTGATGAGGTCCCGTGGGAGGAGCGCCGAGGAGATCTGTACGGCGCTCACCGTGGCCGACGTGCAGGAAGCCGCGGACCGATTCGCGCCCATATACGACTCCTCCGGCGGGAACGACGGCTTTGTCAGCCTGGAGGTGAGCCCTAGCCTATGCCATGACGAGGAGGGCACCGTCGAGGAGGCCGCCAGGCTCTTCACCCTGTTGGACAGGCGGAACGTCATGATAAAGATCCCCGCCACCGCGGCCGGTATAGAGGCGATCCGCCGGTGTATCGCCAGGGGGATAAACGTGAACGCGACCCTGATCTTCTCCCGGAATTGCTACAGGAAGGTCGTCGAGGCGTGGATCTCGGGGTTGGAGCAGAGGGCGGAGGCAGGGCTTCCCGTTTCGGGCATCGCTTCGGTCGCCTCCCTGTTCGTCAGCAGGGTCGACACGGCTGTGGACAGGCTGCTGGAGTCGCTTGAACAGGGACGCGATCTGTCCGGTAAGATCGCGGTGGACAACGCAAGGGCGGCCTATTCCGATTTCGAGGAGATCGCGGGTTCCAAAAGATGGAGTTCCCTGGCGTCGAAGGGCGCGTCGCTTCAGCGCCCTCTATGGGCCAGCACCGGGACCAAGAACCCGGCCTACTCTCAGACCCTGTACGTTGACTCCTTGATAGGCCCCCACACGGTGAACACCCTGCCACCGGCGACGTTCGACGCATTCCTCGCATGTGGGGAGGCAGGGCTGACGGCGACGATGGACCGAGAGGGAGGAGCGGCTCGCCTAGCAAAGCTGGCCGTCCTCGGTGTCGATTTGGATTCCGTGACGGAGCGGCTCCTGAAGGAGGGGCTCGATGCGTTCGAAAAGGCGTACCGCGCCCTGTTGGCCGAGCTGGAAAGAAAAGGGAATGTTCTTTCTTCCAGTCACGGCGGTTGACATCCACCGTACTGCTCTTTATAATACTTCCGTTTGCGCATACGGGGCTATAGCTCAGTTGGGAGAGCGCTTGAATGGCATTCAAGAGGCCAGGGGTTCGAGTCCCCTTAGCTCCACCATTTTTAAGATCAGGCCGTCCGGTGAGATCGGGCGGCTTTTTTCTTCCTTCTGCCTTTTTCAAAAACAATAAAGAGGGGGAAAGCCATGTCGCCGAAGGGGTTCCATTTTATCGTGGAGGCATCGGGATGCGGGCCGGTCATCTCGCAGGTGGACAGACTTCAGGAGATACTCGTGGAGGCCGCCAAACGAGCCAACACGCAGGTGTGGTCGGTGTCCTTTCACCGTTTCCCACCCGACGGGGTGAGCGGTGTAGTGGTGATAAGCGAGTCCCACCTTTCAATACACACGTGGCCGGAAGTAGGCTACATGGCGCTCGATATCTACACATGCGGCGAGGACAGCAAACCCGAGATAGCCGTCGACTATGTGCTGGAGCAGATTGGCGCCAAGCACACCCACATTACGGAGATTTCGCGCGGTTTGGACGACGGCGACCAGGAGTACTACCACTCCCTCACAACCTGGCAGGAGGTCCTGCGGCGCAACGGGAACTGCTGATAACAGCGCGGATTGCAAGGACAAGGAACGAACAGGGACGGAACGGGCGCGGCTAAAGCCGCCTCCTTCCGTCCTTTATTATTTTCCAGGGTCCATAACCTCCAAATCTCAGGTGTACAGGCCCGGATTTCCCGGACCGGGCGCGGCGTTGATAATACCTTGCGACTATGTTATCTTATCGCACAAGCTGTTCCCCGATTAGCAGGGGAGCGCCCGGAGGTGGGCGTAATGGACAATAGCATACGTAACCTGGTTGAAAGACACAGGGAGAGAGTATCGGAGATCCGCCGCCGCATTCACAGGAGGCCGGAGCTGAGCAACGAGGAGGAGGAGACCGCGGCCCTGGTGAAATCCGTGCTCGAGGAGGCAGGGATCGAGGTGCGGTCCGGAGTCGGGGGGCACGGAGTGGTGGGACTTCTCCGAGGCGGTGCGGATGACGCCTGCGCAGCCCTTAGGGCTG
>CAYWKH010000012.1:0-29947 GCA_964458805.1 uncultured Synergistaceae bacterium
CCGACGTGCATCGCGTGGCAGGAGACGCCCTTGCTCCCCATGTAGTTGCATAGCTCGTGATTAGCCACCACGGTCGCTCCCGTCCTCTTCGCGATGGGGACTGCATCCCCCAGGTGGTCGCCGTGGCCGTGGGTGACCAGGATATAGTCGACGGCGGTCAGATCCTCCAGTTTAACCGCGGCCGCGGGGTTTCCCGAGATGAACGGGTCGATCAGGAAAGTTGTGTTTTCGATCCGGACCTCGAACGCGGCGTGACCGAGAAAACGTAGTTTGACCATTTGCAGTCCTCCTTTTTCTATGTCTTCGGCCGTTCCTCCCGCCCCTTTGGCTCGCCGGCGGGCGACGAAGGCTGGAGGACCCGGATGTGCAGCTCCTCCAGCTGCTCCGGCGACACGGCGGAGGGGGCTCCCGACATGAGGCACTGCGCCTTCTGGGTCTTGGGGAAAGCCATGACGTCGCGGATCGACGGCGCGCCCGCCAGCAGCATCGCCAGCCTGTCCAATCCCAGGGCTATGCCTCCGTGGGGTGGCGTCCCCATCGAGAGGGCGTCGAGCAGGAAGCCGAAGCGTTCCCTCGCCGCCTCTTTCGAGAATGCCATGCAGGAGAAGACCTTCTCCTGCATCTCCGGGTCGTGAATCCTTATGGAGCCTCCGCCAAGCTCGTTTCCGTTCAGCACGCAGTCGTAGGCCCGGGACCTGGCCTCGTCCGGGTTCGAGTCGAGAAGCGCTATGTCCTCCGTCATCGGCGATGTGAACGGGTGGTGTACCGAGCTCCAGCGGCCGTCCTCGGCATCCCATTCGAACAGGGGGAAGTCCGTGACCCACAGGAACTCCCAGGCCCCCTTCCCCACCAGGCCGTGCTCTCTTGCGAGCTCAAGCCTGAGCGCCCCGAGTATCTCGGAGACCTCCCGCCAATCCATCCCGGCGATCACAAACAGCGCATCCCCGTCGCCTATCGCTCCGGACTTCGCAAGAAGGGAGCGGCCTTCTTCGTCGATGAACTTCGCGAGCGGCCCTTTCAGCTCGCCCCCCTTCATCTGGAGCGGCGAGAGAGCCCTGGCCCCCAGCCGTTTGGCCCTCTCCTCAACGTCGGACAGTCCCTTCCTGGACAGCGACGCTCCGCCCGGCAAGGGCAGCCCCCTTATGAAGCCCCCGCCGGCAAGCATGTCTCGGAACGGCTCGAACTCGGTGTTGACGAAGACGGGCGCGAGGTCACGGATCTCGGTCGAGATCCGCAGGTCTGGCTTGTCGCTGCCGAATCGGTCCATCGCCTCCCTGTAGGTCATGCGTCTGAACGGGACCGGGATCTCAAGGCCGACCGTCTCCCTGAACAGGCCCTGCAGGTACCCCTCGATCAGGTCGAATACATCCTGCTCGACCAGGTAGCTCATCTCTATGTCGATCTGGGTGAACTCCGGTTGCCTGTCAGCCCGGAGGTCCTCGTCGCGGAAGCACTTCACGATCTGGAAGTACCTGTCGAACCCGCTGATCATCAGTATTTGCTTGAATATCTGGGGCGACTGGGGCAGGGCGTAGAACGCCCCCGGGTTGACGCGGCTGGGGGAAAGGTAGTCGCGCGCCCCCTCCGGCGTGGACAGGGTGAGCATGGGAGTCTCCACCTCGAGAAAACCCCTGTCGGAGAGATAGTTCCTAGTGTACATCGAGATCCTGTGCCGCAGCCGAAGGTTTCGCTGCATTCTCTCCCGCCTCAGGTCGAGGTACCTGTAGTGAAGCCTAAGGTTCTCGTCCACCCTGTCGGTCGTGTCCCCCACCTCGAACGGCAACGGGGCCGCCGGGGCCAGTCGAATGAAGTCATCCGCGGCTATCTCCCAGTTCCCAGTCCTCATCGAATCGTTGGAGGTGCCCTCCGGGCGAACCCGTATCCTGCCCCTGACCGCGACCACGAACTCGCTTCTCAACTCCTTGGCCCGCTCGTGGACCTGTCCCGCGAGCTCCGGGTTGAACACGACCTGGACTATACCGGTGTGATCCCATAGGTCGATGAATATCAGACCGCCGAGGTCCCTCCTGCGCCTCACCCAACCATTTACGACGACAGGGACCTCCTCGCCGTCTCGCCCGGCGACGTCGCCGCAGTAGACGGTCCTCTGCCAATCCCTGTTGAAATACCGCTGCTCGCTAGCCATAAAAAAGCTCCCTCCAGAAGTCGACGTAACTATAACCTCGCTGATCTACCGAATAACGCGGGCCCACCGCCCTCGTGAGCCGGCCGGACCGCCACGGTCGCCCAAATCTATCTTTTCCCGGGATCCGCCCCGAGTATCTCCTCGACGAGCGCGACAACCGGGACCTTCCTCTGCTCAGCAGTCGACAGGTCCTTCAACATGACGACGCCCCCGCTTCTCTCGTCCTCGCCGATTATGCAAGCGAACCGGGCGCCTCGCGCCGAGGCCGCCTTCATCTGTGCTTTCATGCTCCGCCCCGCGAGATCCATCTCCGCGGTCAGCCCCCCGCGCCTGAGCCTGTCAACGAGCCTAAGGACATCCATCCTAGAGGCGTCGTCCTGGGCCACGGCGAACACATCCAGAGAGGGTGCGGGACCGAACGAGCATCCCTGCTGATCCATCACCATGACAATGCGATCCACTCCCGCTGCGAAGCCCACGGCGGGTACGTGCGGGCCTCCGATCGCCTCGGCAAGGTTGTCGTACCGGCCGCCGCCGCAGACTGCGTTCTGCGCTCCAAGCTCTCCGGACAGTATCTCGTAGGCGGTCTTGGTGTAGTAGTCAAGCCCCCGGACCAGTTTTTTATCCAGGCGGTAGGAGGCCCCCATCGCATCAAGGCCGGACTTCACGCTGTCGAAGTGATCCCTGCACTCGTCGCACAGGTGCGGGTATACGTCAGGCGCGCCATCCGAGACCTCCCTGCACGACTCGTTCTTGCAGTCGAGAATGCGCAGCGGGTTCCGCTCCAGCCGCGCCAGGCATGTCGGGCATAGCCTGTCCTTAGCGGACGAGAAGTATTCCACAAGCCTGTCTCTGTAACCCGGGCGACAGGCCGGGCATCCCACGGAGTTTATCACCACCTCAAGGCTGCCGAGTCCCAGGCGGCGAAAGATCTCCAGGGCCAGGGCGATGGTCTCAACGTCGGCGTAAGGCGAGGCGGCGCCGATGCTCTCGAAGTCCACCTGCCAGAACTGCCTGAAGCGCCCCTTCTGCGGCCTCTCGTACCTGAACATCGGGCCGACGCACCACAACTTCACCGGCTGCGCCAGCTTGTCCATGCGATGCTCAAGGTAGGACCGAACCATCGACGCGGTGGCCTCGGGGCGGAGGGTTATACTGCGGTCTCCCTTGTCCGTGAAGGTGTACATCTCCTTCTCCACCACATCCGTGGCCTCACCTATGCCGCGCGAGAAGAGCTCGGTGTGCTCGAACAGCGGCAGGTGCACCTCGGAATATCCGAAAGTGCGGGCTACAACCCCGACTACGTCAAAAACACGGGCCCACTTCCACGATTCGTCCGGGAGAATATCCCGGACTCCCTTTGGCGCGGTGATCACATCCATACAATCTCCTCCATACCGAGGTTTAAATATTTGACAAAACCCGGCCCCATAGTTCGGGCCGGGCGCGCAGACAACAGAACAGAGTCTTGCTTCAACGCGATTCAAGCTGGAACTTGATGGCAGTTCTCTCTTCGTCCTCTATGGCGATCTTCGAAAAGGCGGGTATGCAGACCAGGTCGATCCCGTTCGGGGCGACGTAGCCTCTGGCGATCGCGATGGACTTCACCGACTGGTTCACCGCGCCCGCTCCCACCGCCTGAACTTCAACCGCCCCTTTTTCCCGCAGCACCGCTGCTATGGCGCCTGCGACCGACTTCGGCTGTGACTTTGCAGAGACCTTGAGCACTTCCATGAGTAGCGACCTCCTTCGTAGTTGAGGATCTACGCATATCGGAACGCACCCGAACAGGCCTTCGCCCTCGTGATCATACAGGCCCGCTGAGGCGGAATGCCAATAGAATCTGCCGCCATGGTTCTCCGAAAGTTTACCCGATAATGATGTAAGTATAAACTCAGACCAAAGAAAAATGCAAGGATCTATTCGCCGGGCAAAGGAGGCACTACCTGCCCTCTCTCCTGGAGAGAGCCCGCTCCTCGAGCTCGACCAGGCGTTTCCGGTCGTTCTCCCTCAAGCGCGAAAACAGCCTCTCGCGCGATGCCTCGCCAAGCGCGCCTCGCCCCCCCTTCTCCCTGTTCTTCAGGTCGCCCCATGATACCTTCTCCTTGCCCCTGTAGAGGTCGAAGTCTGCAAGCCTTTCGCCGTCGGCGGAGTATTCGAGTCCCACCAGCAACCCCTTGACCTGCTCCGCGGAGAGAAAAGTAAACAGGCGAAAGCGGTATACCCTCACTGGCAACAGTATGTGTGCGTAGTCCTTCCCCCACCCCTCACCCAGGATCATGCCGATCTCAAGTCCGTCCAGCACCGTGCGAAACCGCTCGGCATGGTCCATGTAGCTTCCCCAGGAGTCGTAGACGCGGATCTCCATCTCGTTCCACGAACGGTTGTCGAGCCCCTCGCTGAAAAACCAGAGGGCGCGCGCCCTCAGGAATGAGTACAAGTCGTGAAAGAAGACTCCAGTCACAAGGAGGACGTCGTCGAGCAGGTCCGCCATCGTTACTGGGCCATTAAGCGGGGAACGGGTGAAACAGACCGCGATGTCGTTCTTTCTCTGGCTCCCGAGGAGGGAGCGAAGCCTGCCCCTGCGGACTGACGCCCCCTGGATTCCCCCGTTGGAGAGGTCGTTCTCCATCTGGGCGACAATCTGATCGGACTCGCCGAAGACCCGGAAAAACAGGATTCTTGGGAGCAGGCGGACCGACTCCATGGCACGGGCCGGGTCGTTCGCCAGCGCGGCGAGCACGTCGTCCGAAGGGGACGCGACCACTCGGTACTCCCTGTTTCCGTCGTCCTCCCTGCCGTGCAGGGCAACTATAGTCTGCCCCTCTCCAGCGGAGTCGAGCGCGCTCTCAAAAGTATGTCTGGCTACCTGGAAAGCCGATTCCAGGGCGCGATCCAGCCCCTCCCGGTCGCCCCGGAGAAGCATGCCTCGCGGACCCCCTCGCACTATGGAAAGCATCAGACCACCTCCCGCACAATCATAGGCCTACCTTTTTCCTATTGAAACGGGCGTCATCCACGTACTTGGGATAGGGGATCGACAGCACGACGCCGGAGTCCACGTTCAGCACGTGAATCGCCTTCAGACCGTTGAGGAAGATCCTGTCCCCGGTGGTGCCGACCTCTCGAGGCATTGAGTGCCCGAAGAGGTTGAAACGCGCAAGCGGTGTTCCAAGCCGCTCCGGTTCATGACTCAAGTTCAGATCAAGGCCGAAAAGGTTCAGCCGGGTGCCGCCCTCTATGACCCGCCCTTCGGGGAAATATTCCCGCACGCTGCCCTCGTGATCGTGATTGCCGGTTATGATCACCACCCTGTCCTCGCTCAGGGGCGCCTCCAGCTTCTTACGATAGAGCGCCAGCTCCCCCGGGTGCAGCTCGAGCTTCACCTCGTCCGCAAGATCCCCGGTGTGAACGATGCACACCGGCTCGAAATAGTCGATGAGGTGTCTCATGGCGCTGTAGAATGTCGAAGGCGTATCGGAAAAGTGCAACAGCACCCGGCCCCTGTGCTCCCTGGCCTCCTCCGGGAGCGAAAGCCCCAGCACCATTCTGCGGTAAAGCGAATGCCAAACATCTCTCTCCATGGACCATTCTTCCTTTCTCCTGCAAATTGTATCATGATATTTCAACCCAATTCCCGTCGTGCTAGAATAGGCGAATGAACCATTTACGCACACCAGCCGCCCGGGGGAGACGATTATGATCGCCGGACACAGCGCCCGAATAGCAAAGGATCTCAACCTGACTCAGGCCTCCGTAGAGGCGGCTCTCTCCCTTCTCGGGGAGGGTTGCACGGTGCCATTCATCGCTCGCTACAGGAAGGAGGCCACCGGCTCGCTTGACGAGGAGGAGATTCTCGCGGTAAAAACCCTGTCCGAGCGCCTTGAGGCGCTGGACACAAGGAGAGAGAGCATCATAACCTCCCTTTCGTCAAAGGGGGCCCTGAACCCCGGCCTGGAGAGCTCGCTGCGCGGCGCGACCACTATTGCGGAGCTCGAGGACATCTACCTGCCCCACCGCCCCAAGAGAAGGACCAGGGCCTCGGTCGCGGAGGAGAAGGGGCTGGCTCCGCTCGCCGACAGACTGCTTCAGCAGGCTGGGGGGGATCCGGCCTCCCTCGCGGAGGAGTTCGTCTCGGCCGAACGGGGTGTGGACTCGCCCGAGGAGGCGCTCCAGGGAGCGATGGATATAATTGCGGAGCGGGTCAGCGAGAACATTGCCGCCCGAAGACGGATGCGCGTGCTGTTCGCCGCCAGGGGTAGGCTATCCTGCAGGTGCGCCAGGGGGAAGGAGCAGGAGGCCTCCAACTACAGGGACTGGTTCGCCTGGGAGGAGCGCGCGGCCTCCGCGCCTTCGCACAGGGTGCTGGCGATGTTGCGCGGGGAGCGCGAAAAGCTGCTGTCGATCACCCTGGTCCCTCCGGAGAATGAGGCGCTGCGCATAATAAAGGAGATGTTCGTTCGCGGGGGCGGCCCCGACTCAGCCCTCGTCGAGAAGGCCGCCGCGGACGGCTACAGGCGTCTGTTGGCCCCTTCCATGGAGACCGAGCTGAGGAGCGCCCTCAAGAGAAAGGCGGACAGGGAGGCCATCGCGGTCTTCGCCAGGAACGTCGGAAAAGTCCTGATGGCGCCTCCGCTGGGCCCGAGGAACATCCTGGCCCTGGACCCGGGCTTTCGCACGGGATGCAAGTTCGTATGCCTTAACAGGCAGGGCGACCTGCTTTACGACGGTGTCATCTACCCGCACCCTCCAAGGCAGGATGAAAAAAGAAGCGCTCGAGAGATTTTAAAGTCAATTGAAGTTTACAATATTGAGGCGGTAGCCATAGGAAACGGCACCGCGGGGCGCGAGACCGAGCGCTTCATCAAAAGCCTGGATCTTCCCGAGGATATCGTCGTGACGATGGTGAACGAGAGCGGGGCCTCGGTCTACTCCGCCTCCGAGGTAGCGCGCAGGGAGTTCCCCGACCGGGACATCACCGTGCGGGGGGCGGTATCCATCGGGCGCAGGCTGCTTGACCCGCTGTCCGAGCTGATCAAGATCGACCCTAAGTCCATCGGCGTGGGGCAGTACCAGCATGACGTGGACCAGAAGGAGCTGAAGGGCGCGCTCGCCGCGGTCGTGGGATCTTGCGTCAACGCGGTAGGCGTGGACCTGAACACGGCCAGCCCGGAGCTTCTGTCGCACGTATCGGGGCTTGGAGCCTCCGTCGCCGAGCGAATAGTGCGGCATCGCGCGGAGCACGGTGCCTTCTCCTCGCGCAAGGAGCTTCTGGACGTGCCTCGACTCGGGCGAAAGACCTTCGAGCAGGCAGCGGGTTTCCTCCGAATAAGGGGGGGAGTCGATCCTCTAGATGCGTCAGCGGTCCACCCGGAGAGATACGCCCTGGTGGAGAGGATGGCGGGAGACCTGGGTTGCTCCGTGGCCGACCTGCTGGTCAACCCCGAGCTGAGGGGGAGGCTGGACGTCCACAGGTACGTGTCTGCGGAGGTCGGCCTGCCCACCCTGAACGACATAGTGCGCGAGCTGGAGCGCCCCGGAAGGGACGTCCGGGACAGCTTCGAGCCATTCGCCTTCGTCGAGGGGGTGGAGAGCATGGAGGATTTGACGCCGGGCATGGTGCTGCCCGGCATAGTGACAAATACGACCTCCTTCGGCGTCTTCGTCGACATCGGCGTACACCAGGACGGGCTGATCCACAAGAGGCATGTGCCGCGCAGCCGCGAACCTCAGCCGGGAGACAGGGTCGAGGTCTCGGTCATAGAGACGGACCTGCGGAGGAGACGGATCTCCCTCTCCCTGTCCGGAAGCGGAAAGGGCACAGGCGATTGAAAGGCGGGAGAGTCGTGGTGATCGGCGGCGGACCGGCAGGACTGCTGGCTGCTGGAAGGGCGGCCGAGCGCGGCGCTCTCACGACCCTGCTCGAGAAGAACTCCTCCCCGGGGAAGAAACTGCTGCTGAGCGGCAAGGGGCGGTGCAACCTGACGAGCTCCGAGGAGGACACGGGCCTTTTCCTGTCGAAATTCGGCCGCAACGGCAGGTTTCTCTACTCGGTCTTCTCCAGGTTTGGCCCGGCCGAGACCATCTCATTCTTCGAGTCAATTGGTGTCGAGTTGGAGGAAGAGAGAGGGAAGAGAATCTTCCCGGCCGCGGGGGGCGCGCCGGGCGTGCTTGACGCGGTCAGGCGATACTCCGCAGGGGCCGGCGCGGAGATCCGGTGCGAAAATGAGGCCCTCGACCTCGTGGTGCGCGAAGGTCGCATCCGCGGCGTCCTCACCGAAAATGGCGAGATCGATGGAGACGCGTTCATAATCTGTACCGGCGGCAAGTCCTTCCCGAAGACCGGATCCACCGGCGACGGATACCGCTTCGCGCGGAGGGCAGGACACACCGTGATACCGCCGGTTCCCGCGCTCTGCCCCGTCAGGACGGCCGAGCAGTGGCCCAAGGCCTGTCACGGGATGACCCTGCGCAACGTGTCGCTGTCCTTGCGGCGTCACGGCAGGATCATGGCGAGCCGCTTCGGGGAGCTGCTGCTCACCCATTTCGGATTGAGCGGACCGATCGCCATGGATATGAGCAAGGAGATCGCCGCGGCGCTGGAATCCGGCGGGGGGGAGCTCGTCATCGACCTGAAGCCCGCCCTCACCCACCAGGTGTTGACGAGGAGGATACGGCGGGACTTCGACAGGCTGAGCGGGAAGCGATTGAAAGAAGCGCTCGGCGGTCTTCTCCCCTCGGGGCTCATCCCGACGGTGCTCATGAAGTCCCCGATACCTGAGCAGAAGCTCGTAAACGACATCGGCAACAGGGAGGCGGGCGAGCTCGCGGCCCTGCTCAAGGCGTTCCAGCTCACTCCGACCGGGCTCCTTGGCTTCAACTGGGCCGTCGTGACCTCCGGGGGAGTAGCCATTGACGAGATCGATCCCGGGACCATGCGCTCGAAGATCGTAGAAAACCTGTTTTTCGCCGGGGAGGTCATCGACATCGACGGACCCACAGGCGGCTTCAACCTGCAGATGTGCTGGAGCACGGGACACCAGGCCGGAGAGAGCGCGGCCGATTATGCGGGGTCCCTGCCGCGGCGATAGAGAGGAGAGCGAGCGTGCCCTTGATCCACTGTCCTCGATTAAAATTATCCGGACTCCTTGCGGCTTTGGCCATAATATGCCTGGCGCAGCATCTGTTTGCCCTGCCGGCGCATAAGAGGGTCCTTATTCTAAACTCCTATTCCAACGAGGACCCTTGGACTGCCGAGGCAAACCGGGGAATCCTGGCGGCTCTGGTGGACAGGGGAGTGACAGCCGAGTTCTTCGTGGAGAATCTTGATGTGGCCGGCACTCTGTCCGCATACCACCTGCCGGAATTCCGCAACCTGATGCTCGAGAGATACACTCACAAGAAGCCCGATATAATAATTACCACGGGAAACGAGGCCTTCATATACGCTGTTACGCAGGGTGGAACCTCCCTTCCCGACGTCCCGGTCGTATTCTGTTCATTGACGAACAGCACGTTTTTAAAGATCATGCCGCAAAACATGAGGCAGGGGCTCTTCAGCGAGGATAGGGCGCTGTTCCTGCTGCGGGAGATAACCAGGCTTCACCCGGATGCTCCTGCTGTCGCCGTGGTGGTGGATTCAACTCCCAGGGGCTTCCATGATATGAACCATGTGAATGATGCCGCCAAGGCCCTGTCGCTCCCTCGACGGTTGATCATCCCGGTGTACGGGTTGGACCTCGACGGAATAATGGACCGCCTGTCCGCGCTGGAGCCGGGGAGCGTGGTAATTTTGGGCCACTGCTCCACGGATGACGCAGGCGAAGCCACGCCCCTTCCCAGGCTGGTTGAGGCGATCCAGTCCGCGTGCAATCTCCCCGTGTACTCGCTCCTCGAGGAGGGAGCCGCCCTCGGCGTACTTGCCTCGGTGACGGGCAGGGGTTACCAGAGGGGGTATGAGACCGGCGAGATAGCCTTTGACATCCTGTCCGGCACCTCCCCCGAGTCCATCCCCCTGTTGGAGAGCGAGAAGAACCGCCTGCTCTTCAACTACGCCGGGATGAAGGAGTTCGGGCTCACGCGCGGCGTACTGCCCCCGCAGAGCATAATCCTGGGGGACCCCTTCGCGACCCTCCTGGGGCACGTACCGCTGATATTCGGGAACTTGCTGCTCTTGATGGTGCTGGGCGTATCCGCACTATATTTGACCAGGAGCATCAACGCGAGGAAGAGGGTCGAATCCGAGCTGCTCCTGCAGGCTGGATACTGGAAGAGCCTGTTCGAAAGCTCGCCGCAGGGGATACTCGTCTACGACGGGACCGGGCGTGTAAAGGAGACAAACCCCAGGTTCAGGGAGATCTTCAGGCTCGCGCCCCGTGCCGTCCCGGAAAACGTGCTGCCGCTCCTGTCCGGAGCGGGCACCACCTTCAGCGAGGAGGACGTATTCCCGGGAGCAATGGGCGGCGAAGAGTCCACACCGTGGGCCAGAGAGGCCTCGGTCCCTGATGGGGACGGAGGGATTGTAAACGTATCCTTCCTTTCCTTTCAACTGTCGTCCGAGGAGGAAAGGACAGACTACTGCGCCCTTTTCGAGGACATCGGTGAGCGAAAGGCGCTACAGGACCTCCTCGCCCGCAGGACGGTCCTGCAGACGCGGATGGCCGCTATCTCGTCCGGCTTCGTGGTCTCCAGTGATTTCAGGGGCACGCTGGAGAGGGCGCTGCTCGACATGCTGTCGATCTCCAAGGCTCGCCTCGCCGTCCTTTTCGTAATGTCCTACACAGGTGCGCTCGTGCCGGAGTTGGAAGTCTTTTCCCCAGACGCCGCCCCTTCCTCTCCCACCCGGGCGCCCATATTCTCCGAGGGCGAGGATTTCTTCTGGAAGTCGCTGTTGAAAAAGGACAGCCTGCCCACGCTCCTCGTCGTGGACTCGACCGACGAGGAGATGAGCTACGGCGGTCGAGAGTTTCTCAGGAGGAGAAATATCAGCTCCGTCGCAATTCTGCCACTGCTGCTGAAGGGAAGCCTACAGGGCTTCCTGGCCCTGGCCGATCCTGATATGCACTGGGCCTACGGCGCCGACGAGCCCGTGCTGTCGGTGCTGTCGAGCCTGCTGGCCATAGCCCTTGAGAGGCGAAAAGAGGAGGAATCGCTGCGACTGAGCCACAAGCTCATACACGACAGGTTTTCCGGGGCGATTTCGGCGCTGTGCCAGGTCAGCGAGCTCAGGGACATGTCGACAGCCGGCCACCAGAAGAACGTATCGGCCCTGGCCGAATCCCTGGCTGGCGAGATGGGCCTGTCCGACGAGATCAGGATGGCGGTCAGGTACGCGGGGCTGGTGCACGACCTCGGCAAGCTGTACATACCGGCCGAGATCCTCGGCAAGCCTCACAGCCTCTCGGACGCCGAGTACAAGCTGGTAAAAAAACATCCGGAATACGGGCACGACATACTGTCGCCGCTGGGTTTCCCGTGGCCTCTGGCCGATATCGTTCTTCAGCATCACGAACGCATGGACGGTACGGGGTACCCGTTCGGCCTGACGGGCGAGAGCATCTGCCTGGAGGCCAGGATCCTGTCCGTGGCGGACGCCTTCGACGCGATGACCTCGGACCGCCCCTACCGCAAGAGGAAGGGCGCGACCGAGGCCCTGGGAGAACTAGCCGAGCTGGCAGGCTCCTTCTACGACAGGGACATAGCGATGACCTTCATCGGGATGATAGTAAAAAGAGAGCGCCCCTGAGCCTCAAGGGCCCGGGAGCGCCGTCTCCGCCCGTGTCGGACGGCTTCGTTCCGCGCCTACTCCTTCCCTGCCATCAGCTGTGCAAGCTCCAGCATGCGGTTCGAGTAGCCGTACTCGTTGTCGTACCACACCATGACCTTGGCCACCTTGCCCATTATCACCTTGGTGGAGGGGGCGTCCACGATTCCGGAGTGCGGGTTGCCGATTATGTCCGCGGAGACTATCTCCTCGTCGTTGTACTCCACTATACCCTTCAGCTTGCCGCATGCGGCCGCCTTGAGGGCGGCGTTGACGTCCTCGGCGGTCACTTCTTTTTTGAAGTGAACCACTATGTCGGTCAGAGAACCGTCCGCCACCGGGACCCGGACGGAGATCATATCCATCCTGCCCTTCAGCTCGGGGAAGAGAGGGACCATGGCCTTCGCCGCGCCAGTGGTGGCCGGCACGAGCGAGACCGCGGCGGCCCTGCCCTTCCTTCCGCCGCCCTTCGGGACGTCGACCAGCACCTGTGTGGAGGTGTACGCGTGGATCGTGGTGCCCATCAGGTACTCAATGCCGAACGAGTCGTTAAGGACCCTGGTGACAGGCGCCAGCGAGTTGGTGGTGCAGGAGGCGTTCGATACTACCGCGTGCTTCGCCGGGTCGTACTTGTCCTCGTTGACCCCCAGGACGATAGTAAGGTCGGAGTCGTCGGCCGGTGCGCTGATGACCACCCGTTTCGCTCCGGCCTCAAGGTGTGCCGCCGCCTTCTCCCTCTTGGTGAAGAAGCCGGTGCATTCAAGGACGATATCCACCCCAAGCTCCTTCCACGGCAGCTTCGACGGGTCCTTCTCCTTGTACAGCGGGATCTTCACCCCGTCTATTACCAGGGAGTCCTCTCCCGCCTCCACGGGGAACTTCGCTCTACCGTGGACCGAGTCGTACTTGACGAGGTACGCCATCTCCGACGGGGGGGTGAGGTCGTTCAGCGCCACGATCTCCACGTCCTTCGGCTTTCTCTCCACGTAGCAGCGCAACACAAGTCGCCCAATCCTGCCAAGACCGTTAATCGCAATTCTCTTCATCTCTGCACCTCCTGAAGTGTCTGTTCGTCTGATCCTTCGCTTACATTTTATCATTCGACGGGCGCCCGGTCGGTCGGTTCTTCATCACGCCGCTTCTCGCGACCGGGACGGGAGCGCCAGATCCACCAGCTGCCGACGCTCGCGGTCACGGGAATGGTCAGAAGCAGGCCGACTGTTCCAGCGACGCTTCGCAACAGCTCCTGGGCTATGTGGGGATCGTTTACCAGGGCCGTGAAGTCCGGCCCCTCCATCGCGATCAGGACCACGAAGGGAAGAGAGCTCCCCAGGTAGGCCAGGATCAGCGTGTTTATCATGCTGCCGAGGACGTCGCTGCCTACGTTGATCCCAGCCTGCCAAAGGCGGCGCACGGGGATCGACGGGTCGTACGAGTACAGCTCCGCCATCGACGAGGTCACCGACACCGCTACATCGAGCACCGCTCCTATAGCCCCGACCATCACCGCGGCCAGGAGAAGCCCTTTCAACTCCAGGTGCGGCGCAACCGAGAACAGGAGCACTGCGCTGTCGTTCTCGAGCCCAGTCAACTGCCACAGGGCGACCATCAGCCAGCCGGTTATCGAAGCCGCGACCGTGCCCCCCACCGCACCGAGGAAGGGAATAGGCCACAGGGAGCGACTGGGTACCACGAACATAATCGTAAGAATAGAGACTCCCGCCACGGCGAGTATCGCAAACGGGACAGGGGTGTGCCCTTCGGCGAGCCTGGGCACGAACCAGCCCAGTAGCAGGAAGAGCGAGAAGAAGAGCCCCAGGAGGGCCTTCACGCCCGCAAAACCGGTAAGGACCGAGAAGGCCACGCAGGCGAACGTGATGAACCCCGCCACGGCCGGGATACGATACCTGTCGCTTATTGAAAACTGTTGGGAGCCATCGTCGAACGTATCCACCAGGAAGAGGTACTCCCTGCCGGGCACGAGCTCGAGCCTGCTGTCCGCAAGCTGGAGTATCTCAAGCTCCCTCGTCGTCCCGGCCAGTGGGCCGTTTCTGAAGGTTATCCGCATCGCGACCCGCTCGGTGTCCCACCCGCTTGCATCCTGAAGATCGAAGTCGCTGCTCCTCTCGAGCACCTCCTCAAGTCGGACGACGGCCGAGTCCTCCGTGTTCCACCTGCTTATCACCAGCAGGTCGGCGCCGCGCGAGGCCAGCCACGCTATAAACGGGGCCAGTATCAACAAGAACAGCGTATTTTTTCCTAAATTTCTTACCATGATCTCCTCTTCACACATCACTCCGGCCAGGATCAAGCCATTGGACGAACTCATCAAGGCCGAGTGATCGCAGTTTTTCCCGAGTCGGGATCCCTTCACTTGTCCACCCCCTGGCCGGGTAGTACTCCCTCAACTGCGCAGCCAGGTCCGGAAGGGCGTCGGGAGACCCTCCGCTCCCCCTGGGCTCCTCGAGTATCCGACCGGGCAGCGCGTCGTCGTCCGGTGCAAGGCCGCAGGCGATGTTGAACACCCTCTTCAGGTTGAAGATCCTCTCTCCGGCGAGCAGCAGCTCCTCCGCGGTCATGTCCCAACCGGTGATCCCGTTGAGCCACGTGAGAATGTCGTCCATCCGCGTCGCGGAGAAGGGGAACTTGCACATCTTGAGCGAGTCGAGCACCCCCATCATGTTCTGGAAAACGACGTTCAAACTCCCCTTCCCCTCGTCAAGCGTCCTGTCCAGCACCTCGTTCACGCCAAAGTCGGGATAGGTCGCGCTTCTCTCGAAGGAGTAGGTGTAGCCCGACAGGTGGCACGCCCCTCTGCTCGAGGTCGCGTATCCCGCAGCCAGGCTCTTGTAGCATCGCGGGTCGTGGGCTGGGAGGTCCATGCCCTTGACGTGTATCGCGTACCTCGGGGCGTCTCCCCCGATGCGCTCGGCGGCCTTCCTCGTGCCCAGCGAAAGCAGTCCCCCGACTCCCGTGCCGGCGGCGATGTCCGACAACAGGCGGAGCATGGCCTCGCCGTCCCCCCAGCGGAGCGGGTAGCCGATGTCCCCCTCGGTCAGGATGTCCCTCTCGAAGAGTTCCATGGCGAAGGCCACGGTCGAGCCTGCCGAGATGGTGTCCATTCCGGTCCTGTTGCAGATGTCGTTTGCGCGGCCTATGACCTCCAGGTCGTCGACGAGGCAGTTGCTCCCCAGCATCCCGATGGTCTCGTACTCGGGGCCGGCGCCCTTGATCCCGTCGAACTCGACGTCCCGCCCGCAACGTATCGGGCACGAGACGCACCCCCAGTTGCCGGTCAGTATCGTGTCCGCCATGGCCTGGCCGGTAATCGACTGGACATTCTCCCGCCACGACCCCATGCTCCAGTTCTTTATCGGCAGGTCCCCGTTTCGCTCCGCCAGGGCAACTCCCCCCGCGGTGCCGAAACGCGTCATCGACTGGAGCTTCTCCATGTATATCCTGGCCATCTCTGAGGACTTGGCGCGTACCGCTTGCTCGTCGCGCATGGCAGCCCTGGCGCTCCCACGGGACACCACAGCCTTCAGGTTCTTCGAGCCCATGACGGCGCCCATCCCGCCTCTGCCGGCTGCCCTGGCATTCCTGCCGTCGTGCATGATGTTGGAGAACAGCACCATCCTCTCGCCCGCGGGGCCTATACATGCGACCCCGGACGGGCGCCCTTCTATCTCCAGCAGAAGCTCCTCCGTCTCAAAAGCATCGCGGCCCCAGAGTTCCGATGCATCCTTAACCGTCACATATCCCTCGACCAGCGTCACGTAGACGGGCGACTCCGCCCTGCCCAGGAAGACCACGCCTCCAAAGCCGGACCTTCCCATGTGAAACCCGAAGGCCCCGCCGCAGTCCGACTCCCCGAACATATCCGTGAGAGGCGACTTGGACGTCACGTGGTGCCTCCCCGAGGTCGGTATCCCCGTCCCCTGGAAGAGGCCGTTCGTGAAGATCAGCGGGTTTTCCGGGGAGAGCGCGGCGAGCTTCGGAGAACCATACCTGAACAGGAGCCAAGTCCCGAGCCCCGAGCCCCCCAGGTATTTTCGAAGAAGGTCCTCCTCAGCCGTTACGTAGTTCACAGAGGACGTCGTAAGGTTGACCACCGCCACTCTCATGGCCGGCGAGCTGGACGCGAAAGCACCCGACAGCCGGGGGAGAGGGCCTGCTCGATCCTGTTCTCCCTTCAAAACCAGTCACTCCTTTCTTCAGCGACGTGCCGACCGCCGAAGCTGCTATAATAACAGCGCACCCACCCCTCCCGCGCACAACAGGAGCAGTTGAGGGTAGCGCGCGAACAATCGAGTCCTGCTCAACATGAGCAGAAGGGCCGACAGCACCGGCAACCTCCAGTCCCGTGCCAGCGGTCGGGCCACAACCCAGAAAGCCGCGAGCAACATCCCCGACACCGCCGGCCTGAGAGCCCTCCGAACCCTCTCCACGCCCCTTCTTAACTCTCCCGGGGCCCTCGACAGCAGGAACAGGAAGGAGACCAGCAGGGCAAGCGGTGCCAGGACGACCGACAGGGTGGCCACACACGCTCCCGGCGTCCCGGCGATCCGGAATCCGACGAAGGTGGCCGCGTTGATCGCCAGGGGTCCCGGTGTCATCTGGGCGAGGGAGACGACCTCGGAGAAGGCTCTCTCGCTCAACCACCCCCTTGAGACCACGAGCTCGTAGTTAATGAACGGGATGGTCGCCAACCCCCCGCCGAACGCGCCTAATCCGATCCTGGCGAAAACTGATGCCAGCGAGAGCAAGGTGCTCGTCATCAGCCGGCACCGCCTAGAGTCAGCCGAAGGAGAACCCCTGAGGCCAGAGCTACGAAGGGGTGAACCCCCGCCGCCAGGATCAGCAGGGCCGTGAGCGCAATGACGCACACATCCCTCCACCCGCCGCCCGATGATCGCGCCATGTTGAACACGACCTGTCCGATTATTACCGCCACGGCGCAGGACGCCCCGAGAAAGAAGGATGAGACGCGCGGCTCGCCCATGTAGCGCACCAAAAGTCCGGACAGCAACAGGATAGCAAGGAAGGGAGGAAGGACCGTCCCCGCCACTGCACACGCTGCGCCAGTCACTCCCGCGACGCGCTTCCCCGCAAGGAAGGACATGTTGACCGCCACGGGTCCGGGAAAGGCCGTGGCCAAGACCAACATGTCCGATATCTCCTCGTCCGACAGATGACCGGTCGACCTGAGCTCCTTCTCTATAAACCCCAGCATCACGATACCGCCGCCGAAGGTGAAGGCGCCGATCCTGAGGAAAAGAAAAAAAACCGAAGCCGCCGACATGCTCCGTCAGCTCTCAGAAGGCACAGGAGCCACGAGGCGGCGTCGCATCCCGACAAGGAGGCCGTTAGACCACATACGGCGACAGGAGCTCCGAGAGCTCGGCCTCGATCATCTCGTTGTACCTGCCACGCCTGTAGTCTATCACGAGGGCCGATCTCTCCTCCGCGTCGAGATCCCGCATCTCCTCCCTCAAGGTCCTCGGCAGCTCCACGTAGCTTCCCGAGGGGATCCCTTCCTCGCCGCAGAATAGCAGCGTAGGCACTCTCGCGACACCTGTCAGCCCCTCCAGCAGTTTTTCGTTGGACGTCCGCGGGAATACAGTGAGGCCTATCGCCTTGCTCAGCTCTGTCATACGGTGGGCAAACGGCATGAATACCACCGAATCCGGACAGTACACCTCGGCAAACGCGGCCAAACGGAGCGTGCGCTTAACACTCCGTACGAGTCCCTCGAAAGACTGTGAGAAGCGCGTGCGCGAGCACGCCCTGACCTGGCGGTCACGCTCCTCGGCGTACCCTTTTTCCAGGTACTCCTCGAATGAGTAGCCCTTTGAGAAATCAAGCATCCGCAACACCTCCACATCCACTTCAGCCTTCACTGGCGCTCTCTCTTAAGATAACGATATACGGTGGCCTCGGAGACGCCCAGGCGGTCCGCGACCTTTGCCACGGCCCCCTTCATTGAGAACAGGTGGCGCGTCTTGAGCATGCTCACCAGTCGCGCCCTCTCGCCCGGGTTCATCTCCGCCGGAGGAGACGACATCTCGCTCGACGCCTGTTCTATCAACACGTCCATGATGTCCTCGATATTGGAGCCAGAGTCGGCCTCAAGCACCGCATCCAAGGGCATGGGGGGAGCCTGAGCGTCGTCCGAGGCACCGATCAGATCGCGAACCTTCGCGTGGAGGAAGTCGTGCACCCTTACCAGGTCCGACACGTCGTGATTCGCGCATATCATGCCGCACAGCCCGCCTGTCTCGTCCTTGATGAAGAAGGCGTGCGATTTCAGGATGCGACCGTCCCTCGTCTTGTCAACGTGCACTACCATGTCGTCGGTATATGCCCCGCTGCGGACCAGTTTAACGAAGGCCGGCGCGTAACCCGACATGGTGCCGCCGACCGCTCGGCCGCTAATATGCCCATTCCGGATGGCCACTATCGACGCCTCGGGACGAGACAGATCATGCAACACCAGCTCGCAGTCGGGGCCGCAAACCTCCGCGAAAAAATCCAGTAAGGGTATGAACTGCTTAATAAACCCGGCCCTGCCGGGATCAGCGTGCGATGAACCACCCAACATTATACCTTCCCTTCGAGAGGAGAAGCCTGGAATGCAAGGATACATACCACGTCGTGGATGATCTGTAAAGACCGGGATTCGGAGGGCATTGACAAAGCGTTCCATTGAGATTAGCATAATCCTGTCGGATACTATATCTGATGATTTGCGTTTTAATAACAAGTGGAGGTGAGTGTTGAATGAAAATGCGTGTTGCGTCGTTGGCGTTCTTGGTCGTCTTTCTGCTTGCAGGCTGCTCTTCTGCCGGGGAGGTGATCAAGGTGGGCTACCTTGCCGGGATCACCGGAGATTTTGCCGCCTACGGTCAGCCGGAGGTCAACGCTGTGTTGCTGGCGGCGGACGAGATCAACCGAAACGGCGGCGTCCTGGGTAGGCAGATCGAGGTGGTGGTCTACGACTACAAATCGCGCGCGGAAGATGCGGTGAATGCGGCGAGAAGGCTGATCGACCACGACAAGGTCGTCGCCATACTGGGATCCGCGGCGAGCGGCCCGAACATCGCCACCGCCCCGATCGTCACCCGCGCCGGCATTCCGCAGATCGGCACATTGTCCACCAACCCCCTGGTCACGGTGGACGAGAGCGGAAAGGTCAAGCCCTACATGTTCCGCATCTGCTTCATCGACCCGTACCAGGGGCGCCTCATCGGCTACTTCGCCGCGAAGGAGCTGGGCAAGACCAAGGCCGCCATTCTTTACGACGTGGGAAGCGACTACTCCCACGGATTGAGGGAGCACTTCATCAGCAGCTTCGAGGAGTTCGGAGGGACGATAGTCGCGGACTACGCCTTCCGCGGCGGGCAGGACGTGGACTTTAGAGCCCAGCTCACGAGGATCAAGGAGACCGACGCGGAGGTCCTGGTGCTGCCGAACATAGGGAAGGACTTGGCGCTGCCGATCAAACAGGCCAGGGAACTAGGCATGGACGACATCATTTTCATCGGCGGGGACGGCTACGGGGAGTTCATGGTGGAGATCGCCGGTGAGGCCCTGGAGGGGTCGTTCTGGATGTACCACCTTGCGCGCCAGGACCCCCTGATGAAGCCATTCTTCGACGCCTACAGGGAGAAGTACGACGACGAGTGCAAGGAGTTCGCCATAGCCGTGCTGGCGTACGACAGCCTGTACTGGCTGGCGGACGCGATCGAGCGCGCGGGCAGCGACGACCCGAAGGCCATCAGGGACGCGCTTGAGGCCACCAAGGACGTCAAGCTCCACCACGCTACTCTCACGATCGACCCTGCGACCCACAACCCGGTCGACAAGGACGCCGTAGTGCTCACCGTCGAAAACGGCGAGAGCATCTTCTACAAGAGGATAAAGCCCGAGTAGACGTCCTGTCGGCCGACCGGAGTCCGGTACGGAGAATAACGGGAGTTCAGCTGCCAGGCACGGGCCGCTGAACTCCCTTCTTTTTTGGTCACCTGCTTGTGGTCGTCTACTCCCCCGCCAGCTCTACTATGGCCCTCGCCATAATATGGGCGTTCTTCATGATGTCATCGACCGCCCAACGCTCGTCCTCCTCGTGAACCCTGTACGACTGGCCGGGGAAGACCGGGCCGAAGGCCACAACGTTCGGCATCGACTTCGCGTAGGTGCCTCCCCCTATGGCTAGGAGCCCCGCCTCCCCGCCGGTGACGTCCGAGTAGGCCTTCTGAAGAGCCCTTACGAGCCTGGACTCGGCCGGGACGAACAGCGGGGCAGCCGACTCGGCGCTGTCGACGGACACTCCGCCATCGCCAAGGGTCCTGAACAGAGGTCCGGTCACGGCATCCTCCAACATTGTCACCGGGTACCTAATATTGAGCGTGAAGCGCACCCTCCCGGCATCGAGCCCTGCCACTCCTATACAGGCCGTCAGGGGGCCGGAGACCTCGTCGCTCATGGCTATGCCAAGCGATTCCCCGTCGGTCTCGAAGCCGACCAGCCGCGAGAAGGCCCCGAAGAAGTCGCCCTGCTCGTCACGCAGCCTCAACGCACCCATGAAGTCCGCGAGGCAGGCTAGCGCGTTTACCCCCTTCTCGGGCGTGCTACCGTGCGCAGGGCGCCCCCTGGCGACTATGACCACCCTGTCGCCGAACCCGTCCCAATCGACCTTTACGGAACCACCCTCCGGCCCTTTCCATGCCGCGGCGGCCCCGGTAATCCTACTCCCGCATTCGGGGTCGGGGATAGCCACCTCGGCCTTAACCTCGGCCATCACCACGTTCGACGCGACGCCGCCGGCGAGCGACAGCACCCTCATTCCTCCCGACGGGGTGAACGGCATCGACAGAGTATAGGTGAGTATCCCCTTCTCTGCGTTGATGATCGGGTATTCCGCATCGGGGGTGAAACCGGCCACGGGCAGCTCCTCCCCCGCCTCCACGTAGCGCTTCATGCACTTGCTGCCCCTCTCCTCGTTCGTGCCGAAGATAACCCGGACCCTGCGCTTGAGCTTCATGCCGGAGTCGAACACCGCCTTCGCGGCGAACAGGGCTATCATGACGGGGCCCTTGTTGTCGATGACCCCCCTGCCGTACAGCATGTCGTCCTTGAGTTCCCCGCCCCACGGGTCGACGCTCCAGCCATCCCCCTCGGGGACGACGTCGAGGTGTCCGAGGACCGCTACCATCTCGGGCCCCTCCCCCATCTCCGCCCAGCCGGCCACGTTGTTTACGTTTTTGGTCCTGAACCCCATCTTCTCGGCGAAAGCCAGGGTCCAGTCCAGCGACCTCCTCGGGCCGGCGCCGTAGGGCGCGCCCTCGACGGGATCGCCTCCGACGCTCGGGATGCGCAGGCACCCCTGGATCGCAGCTACAATGTCGTTCTTCATGGAATCGATCTTGCTAGAGAGCATTGACAATCCTCCTACGTTGGTTTCAGCTTAAGGCTCCGGGATGTAGCTCCATCGGGGCCGAAATGCGCTTCATTGTGCTAAACCTTCTTCAGCAGTTCACGTCCGGCTACCTGCACCGGATCCCACGCCATGGAGAACGGCGGGGCGTAGCCCAGGTCGAGGTCGACAAGCTCCTCTACCGTCATGCCGGCGGCGAGGGCCGTTGCTATTATATCGACCCTCTTGGCCGCCCCCTGGCCTCCCACGATCTGCCCCCCGAGCAGCCTGCCCGAGCCCTCCTCCGCCAGCAGCTTGACGTACATGTTCTCGGCGCCCGGAAAGTATCCGGCCCTGGTCTTCGTCTTGATCACCACGGACTGGAACCGCCTGCTCTCCTCCTCCGCCTCCCTTGTTGAGAGGCCGGTGCGGGCCACCTCGAACGAGCAGTGCTTGCTCATAGCGGTACCAAGCACGCCCTTCAACGCGGCCCTCCCGCCCCCCATCGAGATCCCGGCGACCCGGCCCGACTTGTTGGCCACGGTCCCGAGGGCGACCCAGAACGGCTTGCCGGTGACCAGGTGAGTGGTGGAGGCGCAGTCCCCCGCCGCCCAGACCGCGGGGTGGGAGGTGCGCATGCTCTCGTCGACGGCTATCGAGTTCCTGACGGACAGCCTCAGCCCCGCCCTCTCGGCCAGCTCCGAGTTCGGGCGCACGCCGAGACCCATGACAACGATGTCAGCCAGGATGCTGCCACCCTCGGTGATGACGCTGCGGACGCCTCCCCCCTCGGTGCCGAATCCCAGCAGGGTCTCTCCCAGGCGAAGGTCCGTGCCGATGCCCCTGATAGCCCCGGCGATATGTTCCGCCATGTCGGGGTCGAAGGTGCTCATCACCTGCGGGGCCCTGTCGATCAACGCGGTCTTTATATTCCTGACGCAGGCGAATGCCTCCGCCATCTCCAGGCCGATGTAGCCCCCGCCGATCACAACCGCCCTGCCCGGCCTCCGCTGGTCGACGAAATTTCGCACCGCAATGCCGGTCTCGAGCACGCCGAGGCTGAACACCCCGTCGGCCTCGATACCGTTGAGCCTGGGCAGCACGGGGCTGGCGCCCGTCGCCAGCAGCAGTTTGTCGAATCCGTCTCTGAACTCGGCGCCTGTAGCCAGGTTTCGCACCGTCACCCTCCCGGCGTCGAGGTCAAGCTCCGTTACCTCGTGCCTGACGTTCACGACGATATTCTGTCGCTCGAGGAACTCCGCCGGCGTCCGCACGAGAAGGCTGTCTTTCGACTCCACCAGGCCGGCGACGTAATAGGGGATGCCGCATGCCGAGTAGGATGGGTAACCGCTCCTCTCATA
This sequence comes from uncultured Synergistaceae bacterium, assembly GCA_964458805.1. Classification (GTDB taxonomy): domain Bacteria; phylum Synergistota; class Synergistia; order Synergistales; family Aminobacteriaceae; genus JAAYLU01. Next base: position 22,686 of record CAYWKH010000012.1, read on the forward strand.
GACTACGATGTCCGCCTCCGGCAGAAGATTCCTCGCCTGCCCCGCCGCGGACATCCCGGCCGCGTCCCCTCCCACTATAACAACGCGCTCTTTGGCCATTTCTGTCACCTCCAGCTGTATGTTCTCCACTCTACAGAGTATAAACCAACCGCAACTAGAGGAGGTTCTTTCTCCTGTACACCGGCAGGGAGAGCTCATGCATGCGGGGCCACGATCGCAGCAGCCAAATCCCTATTAGAAGCGCGGCCGTGCCTCCGGCAAGTAGTACGTTCGGGGCGCCGATCAGCGAGGCGGCCCAGCCGTAGTTGAGGCTGCCAAGGGGCGTGATGCCGGTGGCGCAGACTATGAACAGGCTCATCACCCGGTTTCGCTTGTCGTCGTCCACCAGCGTCTGTACTAATGTATTGCATGAGACCAGTGACGAGACCATGAAAAACCCAAGGCACACCATAAGCAGGATGGAGATGGCGAGGTGACCGGATCGCGAGAAGATGATCATGCTGACCCCCATGAGTGCGCACGATACAGCCATCGTCCTGCCTAGTCCCACGGGGGACTTGCGCAGGGCCAGGCGGATGGAGCCTGCCAGCGCGCCAAGGCCGGCTGCGCCGGTCAGAAAACCGAGGGTGCGAGGGCCCCCTCCAAGAATCTCTCGGGCGAACACCGGAAGAAGCACCATGTACGGGAAGGCGAAAAAACTCACCAGCGCTATGGCCGAGAGATAGTTGCGCAGCGGGATAAAGCCCGTCACGTAGCGGATCCCCTCCATCATGCCGTCCATGACGCCCTTCCTGGCCGTCTCCGACACCAGGGGCCGCCTGAAACGCATCAGGTAGAGGGCCGCGAGGGTGGCGGTGTAGGCCGACGCGTTAAGCAGGAAGCAGACGCCCTCGCCCACCAGTGCTATCACCATGCCCGCTATCGAGGGGCCGATGAGCCTGGTCACGTTGAACAGAGAGGAGGTGAGGGCTATTCCGTTGCCCAGGTCCCGCTCGTTCTCCACCAGCCTGATCGTGAAGCCCTGACGAGCCGGGATCTCGAACGAGTCCGAGACACCTATGATCGCGGCCAGCGCCAGGATGTGCCAGTACTGCACCACCCCCGTCAGCGTCAGCACCGCTAGCGACAGGGCATGCAACATGCTGACTGTCTGGCATACCATGATGATCCTCCTGAGGTCGCGTCCCTCGAGGAAGGCCCCGGTGAAGGAGCCGAACAGCAGCACGGGAATCTGCGCCATGAAGTCCACAGTGCCGAGCAGCAGGGGAGAGCCTGTGATCCTGTAAACCAGCCAGCTCATGGCCACCCTCTGCATCCACAGCCCCGACAGGGAGACAATCTGGCCCATGTAGAACAGCCTGAAGTTCCTGTGCCTGAACGCGCCGAAGAGGGCCCCCGTTCGTGCGACCGCCATCTCAGCGCCCCTTCCACTCGGCTAGGTATTTCTTCAGGAAGCGGGAGGGGTTGTAGGACTCCTTGGCCTGTCGTATGCCCTCCTCGCCCATGTCCTGCTCCCTGTTTATCCAGGCGTAACCGGCGCAGGACAGGTCGACGAAGGCCTGGTTGATGGCCTGGTAGACCCCCTTGTAGTCGGCCAGTCCCTTCTCAAAGTGCACCACCACCATGTCGTCTGTTATAGGCTCGCCCACGGAGTAGGCGACCATGAAGTCCTTCACGTACAGAGCGCCGCAGAGGAGGCCGGGCAGGCTGTCCCAGTTTCGCAGCACCCGGGCGATCGCGTGGTTCTCCGCCCGGAGGCCGGGGATATCGTCGCAGTTCTTCCACTCGCACCAGAGCTGCTGCATCTCGAGCACCTCGTCCACGTCCCCTTCCGCAAGTCTCCGGTATTCCGATTCGTACTCGCGCCGGAACTGTCTCACGAGGTTCTTCTTCTTGTGAAAGCGATTGCCGCGAAGGTCGGCTAGATCGGTCGCCGAGTAGACATACTCCCACTCCGAGCGCTGGTCTTCCAGCCGAACGCGGTCCCCCAGTCGCTCGCGCCAGATGGAGGCCAAACCCTCCGGGACGCGGTGGAACGTCATTCCTGCTGGGAAGAGGTCCCGCATTATCCTCTCCCAGTCGGCGTTCTCCCAATCCCCCACGGGCGCCCAGCATGTCGTCCCGTGGCGGGTCACGCGCGGCCAGAACAGGTCTTCGGCCTGGGCAAGCTCGTAGCCGCGTTCGTCGGACCAGGCCCATATATTTACGAAGGTGTAGTCCGAGGTCTTGTCGGAACAGCCCTCGAAGCGATGGTTGTAATCATCCCTCATATCGAAGGAAAGCGGACGGTACTCAAGTGGCATAGGATTGCCTCCCGAAAAAGTATTTCATCTGTCTGGGTCCCCAAAGCAAAGCCTGCGGGGCGATTATACCGCAGGCTTTGCTTTGGAACTCCATGTTCGAGGCCGACGGCCCCTGTTAGACGCCTCAGCCCCTGCTGTCGGAGCTGTCTACGAACTCCGCGTCCACCACGTCGCCGCTCTCTCCCGACTGGGTCTCGCCTCCGTGCGTTCCGGCGGCAGGAGAGGCCAGGATCTGCAGCATCTGCTTGATATCCGACGAGGCCACCCTGATGGCGTCGAGGGGGGCGTCCTCCCTGGAGAGGATGGACTTGCCCTCGTCCGCCAGGCTGCGCGCGCGAGCCTTCTCGCTCTCGCGATGCGATTCGCCCTGCTGCTCTATCGCTCTCTCCAGCTGGTAGACCAGGCTCTCCAGCTCGTTCCTCGCCTCGGCCGTCTCCTTCCTCTGCTTGTCCTCGGCGGCGTGCTCCTGCGCCTCCCTGATCATGCGCTCCACATCGGACTTGTCCAGGTTGGTCGAGCCGTTTATCGTGATTCGCTGCTCCTTGCCGGTATCCTTGTCCTTGGCCGTCACGTTCAGAATCCCGTTGGCGTCCACGTCGAAGGTCACCTCTATCTGCGGCAGCCCCCTCGGCGCCTGGCGTATCCCCTCCAGCTTGAAGTTGCCGAGGATCCGGTTGTCGCGCGCCATCTCGCGCTCACCCTGCAGCACCACAATGTCCACCGCCGGCTGGTTGTCCGCCGCTGTCGAGAAGACCTCCGTCTTCCTGCACGGGATGGTGGTGTTCTTGTCGATGAGCTTCGTCATCACCGCGCCCATGGTCTCAACTCCGAGGGAGAGTGGGATCACGTCGAGCAGCAGGACGTCCTTCATCTCGCCGCTGATGATGCCGGCCTGGACAGCCGCCCCCACCGCGACGACCTCGTCGGGATTGACCGACATGTTCGGCTGCTTGTCGCCGGTCAGCTTGCGCACCAGGTCCTGGACCGCCGGAATACGCGTCGAGCCGCCCACCAGGACGACCTCGTCGATATCACCCTCGGAGAGCCTGGCCGCGGCAAGAGCGTCCTTAACCGGGCCGGTGCATCGCTCCACAAGGTGGGCCGTGAGCTGGTCGAACTTCGCCCTCGTGATGCTCATATTGAGGTGCTTGGGGCCGTTCGCGTCCGCCGTGATGAAGGGCAGGCTTATCTCCGTCCCGGCCCTGGACGACAGCTCGCACTTAGCCTTCTCCGCCGCCTCGTAAAGCCTCTGGAGGGCCTGCTTGTCCTTGCGCAGGTCAATGCCGTTCTCCTTGCGGAACTCGTCGGCGATCCAGTCGACTACCACCTTGTCGAAGTCGTCCCCGCCGAGGTGGGTGTCGCCCGACGTGGAGAGCACCTCCACCACGCCGTCGCCTATATCGAGTATAGATACGTCGAAGGTCCCCCCGCCAAGGTCGAACACCATGATCTTCTGTTCCTTCTTCTTGTCCAGCCCGTACGCGAGGGCCGCTGCAGTGGGCTCGTTGACCACGCGGAGCACATTGAGGCCGGCTATCGTCCCGGCGTCCTTGGTGGCCTGGCGCTGCGCGTCGTTGAAATAAGCGGGAACCGTGACCACCACGTCCGATATTTTCTCGCCGAGGTAGGCCGACGCGTCGCTTACCAGCTTGCGCAACACCGATGCGCTGATCTCCTCCGGCGCGTACTCCCTGCCGCCCACGGAGAACCTCACCGCCCCGTTGGGGCCCTCGGTAACCCTGTAGGGCACTATCTTGAGCTCCGATTCCACCTCGTTGTACTTTCTTCCGACGAAGCGTTTGACGGAGAACAACGTGCCGTCGGGATTCAAAGTAGCCTGCCTCTTGGCCAGCGAGCCGACCAGGCGCTCGCCATCCTTGGAGAAGGCCACGACCGAAGGGGTCGTCCTTCCCCCCTCGGCGTTGGCGATCACCTCCGGAGAACCTCCCTCTATGACGGCGATTACGGAATTCGTAGTGCCGAGATCTATGCCGACTGCCTTCTTCATATCGCATCCCCCCGATTTCTTTGACTATTACTGACTAAGGATATTATACACGGATTTCCCCTTCTGTCAACAATGGTCAGAGATCTGGGGAGAGAGGGTTCCAGGCGCGATCGACTACTCTGATAGCGTGACCCGAAGCCTTTCCCTTGCATCCTTCGCGGGGAAAGACCTCCTCTCGACCATGAAATAGACACGCTCGGCTATATTGATGACGTGATCCCCGGCGCGCTCCAGGTGCCTTGCCACCCAGAGCTCCGCGGCCCCGGTCTCCACTGCCTGCACGCCGCCGCCGGGGTGCACGACGGCGTCCCTTAAAAAGTCGGTGTAGCACTGGGCATACAGAGCGTCCACTTCGTCGTCCCGCTCCCAGAGGGCGGCCGCCATGTTTTTATCCTCGTTCTTGAAGGCGCTCACCGCCTGTTTGAACATCTCCTTCACCAACCCAAGCATCTCCAGCAGGGACTCCCTGCGCGGGTAGGGCACTTTCTCCCCCACCCTGAGGGCTTTCTCGGCAATATTCACCGCCTGGTCGCCTATTCTCTCGAGGTCGGTTATGATTTTGAGCACCGCCAGAATAAAGTAGAGCTCCTCCTTGGCCGGCGAGCGCATCGCTATCGATCCCAGGCACTCCTGGTCCACCTCGCTCTCCATGCTGTCGATCAGGTCGTCGTCGTCCACTACCTTGCGGGCAAGTGCCGCATCATGGTTCAGGAAGGCGAAGACTGCGTTTTCGAGAAGACTGGAGGCGCTCTTCCCCATTTCCACGACAAGGGAGACTATGCGCTCCCTGTCGGATTCGTAAAGGATGGACTGTATCTCAGCGTTTTTCGTCACCCGGGCTTCCTCCCTCTTATCCAAGACTTCAGTCAGCCTCACGGTAGCGGTTGGCCTCTCCTCTCGCCACCTCAAGAGAGGTCCTGACCAGCAAAAAGACCTGGGACATGAAGTCGAGCAGGGGCGCCAGCTCTCTTCTGTTTATTGCGTCCACTCCCAGCCTTAGTCTCACGCACCTGTCCAGCTCCTCGTACTCCCTCGCGTAGCGTCCCGCGTCCGCCGCGAAATCCGCATCGGCAAGGGCGAAGGCCCTCAGCGCCATGCGGATATTCGTAAGTGCGAGTGAAGCAAGCTTCTTCCAGGTATCCTCGCCCATCTCCCTGGCGAACTGCTCGGCTACCCCTGCCTCGCTCAGCAGCCTCAGCTCCCCCGTCAGTATCTTGGACATCTGGCGGAAGGATACCACCGAGTACGACACGCTGGAATAGGTGGCCATCAATTCGTCGTAGTCCGAGGGCACGCGGATCCTGAACATGTACTCCTGGCAGGCCTCTGACAGGCTGTCGATCGCGGACGGCAGCTCCTCGAGCCCTGCGGGGCTCTTCTTCGAGAGAAACAGCGCCTGGCAGTACATTTCAATATAATTGGCGAGCCGGATGATCTCCTTCGACAGCAGCAGTATGGCGAGAGCCGGTACATCGGCGAGCTCCTCGTCCAGGTAGATCGGCTCCCCAAGCCTCTCCTCCTCCCCGCGCTCCATCAGGCGGTCCGTTAGTCGGGCGAGCCAGTCGGACAGTGGATAGAAGACAACCGAGTTGAACAGCGCCACGCCGAACTGCACCTGGAAGACCAGCAGGGCGTGATTCGCCGAGCTGGAAGCTATGACGTCCTGCGCGAACGAGTAGAAGGGGATGACGATCGCGACCCCCAGGATCTTGTAGATCAGGGTGCAGATTCCGAGTTTCTTGGCGTTGTGCCGGCCTACGAACGCCGCCAGGACCACGGTGATGCGAGCCGCGCAGACTATCGGCAGAAAAGTGGATACGGGCAGAGCCCCCGCGTCGGCCAGCGTTATCACCAGGGCGAGGACTGCAGAATTGCTCTGGAGTATGGTGGTAGCGACGAAGGCTACCAAGCCTATGAGCCAGGGGTTGCTGCTGGTCACTGTCAGGATGTCGCTGAACCAGGGGGCGTTGAGCAGGGGGGGCACGCCAATTTTCAGAATATACATGCCAATGAGTACTATCGATACCCCCTGGAGGACGTAGCCGATCCGGAAGACGTTCCTCTTGCCGAACCTCACCATGAGATAGCTGATGCAGAACAGCAGCGGCGAATAGACCGCTATGTTCATGCTCAGCAGAAAGGTGACGAACGTGCCCCCTACGCTCGTCCCCATCATAACCACTACCGAACCGGCGAAGGAGAGCATCCCGGCGTCGACGAAGCCCACCGCGAAAGCGGTGCCCAGTGTGCTGCCCTGCGCTATGGCCGCCAGCCCGACACCGAACAGGAAGGCCATGGGCTTCTTCTGCGTGAACCGAAGCAGCAGCTCCTTGGCCTTGTCCCCGAAGCTCGTGCCGAACGCGATTGTAGTCTGCTCCACCCCGTAAAGAAACAGGGCCAGGCCGCCGAGGATGTTGACGACGGCGAAGAACTGGGCGGTCATTCCTTGGCCTCGCGCGCCTTCTTAAAATCCCTGACGAAAGGCACAATCATTGACAGCAGCGCCAGCGACAGCAGCACGAGCGACAGCGGGCGTTTGAGGAACAGGGAGAAGCCGCCCATCATGAGGGTCGTCCTGAGGTTCTTCTCTATCATGGTCCCGAGTATCATCCCTAGGACAATCGGCGACACGGGGATCTTGCTCCTCGACAGCAGCCAGCCTAGTATGCCGAACGCAAGGCAGACGCCTACGTCGAACAGGGACGAGCGGACCGCGTAGCTGCCAATGAAAGAGAAGGCGAATATCAGAGGGTAGAGCAGCTTCTTGGGTATGAGCGCCGCCCTTATCCACAGCCGCGCTCCCAAAAGGCCGAGGACCAGGAGGATGATATTGGCCACGAACAGGCTTGAGAACAGGGTGTAGACGACCTCCGAGTGTCGAGTGAACAGCTCTGGCCCCGGCTGAAGGTTGTGGATCATCAGAGCCCCGATGAGTACCGCTGCGGACGAGC
>CAYWKH010000013.1:0-16268 GCA_964458805.1 uncultured Synergistaceae bacterium
CCCTTCACGCCGGTGAGCGGCATCTCGATGGAGGAGTGCGTGACCCTGTCCTACTCCTTCGGCGACCGTTACTTCAAGGAGCTTGGCGTGCCGGTGTACTACTACGAGGACTCCGCGAGGAGGCCGGAGCGCAAGCGGCTCGAGGTGGTCCGCAAGGGTCAGTACGAGGCGCTAAAGACGGAATCCGTCAACCCGGACCGGAATCCCGACGTCGGCGGCCCGGCCCTGCACCCGACCGCGGGCGCCACGGTGGTTGGGGCGCGCAGGTTCCTGGTCGCGTTCAACGTGAACCTGAACACCGCCGACGAGGAGATCGCGAAGAGGATAGCCAACTGCGTGCGCGCCTCCAGCGGCGGCCTCTGTCACGTGAAGGGGATGGGAGTGGCCCTTCACGAGCGGGGAATGGCCCAGGTGAGCATGAACATAGTCGACTTCGAGAAGAACGCGGTCTACAGGGTGCTGGAGCTGATTCGCATGGAGGCCCGTCGCTGGGGGGTCGAGGTGGTCGAGACCGAGATCTACGGCATGATACCGGCTCTGGCTATGCTGGAGAGCGCCGCCTACTACCTCCAGGTCAAGGACTTCGACCCCATGCAGGTGCTGGAGCTCAAGCTGCTGGCGGGCGGTGAAGTCGAATGACCGTAAAGATCTTCCGCAACGCTCGCATCTACACCCCCGTGGGAAGCGCCCCTTCCCGAGGCCTGGACCAGGGGATGATTCATATCCTGGAGAGGGGGGCCCTCATCAGCAGCGACGGGATTATCTCCGCGATCGGGCCGGAGGAAGATGTCCTGGCGCTTCGGCAGGCAGGGGCCGCGGAGGAGGAGGTCGACTGCGGCGGCTGCTGTGTCATACCTGGCTTCGTCGACCCCCACACCCACATGTGCTTCGCGGCGCGCCGCGAGGAGGAGTTCTCCATGAGGCTGGCCGGGGCTGCCTACCTCGACATACTGAAAAAGGGGGGCGGCATACTGTCGTCGGTCCGGCACGTGCACGCCGCGTCGGAGCAGGAGCTGTTCGAGAAGACCAGGGCGCTGGCCCTCTCCGCCCTGTCGTTCGGGACCACCACGGTGGAGATAAAGAGCGGCTACGGCCTCGACACCGAGAGCGAACTCAAGATGCTGTCGGTCATCAGGCGGGTCGGCCGCGAGACCCCGCTGCACGTCGTGCCGACCTTCATGGGGGCTCACGCGGTCCCAGAGGCGTACAGGGGCGACGCCGACGGGTACGTCGATCTGCTCGTGAACGAGATGCTCCCGGCTGTGGCCGAGCAGGGCATCGCGCTCTTCAGCGATGTGTTCTGCGAGGAGGGGGTCTTCTCGCCGGGGCAGACGCGCAGGCTGCTGGTGGAGTCGCGCAGGCACGGACTGGGGCTGAAGGTACACGCTGACGAGGTCCACGACACTGGTGGCGCCGCACTGGCGGCCGAGCTCGGGGCTATTTCCGCGGAGCACCTGCTGGCGGCGAGCGACGAGGGCATCAGGGCCCTGGCAGCGAGCGGTACGATAGCGGTCCTCCTTCCCGCGACCGCCTACAGCCTTCGCAAGCCCTACGCCCGCGCGCGTGCCATGATCGACGCCGATGTCCCAGTGGCGCTTGCGACCGACTGCAACCCGGGGTCTTGCTTCACCGAGTCCATGCCTTTCGTCTTCGGGCTGGGCGTCATGGGGATGGATCTGTCGGTGGGGGAGGCCCTCGTCGCCACGACCAAGAACAGCGCTCACGCGGTAGGACAGGGCGCGGTGTGCGGCACTCTTGAGCCCGGGAAGAACGCGGACCTGCTCGTCCTTGACGGCGAGACGCCGGCCATACTGGCCTACCACGCGGGGGTCTCTCCCGTGAAGAGAGTCTACAAGAAGGGGGAAAGGGTTGTATGCACGGCATGAACGGTGACGTCGTCCGCCTTGACGGGGTTTCGCTCATCCTCGAGGACGTGGTGCGGGTGGCCCGCGGAGAGGCCATGGTCGAGCTGGACGCGGAGGCCGCCAGGAGGGTGGAGGCCTCGTCCGCTGTGGTAAGGGCGTGGGAGAACTCCGACGATGTCGTGTACGGGGTCACCACCGGATTTGGCGACCTGGCGACCGTCAACATCTCGCGCAAGGACAGGAGACTGCTGCAGGAGAACCTGCTGAAGAGCCACGCCTGCGGCGTCGGAGAACCCTTCTCCGAGGGGATCACGCGCGCGATGATGCTGCTGAGGATCAACAGCCTCATCCGGGGGTTCTCGGGGATAAGCCTGTCGACCCTGAACCAGTACGTCGCTTTCCTGAACCTCGGCATAACCCCGGTGGTCCCCTCGAAGGGGTCCGTCGGGGCCAGCGGGGACCTTTGCCCGCTCTCCCACCTCGCCCTGCCCCTGTTGGGGCACGGTAAGGTCCGCTACAAGGGGAGGGTTATGATGGCGGCCAAGGCGCTGCAGATGGCGGGCCTGCAGCCGGTGCAGCTGGGCGCCAAGGAGGGGATCGCGCTCAACAACGGCACCGCCGCGATGGGCGCGATGGGCGTGATCGCCATAATGGCGGCGGAGGACCTTGCGAAGACGGCCGACATAGCCGCGGCACTCTCCATCGAGGCGCTTCACGGGGTCCCCTACGCGTTCGACGAGCGAACACACGCCCTGCGGGCCCACAGGGGGCAGGGCAGGGTGGCGCAGAACATAAGACGGCTCATCGAGGGCAGCGAGATAATCGAGAAGTACCGCAGTGGCAGGGTCCAGGACGCCTACTCCCTGCGCTGCGCGCCCCAGGTGCACGGAGCCACCCGCGACGCGCTCGACTACGTGCGCAGGACGCTCGAGGTCGAGATAAACTCCGTGACGGACAACCCACTGATATTCGCTGACGCGGAGGTGGCCATAAGCGGGGGCAACTTCCACGGACAGCCGCTGGCTCTGGCGATGGACTTCTTCGGCATCGCAGTGGCGGAGCTTGCGAACATATCCGAGCGGAGGCAGGCCAGGCTGGTGGACGCCTCCCTCTCGGGGCTGCCCCCCTTCCTGGTGGAGGACAGCGGGCTGAACAGCGGCTTCATGATAGCGCAGTACACCTCCGCGGCCCTGGTGTCGGAGAACAAGGTCCTCGCCCACCCGTCCTCGGTGGACTCCATTCCCACCTCCGCAAACCAGGAGGACCATGTGTCGATGGGAGCGTTCGCGGCGCGGAAGGCCCTCTCCATCCTGGACAACGCCAGGAAGGTCGTAGCCATAGAGCTGCTGACTGCCTCGCAGGGGCTGGACTTCAGCCGCCTGCTAAAGCCCGGCGCCGGCACCGTCGCCGCCCACGACTGCGTTCGCGGCGTCGTCCCGTTCCTGAAGCACGACGAGTATCTGCACCCGTTGATCGAGAGGGTCGAGGCGCTGGTCTGCCGGGGTGCAGTGACGAGGGCGGTGGAGGAGGCAATCGGTCCGTTGAACTAGGAAGCCTCTGAATACCGCTGTCCGGGCCTTGGACGCGCTTGCGCCATCAGGCCCGATGGCGGCGGCAGGGGCTCCTGGACGAGGTTTTGCCGGATGAGATTCAGAAAAAAGCGGGGCCGCTTTCGGGGCCCCGCTTCGCTCTGTCTGCCGAGGTTGGCTAGGAGCCCTCGACGAGCCGCCTCCATGCGAAGCCCGCCAGTATCGCGGCCCCGGCCGCCAGGGCATCCTCGTCGACGTCGAACTTCGGGTGGTGGTGGCCCGTGTCGGATCCCTTCTCCGGGTTCGCCGTGCCGAGGAAGATGTAGGTGCCCGGCACCCTGTCCAGGAAGTAGCTGTAGTCCTCCGAGCCCATTATGAGCTCGGTCTCCATCACGTTATCATGGCCCAGTATCTCCTCGCACACGGCCTTCCCGGTCATGGTGGCGCAGTGGTCGTTGATCGTGGCGGGGATGAAGCTCCTGTAGTCCAGCTCGTAGTCGCATCGCCCGGCCTCGCACAGTCCGGCTATGACCCTGCGTATCGACGCCTCTACCAAGCGCTTCACCTCTGGGTTGAAGGTGCGCACGGTTCCGTTCATAGTGACCGTGTCGGGGATGATGTTGAAGGCGGAGTCGCCCGCCTTTATTACGCCGATGCTGATGACCGCGGTCTCCTTGGCGCTTACCTCCCTGCCTACGATGGCCTGCAGGTTGAGCGCGAGGTTGGCGGCCGTGATCGTCGGATCGATGGTCAGCTCGGGGGTCGATCCGTGGCCGCCCCGCCCCTTTATCACCAGGTACCAGCCGTCGGCCGCCGCCATGACTGGCCCGGAGCGGTAGAGGGCCGTCCCGGTCGGTGCCTTGGACCACACGTGGATCCCTCCAACCGAGTCGATCCCGTCCAGGGCCCCCTCGTCGACCATCGCGGCCGCGCCGGATTTCAGCCCGCTCTCCTCGGCCGGCTGAAAGAGCAGCCGCACGGTCCCCGGGATCTCGTCCTTGATCTCGGAGAGGACCATGGCCGCGCCCAGCAGCATGGCAGCGTGAGCGTCGTGCCCGCAGGCGTGCATGACGCCGGGGTTTCGGGAGGCGTAGGGCACGTCGTTATCCTCCTGGAGCGGCAGTGCGTCGATGTCGGCGCGCAGCCCGACGCATCCGCCAGGTTTTCCACCGGATATTTCGGTCACGAGGCCGCTCGCGGTCCCCCCGAACCCCCTCTTTAATATAGTGCAGCCCAGTTTCTCGAGGACCTCCGCGATCTTGTCGGTGGTCCCGGTCTCCTCCCAGCCAAGTTCGGGGTACATGTGAAAGTGTCGCCTCAACGCCGTTATCTCCGCGCCGTGCAGTCCGGCGATCTCCTTGATTCTCTTGAGCAAGAGCAGGTCACCTCGATGATATGAAATGATGAGACAAAACGTCCGGTTGCGTTGCATCCAGGCGAAGACAGTACCACCGGATACGATATATTACAAGCCCCGGCAAGCGCCGCCCTCGCGAGCACGCCGCGACAGTTTGATCGCCGGGGGCTGATTCGCTCTTGTGTTACTCGTGTTTTTGAGGGAAAATGAAGCTGCACTGATAAACCATTACCCAGGCTGGGAAGGAGTGATGAGGAAGTGGCAAAGAAAAAAGGGCGCCTCGACTTCGTCGAGATGAAGAAGAACGGCGAGCAGGTGACCTGGGTGACCGCCTACGACTTCCCCATGGCGAGCTTCGCCGAGGCGACGGGCATGGACATGATCCTGGTGGGAGACTCGCTCGGCATGATCACCCTGGGCTACCAGGGCACCATCCCGGTGACGATGGAGGACTGCATCAGCCACTGCAAGGCGGTGAGGAGGGGGGCGCCCGACACCTTCGTGATGGGCGACATGCCGTTCGGCTCCTACCAGGTCTCGGACGCCGACGCGGTGGTCAACGCAGTTCGCTTCCTTAAAGAGGCGGACATGGACTCAATAAAGCTGGAGGGCGGAGTGCGCGTGAAGTCGCGGATCCGCGCCATCGCTGACGCAGGGATCCTGGTCTGCGGGCATATTGGGCTTACGCCTCAGAGCTCAGGGCCGCTCGGCGGGTTCAAGGCCCAGGGGCTCGACCCCGAGTCCGCCCGCTTCGTAATCGAGGACGCGCTGGCGGTTGAGGAGGCTGGCGCCTTCGCCCTGCTGGTGGAGGCCGTTCCGCCGGAGCTCACGCGTTTCCTCGCGAAGAGGCTGTCGATCCCGGTCTACTCGATCGGGGGAGGAGGGCCGTGCGACGGACAGCTGCTGATATGCGGCGACATGATCGGGCTGTTCCAGGCCTTCACGCCCAAGTTCGTCAAGGTGTACGCCAACGTGGCCGAGACGATCACCAACGCCTTCAGGGAGTACGTCGATGACGTCAGGACGGGCAGGTTCCCGAGCGACGAGCACTGCTACCACGTGCGCAAGGGCCTGGAGGAGGAGTACGCCGCCCTGCTCAGGGAGTACGAGTAGGAGGACGGCGGCTCGAAGGTTGCGCGCGGCGCCCGGCCAGTACTCGGCCGCGCTGTATCACAGCCATTGCCATCGTAAACTGGAGGGGACGCAATGAAAAGGTGCTACCGTAGTGCCCTGCTTCTTCTGTGCGTAGTGCTGCTGCTCGCCGGCCCGGCCTCTGCCGACTCGGCCCTGGTCTTCCAGACGGACTTCGGACTGAAGGACGGGGCCGTCTCGGCGATGAAGGGAGTGGCGTTCGGCGTCGACCGCAACCTGCCCATGTTCGACCTTACCCACGAGATACCCGCCTATTCGATCTGGGAGGGCGCCTACAGGCTGCACCAGACCATGGAGTTCTGGCCCGCGGGCACGGTGTTCGTGTCGGTGATAGACCCCGGCGTCGGGACGGAGCGCGGCTCGGTAGTAGCCCTGACCAAGGACGGCAGGTACGTGGTGACCCCCGACAACGGCACGCTAACGTTCATCGCGGAGACCGTCGGACTCGAGGCTGTGAGGACGATAGACGACGCCAGGCACCGCCTGCCGGGTTCGGAGGAGTCCTACACCTTCTTCGGGCGCGACCTGTACGCCTACACCGGCGCCAAGCTGGCGTCGGGCGCGATAACCTTCGGGGAGGTCGGCCCCCTCCTGGAGGGCGACGTGCTCACGATCCCGTACAGGAGGGCCGAGGTGAAGGACGGGGCGGTCTTCGGCAACATCCCCGTGCTGGACGTGCAGTACGGCAATATATGGAGCAACATACCCAAGCGGCTGTTCGACGAACTCGAGCCGCGGATCGGCGAGGAGTTCGAGGTGGCGATCTTCAGGGAGGACGAGAAGGTGTTCGGAGGGACGATCCCCTACGTGAACACGTTCGGCGACGTCCCCGACGGCGAGCCGCTGATCTACTTCAACAGCCTGATGAACCTGTCGCTGGCGCTGAACATGGATAACTTCGCCGGAACTCACGGGATCGAATCCGGCCCGGAGTGGTCCATATCGGTGCGACCGGCGGAGTAGGCTGGCGCGAGGGGTGCCGGGCTTGGGCAGGACGGTTCTTTATAACGGCAGAATTGCGACCCCGGGCGGATTCGTCCGGGGGATGGCGACGGACGGACAGCGCGTAGCGCTCCTGGGAAGCTCGGAGGAGGTGCTGGCCCTCCGCTCCGACGAGAGCATCGACCTGGAGGGCAGGCTTGTGCTGCCGGGCTTTATAGACGGGCACATGCACCTTCTCTCCTACGCGCTGTCGCTGGAGAGGGCGATTTTGAGCGAATGCCGCTCCATAGCCGAGCTAAGGTCGCGCCTGGCAGCTTTCGTCGGCGAGACGCGCCCCGTGCCGGGGGATTGGGTCGTAGGCCGCGGGTGGAACCACGAGCTCTTCACCGACGGTCGCCTGCCCGCCAGGGAGGACCTGGACGACCTGCTGCCTGACAACCCGGCGCTGCTTGCGCGGGCCTGCGGACATGTGGCGGTGCTGAACACGCGCGCCCTGACCGTGCTTGGGCTCTCCGCAGACACACGCTTCGCCGGCGGGGTGGTGGACCTGGACCGCGCCGGGGCGCCGACGGGAGTGATTCGCGAATCGGCGGTCGATTGGGCCTGGTCGAGGCTTCCCGTCCCGAACCCCGGCAAGATTCGGGAGCTGCTTTTAAAAGCTGTGAACGAGGCCGCTAGGGCCGGACTGACCTCGGTGCACTCGGACGACCTCGGGGCCGCCGGAGGGGATTTTCAGATGCTCGCGGAGCTCTTCTTCTCGCTCGACCGGGAGGGGGTCCTACCGGTCAGGATCACCGAGCAGCTGCTGCTGCGCGATCCTCCGGCGCTGGAGAGTTTCCTGTCGACCGGGTGGAGGACGGGCGACGGCGTCCCCTTCTTCCACTTCGGGCCGCTGAAGATACTCTCCGACGGGTCTATGGGCGGCAGGACGGCTCTGCTGCGAGGCGAGTACTCCGATGCCCCCGGCGTGATCGGGGTACCTATCCACGGGCGCGGGGAGCTAAACGAGCTGGTCAGGACAGCCCACCTGGCGGGCATGCAGGTGGCGGCCCACGCAATAGGGGACGGAGCGCTCGACATGTGCCTGGACGCCTTCGAGGGCGCCCTGCGCGATAGGCCGCGGGAGGCGCGGCACTTCATAGTGCACTGCCAGACCGGGGATATCGGGCAATATCGGAGGATGGCCGCCATTGGGGTCGGCGCGGCGGTGCAACCTCCGTTTGTCCCGTCGGACAGGGAGATGGCGGTTAAGCGGATAGGGGAGGAGCGCGCCCTTTCGGGCTACGCTTGGAAGACAATGATGGACCTGGGTATCTTCATGTCGGGCGGGTCGGACTCCCCCGTGGAGAGTTTCAACCCGCTCTGGGGGGTATACGCAGCGGTCACCAGGTCCGATGCGAACGGTCGCCCCGAGGGGGGGTGGAATCCCTCCCAGAGGCTTTCCGTCGAGGAGGCGGTGGACCTCTACACCAGGGGAGGCGCGTATACGTCCTTCGAAGAACACCGGAAGGGCATCCTCGCGGAGGGCATGCTCGCCGACGCCGTGGTGCTAGACAGGGATATCTTCACGGTGCCGCATGCGGAGATCAAGGACGCCAGGGTGGTCCTTACGATGTCCGGGGGACGCGTAGTGCACAGGACTGCCTAGCCCGGGCCGAGTATGTGCCGGGAGGCGGATGAGGTAGAATACTTTTCGAGCAGACAACTTTTGATCGGAGAGAGGCCTGATGACATTAAGAGGTACCCTGCGCTCATTCTTTAGCATGACGGACCGCGATCCGCGCTGGACCAGGATAGTGATTATCGCGGCTGCGGCCATGGCCCTGCTCGGAACTCCCGCTTGCGCAGAGCGCATGCGGCTGGATTACGACGTGCTGGTGGTCGGGGGCGGCGCGGGGGGGACCAGCGCCGCGATCGCCGCCGCGCGCCTGGGCGCCTCTGTGGCCCTGCTCGAGGAGACAGATTGGCTTGGAGGGCAGATGACCGCCGCCGGAGTGTCCACCATGGACGATCTCAGCGGCAACAGGACCGGGCTGTACGGCGAGTTTATCGATGACGTCCGGTACGCTTACTTCAAGAGGGAGAAGTCCATCTCCACCTGCTACTGGGACGGCAACACCGCCGCCTTCGAGCCCTCGGTCGGCAGGGACGTGCTGTTGTCCATGATAGAGCGCGTCAACGGAGGCGAGGCCAACAACGGCTGGGGTCGCGTGGACGTGTTTCTCGGCGCAAGGGTGACGTCGGTGCTGCGCCGAGGGACCGTGATCCAGGGCGCATCGGCCGACCTTAAGGAGGGCAGGGCCGATTTTCTGTGCAGGGTCCTGGTGGACGCAACGGAGTACGGCGACGTCCTCCCGCTGGCCAAGGTACAGTACAGGGCGGGGAACTCCCTCAGCACCTCGCTGAACCCGCGCTCGCGAATCCAGGACATAACCTGGACCGCCGTGATAAAAAAGTACCCAGGCGGCGTTCCGCAGAACCTCAGGCTGAACACTCCTCCGCCGGGCTACGCCAAGTACGTCGACGGCTTCCGGCGAGTCGTGGCGGCCGGCGGAAACTCCTTCCGCAGCTACCCTCTCCGAATGCCGGTTGACTTCCCGACTCACAACGGCTACCGCGGGCTGCCGGACTCGTCGAACCCGTTCGACTACACCGCCGCCACCCCGGACGGCTGGGAGAGGATAACCAAGACGGGGGTGAACTGGGCCAACGACTTTCCCGGCGCCGAAAAGTGGGATGGCAGGGGCGGACTGCCGGTGGCCTACCTCGAAGACCTCTCGGTCAGGAGGACGGTCAACGCGGAGGCTATGCTCAAGACCATCTGCTTTCTTTACTATGTCCAGCACGAGCTCGGGGAGCCCTGGTCGGTGGCCGACGACGAGTACTACGGCGAGGGCCAGGTGATACAGACCCTGGGAGTCGTGCCGGAGGAGTACGTCGAGATAGTCAGGAGATTCCCCCCGATCCCGTATGTGCGGGAGAGCCGCCGAATCGTGGGGATAGACACCCCGACTTCGAAGTCGGTGCGCCGCAACTCGGAGAGCTACCGGGACGGGAGGCCCGGGCACGAGCTGCCCGATTCCATGGCGATAGGCGGGTACATACTCGACCTGCACGCCGGAGACGAGGACCCGGACATGGAGCCGGAGTTCGGCGAGAGCCCGGCCTCCATACGCACCGACATGCCGATGGGCCCCTTCCAGGTGCCTTTCGGCAGCTTCGTGCCGGTCGAGGTGGACGGACTGGTCGCGGCGGAGAAGAACCTGTCCATGTCGCGACTCGTGAGCGGCGCGCTGCGTCTGCAGCCGATAGCCATGCTCACGGGGCAGGCCGCCGGCACGATCGCGGCCCTGTCGGCGAGGCTCGGCATTCGTCCCAGGGACCTGGACCCGCGCCTGGTCCAGCAGCACCTGCTGGACGCGGGAAGCGCACTCTCGCTGTGCGAGTATCACGACGTGCCCCGCAACCACCTGATGTGGCCGGGGGTGCAGATGTCTAACCTGTGCGGGTGGTTCGAGGCGCTGGACCTGCCTTCGTCGCCGTCGGCCAAGATAGACGACATATACAACAACAGGGTGGTCCTCGCACGCCTGTTCGGACTGGACAGGGGGGTGTTCGGGGTCGACGAGCCGCTTGCCAGGTACGAGGCGGAGGAGCTGCTTCACAAGGCGTTCGGCGAAGAACCCAGGCTGGCCCTGTTCGCCCTCCCCGAGTTCGGGAGTAACTCCTTCATTTCGAGGGGGGATTTCGTGGACGCGCTGGCTCGAATCATCGGGTTCAAAGCATCGTATGAAGAGCCGACGCAGCGCTTCCAGGATGTGCCGCCCGAGTCCAGGCTGGCGGGTCCTGTCGACTTTCTCTGGCAGCGGGGGGTATTCGCACGACTTGCCGTGACGGGGGACCTCATGCCGGATTTGCCTCTGGCAAGGGGCGTGGCCGCGGACTTGACAATGAGGGCCGTGACGGCTCGGGCCGTCGAGAAGAAGCGCGGCAGGTAGGCAGCGCAGGCAATCGCTTTAATAGTGCAAAGGGTTGATGCTAATGAACGGTGCGAGAAAGAAGACGTTTTCCCTGCCTTTGCGTGGCGCGCTGGTTTTATCCATGTTCCTGCTCGTCCTGGCCTCAGCGGGTCTGCCCCTCTGCGTGTCGTGGGAAAGTGCAAGACGCAGGGGCATCGAGGCGTCCGCGCGCCTGGCCGACGAGATCGCGGAGCGCGTCGTGTCGCACATCGGAGAATTTCTGCACATACCGTACATTGTCAACCGTCTGAACTCATACATGCTCGGGGAGGGCATTTTGTCCGTCGACGACGAGGGCGCGCTGGAGCACCTGTTCCGCCTGCAGGTGGACATCCTGCAACCCCTGACCAGCATATACTTCGGCAACAACCGCGGCGGCCTCGTCGACAGCGGAAGAGAGGCGCCGTACGACTCCCGCTACGTTATAACAACCGAGGGCGGGGCGGCCGGGACGTTCAGAAAGTACGCAATCGACAAGGACGGCAGGAGGGGGAAGCTGCTGGCGGAGGTCCCGGACTTCGACGGCAGGACAAGGGATTGGTACATGCGAGCCCTCACCAGCGGCGGCGCCGCGTGGAGCGACGTGTACGTCCTCTTCACCGGCCAGGACATGGTGGTCACGGCCAGCCGCCCGGTGTTCGACAGGGGAGGGGACATCCTCGGGGTAGTGGCGGTAGACATCTCCATGCTGCAGCTGTCGGGCTTCCTGCAGACCCTGCCCCTGGGAGACGAGGTGGCTTTCGTGCTGGATCAGTCGGGGCAGCTGACCGCGTCTTCTACCGGAGAAAAGACGGTGGTCCTCACTGAGGATGGGAAGCTCCGCAGGATCACGGCCGGGGAGAGCGCCAGCCCCGAGATTAGAGCAGCGGCCGCCTTCGCGGCGGCGAGGGAGCCGAGCCGGCACTCCGCGTGCAGCGGAAGGGTTTTGATTGATCCGGGGGGGAGATACTTCCATGTTCGAGCCGTCCCGGTGCGCGGGCCGGGAGACCTGGACTGGACAGTGGTCGTGGCGGCGCCGGAGAGCGGGCTGTCTGCCGGATACCAGGCCGGGGGCGACTGGAGGTTTCTGCTCGCCCTCTCCGTGGGACTCAGATCAGAAGAGCGTGTTCCTCGCGAGATGGATTGCAGGCCCGATCCTGAGGCTCAGGGACGCGGCGGGCTTGGTCGCCAGGGGAGGACTCCTTGCAGACGTGCCGTCCGGATGTCATATTACGGAGATGGCCGAGCTGTCCACTTCGTTTGTCATGGTGGCGAGGAGACTGAACGACGCTGTCCAAGAGCTGAACGAGGAGGTCCTCGCGAGGAGAGAGGCGGGACGCCTGGCCCGCACGGCAAGCGACCGGGCGGAGGAGCTGCTGGGGGAGGCCGAGAGAGCGGGGGCGGCGAGGAGACTGTTCATGGAGGCCATCAACCGTGAAATCCGCCCCTCCATCGACGGCCTTATAGTCGACCTGGAGCTGCTCGGGGATGCGGAGTTGAACCCGGAGCAGCGGGCCCGGCTCGAGAGCGCCAGTAGCGCGGCCGCATTGCTGGGGGAAATAGTGGCAAGGCTCCCGGGGGAGCTCGACGGTTGACCGGGAGATCGGAATAGTTGCATGGCCTGTCGGACCTGCCCGAAATGGGCGGTGCCCTGAGGCAATACAAGTTCAAGGGAGGTTTTATGATGTCAGGATCGAGAAAGAGTTGTCTGGCGTTGCTCCTGCTGGTGCTCCTGGTCGGCGCGTTCGCGTCGGCCGCGGGCGCCGAGGAGGCGAAGAAGATTGTGTGGCGCTCCTCGGGCCACGGTCCCGCCTCGGACCCCTCGCAGATCTATCACGACATGCTCTGCAAGGCGATCACGGAGGCCTCGGGCGGAAGGCTCGAGATCAAGCCGTTCGTGGGCGGCTCCATAGTGCCGGCGTACAAGGAGCTCGACGCCGTCCATGAGAACGTCCTCCAGCTCTGCTACACCTGCCCCATGTACAACCTTGACAAGTGGTCGGCGGCGGGCCTTATCAGCTCCCGACCGGGCGCGCTGGCGGGCGAGGCGCTCAGGACGTGGTTCAACTACGGAGGCGGGGCGGACCTGATGAACAAGATGATGGAGGGGTACAACGTCATGACCTTCCCCGGCGCCCTCTCCCCGCTCCCCGAGGAGGTCTTCTTCCACTCGAAGAAGAAGATCGAGAGCGTCGAGGACCTGAAGGCGATCAAGGCGCGCTGCATGGGCGACGGCGGCGAGATTCTCCAGAGGATGGGGATGGCCACGGTCATCATCCCCGGCGGCGAGCTCTACGAGGCCATGAAGCGAGGGACGATCGACGCCTTCGAGTACTCGACGCTGGCCTCCAACTGGAACATGCACTTCAACGAGGTGGCGGAGTATGTCTACCTCTCCCCGGTGCGCGCCCCGTGCGACCCGCAGGTCTTCTTCGTCAACAAGGACGCCTGGAACGAGCTGCCGAAGGATCTCCAGCTGCTGGTCCAGACTTTCGTGGACAAGTACACCCAGGCGCAGCACGAGTTCCTGGTGTACGAATCGATACTGGCCCTCGAAAAGTTCAAGGAGGCCGGCAACAAGGTCGTCAAGATACCGGACGAGGTCAACAAGGCGCTGGCCGCCGAGGCCGCGAAGTTCTACGAGGAGAAGGTTGCGAGCGAGCCTCCGATCTTCGGCGAGATCTACAACTCGATGAAGAAGTACGGTGAGTCCTACGAGTCCATGAGGTAGGGCGACGGACGGACGCAAGGAGAAAGGGAATGACCTCTTTGAAACGTTTGCTTAAAAAAATCGACGCGCTGAGCGAGCTGTCGGGAGCCGTGGGGAAGTGGTGCTCCCTCATCCTTGTGTTCGCCGGGACCTACGAGGCCGTGGCCAGGCACTTCTTTGACGCTCCGACCATCTGGGCGTACGACACCCTGTGCATGGCGGGGGGCGCCCTGTACATGCTGGGCGCCTCCTTCGACTACCTTCGCGACTCCCATACCCGCGTGGACATGTTCTACAACATGCTGTCCGACAGGGGGAAGGCGTTCATGAACGTCCTCTGCTCCCTGTTCCTCTTCTTCCCGCTCATGGGAGTCATGCTCTGGCTGTCCGTCACCTGGGCGGTGCGGGCGTGGAGGATAAACGAGGTCTTCTTCAACAGCTTCTGGTACCCTCCCGCGGGTCCGTACCGGACCGTCTTCGCGGTGGGCCTGTTGCTGCTGGTGCTTCAGGGGGCCGCAAATTTCGCGAGGGACCTATACTTTACTATCCGGGGTGAGACTCTTGATTGAACTCAGCGCCGAGGCAATAACCGTCCTAATGCTGGGGGGGGTCTTCGTCCTCGTGATGACCGGATTCCCCATCGCCTTCGTCATAGGGAGCGTGGCCTTTTTCACCGGGCTGGCGGTATTCGGCCCGACGGTCACGTTCCACATACTGTACAGCCGCTTCTACGACCTGTCGCTTAACTATCCGTACCTTGCGGTCCCCCTGTTCACCTTCATGGGGGTGATCCTGCAACACTCGGGGGTCACTAAGGATCTCTACCAGTGCCTGTACGAGGCTATGGGCAGGCTCAGGGGCGGGCTGGCGGTGGTCACGATAATCTTCGGCACAATCCTTGCCGCCTGTCTCGGCGTGATCGCGGCGTCGGTGACCATCCTGACCCTTATCGCGCTGGCCCCGATGATAAACAGGGGGTACGACAAGTCTCTCGCTTCAGGTTCCATAGTGGCCGCTGGAACGCTGGGCATACTGATACCGCCCAGCATCATGCTGGTGGTGTACGCACCCCAGGCAGGCCTGTCGGTGGGGCAGATGTTCATGGGCGCGGTCTTTCCCGGGTTGCTGCTGTCGGCCCTGTACATTGTCTACGTGGTGATCAGGTGCAGGATCAACCCCGCCCTGGGGCCGGCGATACCGGAGGACCAGATGTCTCCGTTCGACTCGGCCAAGCTGTTCCGGCTGTTGAAGTCCCTGGTCCCGCCGCTTCTCCTGATCATAGCGGTGCTCGGGACCATCTTCGCCGGGATAGCCCCTCCGACCGAGGCGGCGGCGGTAGGCTGCACCGCGGCGATACTGCTCGCAATCGCTTACCGAAAGTTCAGCTGGGGGCTTATGCGCCAAGCGATGATCGAGACCATGCGCGTCAGCGCCTTCGTGGTCACGATAGCCGCTATGTGCTACGCCTTCGTCGGCATCTTCATGAACGCCGGGGCGGGGGATGTCGTGGCTGAGTTCATCCTGTCGGTGCCGGGCGGAAAGTGGATGTCCTTCTTCGTGATAATGGCGATAGTCTTCCTGCTGGGGATGTTCATAGAGTGGATCGGCATCGTCTTCATCGTGGTCCCGGTCTTCTCCCCGATCCTCGAGTCTCTGGGGTTCAACCCCCTGTGGGCCGGCATGATGGTCTGCATAAACATGCAGATGGCCTTCCAGACACCGCCGATGGCTATGTCCATCTTCGTGCTGAAGGGCACGGCGCCGAAGGAGCTCGGGGTCACCATAGGAGACATTATATGGGGGGTCATCCCGTTCATACTCATCATCATGCTCGTGCTGGTGCTCTGCTCCATCTTCCCCGGCATAATCACCTGGCTGCCGGAGATGATGATAGGGAAGGCCTGAGGGATCTCTCTCCAGGTCTCAAGCTGAATGTTACGACGCGACCAGGGCGGCCGGACGGCCGCCCTGGTCGTTCAATCTGCCATAGCATCCGGCCGCGCCGCGCCGACCCGGCCTAGACCGGCGTCAGCTCCAGTCCCCAGTCCGTCTCGCAGGAGGACAGGAACCTGTCCAGCCCTTCCTCGCCCTCCCGAGCGGGCTTGAAAACCCCGCAGTCCTCGAGTACCTCGGAGAAGACGACGCCTACCTCGCGCTGCACCCTCTCTCGCGCCTCCTCGGCGGACAGGGGGCCGCCTACGCCGGAGAGAAGGCTCTGCGCCCACTCCCGGTGGGGGAAGTCCTCCGGCAGGTCCGCTAGCCTCTTTTGACCGCCCAGGAGCGCCTCGACATCGGATAGGCTCGACTCCAGCCGCGGCGGGAGGATGGCCAGCCCCATGGTCTCGATCAGGCCGATGTTCTCCTTTTTTATGTGGTGCCTCTCGGGATGCGCGTGAAAGATCCCGTCGGGGCGAAGGGCGTCGCAGCGGTTGTTTCGCAGGACGAGGTCCAGCTCGTAGGATTCTCCCCTGCGCCTGCCTATGACGGTCATGGTGTTGTGAGGCTCGTCGTCCTCAGGGTTTCTCGCGATGATCTCGTTCTCTGGGTCGTCGTGATTGCGCCATGAGAGCAGCAGCTTCTCCGCCAGGGAGAGGAGGAGTGAGGTCTCGTTGCACCTCAGGCGAAGGGTGGTCATGGGCCAGCGCAGATGCTCCACCGAGACCGCCCCCTCGCGCCAGGCCCTCGCGGGGGGCGCGTCGTCCATCGGGAACTTCC
>CAYWKH010000013.1:16278-29171 GCA_964458805.1 uncultured Synergistaceae bacterium
GCCCCCCCCTGGAAGTGGTCGTGGCTCAGTATGGAGCCCCCGACTATCGGGAGGTCGGCGTTCGAGCCGATGAACAGGCCGGGGAAGACCGTCAGGAACTCGCAGATCCGCGACAGGGCCGAGCCGTCGACCTTCATCGGGCGGTGCTCCGCCGAGAAGACGATGCAGTGCTGGTGGTAGTAGACGTAGGGAGAGAACTGGAGGTACCACCGCTCTCCCGTCAGCTTGAGCGGCACGATCCGGTGGTTGCTTCGCTCGGGGTGCCCGGGGCGCCCCTCGTAGCCGGCGTTCTCCGCGCACAGCAGGCATTTGGGGTAGCGCTCGGTGCCGGCGCTCTCGGCCGCGACCCTGATGTCCCGAGGGTCCTTCTCCGGCTTGGAGCGGTTTATCGTGATCTGCATCTCTCCCCACCTGGTCGCGGCCGTCCACTTCCTGTCGAGCGACACAAGGTCCATCCGTATATACTTGGTGTCCGTGGAGAAGTGATACAGCCAGTCGATCGCAGCCGCCGGCCCGTCGTCCTTCAGCCTGCGGCGGAAGTCCCTCGCTACCTCGGAGTTCCTAGGAGTCAGGCGACCCATTATACGGCTGACGAACTTCTCCGGGGGGAGGTCGAGGTGGGGAATCCGCCTCTCATCCGCGAACAGCCTCAGCCTCTCGATGCACTCCATCTCGTCGGCGAAACCCTCGTCCGCCGCTGGAACCCGGACGGGCTCGTCGATGCCGAACAGCCCCAGCAGGGAGTTCCTGGCTACTATGTCGTCGAGCTCCCCCAGCAGTCCGAGCCTGCGCCCGTAGTCGACAAGCCCGTCAATCGCCCTGGCAGCGGAGTCCGGATTCATGCCGGCCGGCCCCCTCTTCTCCTCCTGTGCCATCTCCAGGAGGTCTCGACGATCGACTCCAGAGACTGGTAAGTCGGGGTCCAACCGAGCTCCTGTCTGGCCCTGTCCGACGACGCGACCAGCCTTGCCGGGTCGCCGGCCCTCCGCGGGGCGCGCACGACCTTTATGGGCAGGCCCGTGACCGAGCGGCAGGCGTCGACTACCTCCTTCACCGAGAATCCGCGCCCGTTGCCGAGGTTGTAGATCTTGCTACCCCCGCCGCGCCGAAGGGCGTCGAGCGTCAGGAGGTGCGCGCGCGCGAGGTCCATGACGTGTATGTAATCGCGGACGCAGGTGCCGTCCGGGGTGTCGTAGTCGTCCCCGAATACGGATATGCTCTCCTTCTCGCCGATCGCGGCGTCGAGCACCAGCGGGATCAGGTGGGTCTCCGGCTCCTGGACCTCGCCAAGCGAGGCGTCCTCGATAGCGCCGCAGGCGTTGAAGTAGCGCAGCGCCCCGTAGGTGAACCCGTGGGCGACCGACGCCCACCGGAGCATCTGTTCGATGGCCAGCTTGGTCTCCCCGTAGGGGTTCGTCGGCCTCAGGGGCATGTCCTCCGTTATCGGCACGGCCTCGAGCTCTCCGTAGACCGCAGCCGACGAGGAGAAGACGAGGTGGGGCGTACCGCAGCGAACCATGCTCTCGACGACGCGCAGCGCGCCGACGAAGTTGTTCTCGTAGTATGCCAGCGGCAGGCTCACGCTCTCTCCGACCTTGATCAACGATGCGAACAGGAACACGGCGTTCACGTCGTGCTGCGGAAGCAAGCGGTCCAGCAGCTCTCCGTCGCGCACGTCGCCCTGGATGAACATCGCGTCCGCCGGGACGAATTCCCTGCGGCCCGTGGAAAGGTTGTCGAGCACTACAACCCGCTCGTCCTCCTCGAGCAAGCTTCTCACCATGTGGCTCCCGATGTACCCGGCGCCGCCGCAGACGAGAGATGTTGGCATCCGCATCCACCTCCAGTTTCTATTGTAATTGCATGGTATTTGATAGGTTATCGCCCCCGTGTCCATTAGTCAAGCGGGGCAAATTGTTGGGATAATTGACAGAGCGCCCCCGCATGTCTAGAATTATCAAGGGATGATCCCGTAGCGGCGCATGGCTTGCCATAGCGCAAATATCTTGAAAGGGAGGTTTTTTCAAAGTGAGAAAGAGCGTTGGAATTGCCGTGCTCATGGGTATTTGCGGTTTGCTGGTGCTAGCGAGCGGTGCTTTCGCCGCGGATGTCGAGATAGGGTGCGCCATCTACAAATTCGACGACACGTTCATGACCGGGGTCAGGAACGCGATAGCGGAGGCAGCAAAGGACAAGGTGAAGGTCGACATCGTCGACAGCCAGAACTCCCAGTCGACGCAGAACGACCGTGTCGATATGTTCATCACAAAGAGGCTGAACTCGATGGCCATCAACCCGGTCGACCGCACGGCGGCCGGCGTCATCATCGACAAGGCGAAGGCCGAGAACATCCCGGTGGTATTCTTCAACCGCGAGCCTCTTCCCGAGGATATGCAAAAGTGGGACAAAGTCTACTACGTGGGCGCCAAGGCCGAGGAGTCTGGAACCATGTCCGGCCAGATAATAGTCGACTACTGGACGAGCCACCCCGAGGCTGACAGAAACGGCGACGGAGTCCTTCAGTACGTCATGCTCAAGGGCGAGCCGGGGCACCAGGACGCCGAGCTTCGCACCGAGTTCTCGATGAAGGCCGTGGCGGATGCGGGCATCAAGGTCGAGAAGCTCGCCGAGGACACAGGGCTTTGGGACAGGGTGAGGGGGCAGGAGAAGATGGCCGCTTTCCTCGCCGCGCATGGCGACAAGATAGAGGCTGTCTTCGCGAACAACGACGACATGGCTCTTGGTGCGATCGAGGCCCTCAAGGCCGCCGGCTACTTCAAGGACGGCAAGTTCATGCCGGTGGTGGGAGTCGACGCCACTGCCCCGGCGATCCAGGCCCTCGAGGAGGGGACGCTTCTTGGGACGGTCCTCAACGACGCGGTCAACCAGGGCGTAGCCACGTTCAACCTCTCCTTCCTGCTCGCCAAGGGCGAGACCCCGACTTCGGAGAACGCGGGGTACGAGATCACGGACGGGCAGTACGTGTGGGTCCCGTACAAGAAGGTGACCCTGGAGAACGTCGCGGAGTTCAAGTAGGTTATTATCGGGCGAAACGAGGAAAGGGGGCTTGCGCCCCCTTTCTTTCTGCGCCGCGAGGCCCGGCGCTCCGACGCCCGAAAAGTGCGAAGGGAAGGTGCGTCTAGTGGAGGAACGGAAGGATACATATTCGCTGGAGATGCGGAGCGTCTCCAAGGCCTTCCCGGGTGTGCAGGCGCTTCGCGACGTTACTTTGCAGGTACGCCCCGGGACGGTTCACGCGCTCATGGGCGAGAACGGCGCGGGCAAGTCCACCCTCATGAAGTGCCTTTTCGGACTGTACACCCTGGACGAGGGGCAGGTCCTGCTGGACGGGGCGCCGGTGACGATCGGAAGCTCGCGCGAGGCTCTGGACCTCGGCATCTCCATGATACACCAGGAGCTTCACCCCATACCTGCCCGCTCGGTGATGGAGAACATCTGGCTCGGGCGCGCTCCGCTGAGAAAGGTCGGAGGCATCCGCTTCATCGACAGGGGGACCATGGAGAGGAAGACCAGGGAGCTCATGGAGGAGCTGGAGCTCGACATCGACCCGCGAAGCCTGGTCCGCACCCTGTCGGTCTCGCGAATCCAGTCGATGGAGATAGCCAAGGCGGTCTCCTACAACGCCCGGATAATTGTGATGGACGAGCCCACCTCGTCGCTCACCGGCCACGAGGTGAGTCGCCTGTTCGACATCATCCGAGGGCTCAGGAGCCGGGGGATATCCATAATATACATATCCCACAAGATGGAGGAGATACTCGAGATAGCGGACGACGTCACGATAATGCGCGACGGCCGCAAGGTCGGGACCTGGCCTGCGGGCGAGCTGACCACCGACCTCATTATATCGCGGATGGTCGGGCGCGAGATAACGAATCGCTTCCCCCCCAGGAAGAACGAGCCGGCGGACGAGGCGGTGCTCGAAGTTAGCGGCCTCACGTCCACCCACGCCAAGTCCTTCCGCGATGTGTCGTTCACGCTGCGGCGGGGCGAGATCCTCGGGGTGGGCGGGCTGGTCGGGGCGCAGAGGACCGAGGCGATGGAGGCCCTGTTCGGCCTTCGCTCCCTGGCCTCGGGGAGGGTGATGATCGGTGGAGGAGAGGCCGACCTTTCCACCCCGATCAAGGCAAAGCGCCGCGGCCTCGCCTTCCTTACCGAGGAGCGCCGCGCAACCGGTATCTTCCCCGTGCTGACGGTGGAGTTCAACCTGCTCGCGGCGAACCTGGGCTCCTACGTCGGCCGCATGAGGCTGCTGGAGCACAGGCGGATGCGCAGGGACGCGCGCGACAGCATCGACAAGCTCTCGGTCAAAACCCCCTCGCCGAGGAGCCTGATACGAGACCTCTCCGGCGGCAACCAGCAGAAAGTCCTTTTCGCAAGGTGGCTGCTGATCGACCCGGACATCCTCATCCTCGACGAACCGACCCGAGGCATCGACGTGGGAGCGAAGTACGAGATATACTCCATAATGTCCGACCTCGCCGCGCAGGGCAAGAGCATAATAATGATCTCGTCGGAGATGCCGGAGCTTCTGGGCATGACCGACAGGATCATGGTCATGAGCGAGGGGCGCCTTGCGGGAGTGGTGAAGACGTCGGATACCTCGGAGGAGGAGATTATGCGGCTCGCCACGAAGTTCGTCGCGTAGCCGGAGTCCATGAGGGAGGAAGGACATTCCAATGGAGCCTAAAAAATCGATAATCGGATCATCTCTGAATTTTCTCTCGCAGAACGCCATATTCGTCGTTCTGGTGGTGCTTGTGCTGGTCATAGCCACGGTGGACCCGCGCTTCCTCTCCTTCGCTATACTGAGGGACGTGCTGATGCAGAGTTCGACCCGCGCGATCATGGCGCTGGGAGTGGCCTTCATCCTTATTACCGGCGGAGTTGACCTGTCATCCGGCAGGATGGTAGGTTTCGCCGCGGTTATATCGGCGTCGATGATGCAGATACCCGAGTACGCCAGGAGATTCTACCCGGACCTGCCTCATCTTCCCGTCTTCCTGCCCATCCTGCTCGCGGTGATCGCCTGCATGCTGTTCGGGATGATAAACGGACTAATAGTCGCAAAGCTCCAGGTACCGCCGTTCATAACCACGCTCGGCACCATGGTGGTGGTCTACGGTATAAACTCGATCTACTTCGATATGGCCCCGAACAACTCGCAGCCGATAGGGGGGCTGCGCCCGGACTTCACGTTCCTCGGATCCGGGCGCGTATTCGACGTGCCGATCATAATAATCATAGCCCTGGTGGTGGCGGTGGTCGTCTGGACCCTGTTCAACAAGACCCAGCTGGGCATGAACATGTACGCCATCGGGGGCAACAGGGACGCCGCCATAGTATCCGGGGTCAACGTGGTGCTGACCATCGTAATCCTGTACGCGATAGCAGGTGCGCTCTACGGAGTCTCCGGGGTCCTCGAGGCCGCGCGGACCGGGGGCGCCACCAACAACTACGGCAACATGTACGAGCTCGACGCCATCGCGGCCTGCGTCGTGGGGGGAGTGTCCACCACCGGCGGAGTCGGTACCGTGCCCGGGGTCATCGCGGGGGTCCTGATCTTCGGGGTCATAAACTACGGACTTACCTTCATAGGCGTCAACCCCTACTGGCAGCTCATAGTAAAGGGTCTTATCATAGTCGCGGCGGTCGCGTTCGACATCAGGAAGTACATCGCCAAGAAGTGACGCCGCGCGATGAGCAGAAGCAAGTCGATAGCGCTTTTTGAGAGGGTCTTCGGCGACCCGTCCGGGTGCGATGTATTCTTCGCCCCCGGACGGGTGAACCTCATAGGCGAGCACACCGACTACAACGGTGGACACGTGCTCCCCTGCGCCCTGACAATGGGCACCTGCGCGGCCGTCCGCAGGAGGGCCGACGGACAGATGAGGCTGTACTCCGCCGACTTTCCGGGCGCTGGCGTGGTGAGCTGCCCCGTCTCCGGGATCGTGAACGACCCGGCCCACGGCTGGGCGAACTACCCCAAGGGGGTGGTCAAGGTCCTCCGCGACGACGGTCTCCCCGTGGACTCCGGGTTCGAGATGGCGGTCGCTGGGGATATGCCGGTCGGCGCGGGGCTCTCGTCGTCTGCGTCGCTCGAGATGGTCACCGCTGTCGCGCTGTCCGGCATCTTCTCCCTGGGGCTGGGGGGCGACGAGGGGCGCGCGAGGATGGCCGCGCTGGGGCAGAGAGTCGAGAACTCCTTCATCGGTGTGAACTCCGGCATAATGGACCAGTTCGCCGTGGCGCTAGGGCGCGCAGGCTCGGCCCTCCTCCTGGACTGCGCTACTCTGGAGAGGCGTTTCATCCCCCTGAACCTCGGCGAGCACGAGATCATACTCGTGAACTCGAACAAGAGACGCACCCTGGTCGAGTCCAACTACAACCTCAGGCGCGACGAGTGCGAGAGGGCACTGGCCGACATGCGGCGCGCCGGGGCCTTGGCATCCTCCCTGTGCGACCTCTCCCCCGGGGAGTTCGAGCGATGGTCGGACGCGATAAGCGATCCTGTCCGCAGGAGGCGCGCCCGGCATGCGGTTCTCGAGAACGCGCGTGTCCTCGATGCGGCGAGCGCCCTCGAAGCCGGACGCCTGGACCTGTTCGGTAAACTGCTGAACGAGTCGCACCTGTCCCTGCAGTTCGACTACGAGAGCACAGGCAGGGAGCTCGACTGCATCGCTGAGCTGTCCTGGCAGAGGGAGGAGTGCCTCGGTGCGAGGGTAACCGGGGCCGGCTTCGGCGGTTGTGCCCTCGCCATAGTGCACAGGGACGGGGCGGAGGACTTCATGAGGTTCACCGGGGAGCGCTACAGGAGGTACATCGGCTACGACTGCTCCTTCTTACGGAGCGAGTCCGGGGACGGGGCCAGGAGGATATAGCGGCGGGAAGAACGCCGGGGCGGGCGCGCCCCGGCGTAATCTCTCGTCGCAGTCGCTGCCCTACGGCAGTATCGCGAACACCCTTGCCGGGAACCCGGAGCCGAAGTATGGTTTGGGGAATGCCACGACCACCAGGGCGCCGTGCTCCGGCACCTTGTCGAGGTTGGCCATCAGTTCCACCTGGTACTTGTCCTGTGCCAGCACGTAGGTCTCGCAGGTGTAGTCCCCCTTCGAAGTGAGCACGCCAGGGTCGGTGTCCGTCGGCTCGTGTCCGCAGGCGGTTATCTTCCTCTCCTCGAACAGGTACTTCATGGCGTCGATCCCCCAGCCGGGGTAGTGGATTACCCCTTCCTCGTCGGCCTCCTGCATGGCCGACTTCTCGGGCCACCTCTTCGACCAGTCGGTCCGCATCGCCACGAAGGACCCCTCCGGGACGGGGCCGTACTTCTTCTCCCAGTCCTTGATGTCCTCGACGGTCAGCATGTAGTCGCGATCCTTCTCCACTTTCTCGTGGACATCGATGACCACGAGCTCGAGAAACATCTCCTTGACATCTATCTGGTCAAGCGTCCTCTTCCCCTGGACGAAGTGGGCGGGGGCGTCGACGTGGGTGCCCCACTGGCCCACGTGGCAGAACACCTGGGCGAAGAAGCCGTGCCCCATGGTGCCGACCCCCTTGTCGTACCAGTAGATGGTCTCCCTCTTCTCCTCGGGGAAGCCGGGCCAGTGCGGGATGTTGGTGTCGAATGTATGGGTAAGGTCGACGAACTCCTTGTTCTTGATTATCTCGAACATCTCGAGGAGCGTGGGCTCCGCAGCGGCCGCCGTGGCCAGGCCGAGGACGAACAACATACCGCAGAGGACCGCCGCGGTCAGGGAGGTCCTCCGGGCGCGGGTATTCATGGAGCGAGCGATCATTTACAATACCTCCGTTCCTTTTCTGCAAGTACAACTCCCGGTTGCGACACGCAAAAACCGGATTCCGCGGACGCATACATGAAAACCGCCTGTTCAAGCGTATTTTAGATAGATGACGCAACCCCCTCCCCCCGTGTCCAACAGGCATGTTAAAAAAAGCTGAATTGTCACTTACATGATACTCTAACAAAAGAGGGCGATTTGTGCAATACGGGGGGCCAGGTCGCCGCGTTCGCGGTCTGCCAGGTTCGCTGGATGGCAGGCGGAGTTTTTTACAAACTCTTTACAGCTCCCTGACGCCCCCCTGACACTCTTTTCGGGCAGGCGGGCATACTTACATCCTGGAGGTGGTTGATATGATGAACAGAGCTAGTTGCACAAAGTTTTACGCCGGGTTGCTCCTTGTGTTGCTGCTGTCGGTAGGCACGGCGGCTTGGGCGGACGCGGGCAGGGTGGCATTCGAGGTGGACGCCGACACTCCGGTGGTCATGGCCGGAGAGGGCAGGAAGGTGATAGTGCGCGTGCTCGTGAGGCCCGAAAGGGGCGAGGTCGCAGCCCGCGCCCCGCTCGCGGTGGCGCTGGTGCTCGACAAGTCGGGCTCCATGGCCTCCGACGGGAAGATGGAGAACGCCAAGCTCGGCGCGCTGGAGGCCCTGAGGATGCTGGACCCGAACGACATTGCCACGGTGGTGGTCTACTCCGACGGGGCGGGGGTGGCGGTCAGGGCGCGGTCGGTTGGAAGAGGGGACAGGGAGCCGGTTTTCGCCAGAGGGATCTCAAGGATACGGCCGGAGGGGATGACAGCATTGTACGACGGGGTAGTCCTGGGCGCGCAGCAGCTTGAGTCGTTCGTCAGGGAGGGCTTCATACCGCGCATAGTCATGCTGTCCGACGGCATAGCCAACGTCGGCCCCTCCACCACCAGGGAACTGGCGGCGCTGGGAAGGAAACTTGCGCGAAACGAGATGACGATAACTACGATAGGGTTGGGGCTCGACTACAACGAGGACCTCATGACGGCCCTGGCTGCCGAGAGCGGGGGCAACGCCTACTTTGCCCGCAACTCGAGGATGCTGCGCGATATTTTTGCGCGCGACATGGAGGACGCCGTCACCCTGACCGCGAGGAAGATGCGCGTCACGGTGCACGGCCGCGGCGGAGCGCGCCCCGGGAGGACTATAGGACGCGCCGGCGAATTGGATGGCGAGACCCTGGAGGTCATGATAGACAACCTGTACAGCTCGGACAAATACGCGCTGTTCGAGCTGGAGCTGCCCGAAGGCGGCGACGGCACGACCGCGGAGGTCGCCGAAGTGGTCCTGGAGTTTCTGGACCCGGAGAGCGGCGAGAGGATAAGCAGGGCCGCAACCCTGAATATCGCGTTCACCGGGGATTCCGCGGAGGTCGAGAAGAGCCGCAACCCCGAGATAGTCTCCCAGGCCGCGATGGCCAGGAACGCCGAGATCAGGGAGGAGGCGGTCCGGCTGGCCGACGAGGGCAAGGCGAAAGAGGCTGCCCGTATCCTGGGCGAAAGAAAGTTGCAGCTGATGACGATCGCCCCGGCGGCCGGCGAAGCGGCGCCCGCGATGATGAGGGAGTCCGAGGTGTTCGACGAGCTGGCCGACAGCCTGTCATCCAGCGGCGAACTCTCCAACGAGAAGAGAAAGGAGATGCTCAACGAGGCCTACATTCTCAAGAATCAGCAGACGCGCGTCGAGGAGGGGGACGAGGCCGACGGTGACGAGGTGGTGTCCGACGACTATGCCGAGAGCTCGGAGGACGAGTAGCGCATAATAGAAGGAGGAAAACTGGTATACTTGACGGAGCGCGAGACGGGGGGCGGTTGTTGGTGAGCAGGACAAGGCCGGGTCTGGCCGGGATACCGACATCTCTGTCGCTGGTGATCATCTTTCTGTCGGTGGTTATCCTGCCGAGCGTAGTGCTGAGCATGCTCGCCCTCAGGGCGGCCGACAGAGAGGCTCTGCTGGTGAGCCGACGACTTGAGGTATCTCTGATGTCGGAGGTCAACCTGGCCGCGAACAGGGTTGCTGACCTGCTTGACACGATCGAGGGGGAGTTGGAGGGGGAGGCGTCGGAGATCCCCTCCAACCCCTCCCTTTTCGAAGGCTGGTCCGGCGGAGGGCGGCTGACGGACTGCCCCTTCCTGGTGTCGGGAGGAAAGCTGTTCATCTCCGCGAACTCCGGCTCGGCCGGTCGCAGGCTACTGGCCTCGTTCGGGCCGTTCCTGAGGGGACAGGCCGAGATTCCCTTCTTCGAGGGCATAGCGGGGGTATACCGCAGGGAACTCCATGACCTCGCCGCGGCCCCCGGGACCGAGAGGCAGGTGGCGGAGAGCATGATAACAGCCGACTCGGCGCTTCGAGACGAGGTCCTCAGGAGGGCGGAGCGCGAGGGGTTCGAGCTGATGCAGAGGAACGTCGTCCCCGTTGCGCCTGCGCCCCTGGTCGACGAGGAGAAGACGGAGGCCTCAAGGACCGTGTCCAGGGGCAGGAGCTTCGAAGAACTCCGCGCGGAGTCGGGCTCTGGAATACTCCCCAGGATCACGGACGATGGAATGGAGCTGCTCTTCTGGAGCGAGCGCGCGGACGGAACGGTCGCGGGCTTCCTGCTGGACGGGGACGCGGTCAGGGACAGGATTGTCGGTGTTATCCCGGAGATACTGACCGGGACGCGAATCCTGACGGTGCTCGACGAGAGGAGCGACCCCCTCGTGGTGCCGGCCGTCAGGGAGCTGCCCGAATGGCGGCTGCCCTTCGTCGCGAGGGAGATATCCCCGCGCCTGCCCGGGTGGGAGGCCGGGGCGTGGCTGACCGACCCCTCGGAGGCGGAGTCCAGGGCGCGAGTGGCGGAGCGCGCCGTATGGATGATGGTGGGGGCCCTCTTCTTCGTGATAGCCGTGGGAGGCGCCGTCATCATCCGGGTCCTGACGTCCGAGATGAGGCTGGCCCGCAGAAAGACCACCTTCGTCGCCAACGTCTCCCACGAGCTGAAGACGCCCCTGACCTCCATCAGGCTGTTCGCGGAGATGCTCCAGTCGGGCAGGCTGAAGGACGAGGAGAAGCGGAGGGATTACCTTCGGACGATGGTGTCCGAGGCGGAGCGCCTGTCAAGGCTGGTGGAGAACGTGCTCTCCTTCTCCCGCGACGGCGGCGGAACCTCGAGCCTCGAGCCGCTCGACCTCGCCGAGCTGGCAAGGGAGACCGCCCTGCAGATGAACCCGGGACTGTCGGGCAACGGCTTCACCTGTTCCTTCAGCGCCGACGGGCCGGCTGTCGTACTGGGCGACCCCGGGGCGCTGAGGCAGGTTGTCATGAACCTGCTCTCCAACGCCGAGAAATACTCGGGCCAGGGACGAGAGATCCAGGTACGGTGCGTGCGCGACCGCGGTCAGGCCGTAGTCGAGGTCATGGACAGGGGCCCCGGGATCACCCAGTCGCATAGGGGGAGGGTATTTCAGGAGTTCTTCAGGGGGGACGACTCGCTCACGGCTTCGAAGAGCGGCGCGGGGCTCGGACTGTACATCGCCCGTACGATCGCCCGGCGCCATGGCGGCGACGTCTGCTACGCCCCGCGCGAGGGGGGAGGAAGCGTCTTCTCCCTGGCCATTCCCCTGGTGCGGGACGCGTCTGTTTAACAAGGAGGAGGACCCGGATGAAAGAACGCATTCTGATCGCCGAGGATGACGCCGCTATTCGGACCGGAGTGTCCGACCTGCTCGAGAGCGAGGGGTACCAGGTTGCCTCCGCCGCAGACGGGGTCGCCGCCCTCGAGATGTACCGGGACTTCAGCCCGGACCTCGTGATCCTTGATGTCATGATGCCCGGAATGAACGGCTACGACGTGTGCAGGGAGATAAGGATCGGGGATCGCGTAACGCCCGTGGTCATGCTAACGGCGAAGGGCAGGGAGGTCGACAAGGTTGTGGGGCTTGAGCTGGGCGCGGACGACTACATGGTGAAGCCGTTCGGCATGGACGAGCTGCTGGCCAGGGTTCGCTCCGCCCTGCGCCGGGGCGCGCTGTCCAGGGCGCCCCGCGGCCGGGATGCCGGACATCTCTCCTTCGGGGATGTCAGGGTCGACTTTGACCGCATGACCGGGTGGAAGGGGGACACGGAGTTCCCGCTGACCCCCAAGGAGGCCGCACTGCTTCGCTGCCTGGCCGATAGCGAGGGCAGGGTGCTCTCGCGCGCCGACCTCCTGGACGAGGTGTGGGGCATCGACTGCGACGTGACCACCCGCACGGTGGACCAGCACGTAGTGCGACTGCGCCAGAAGATCGAGGACGACCCGTCCAGGCCGCGCTTCCTGTGCACGGTGCACGGCGCGGGATACCGTTTCGACAGATTTGGAAAAGAGGTATGAAATTGCGCGAGGCCGGAGGTGGCTGGTTGGTGTTCGACAAAGGCGGTGACTTTTATAAGGGGTTCAGGGCGTCGGTCCCGGCAGGCCTCGGCGTGCTCACTTACGGACTGGTCTTCGGGGTGCTGTGCGCCGAGACCGGGCTCTCCCTGCCCGTGCTCGCCCTTATGAACGTAGCAGTTTTTTCCGGCTCCGCGCAGGCCCTCATCGTGGGGATGTGGAACGGCGAGTTTCCGGTGTGGCAGATGGCGGTGGCCGCGGCCGTAGTCAACGTGCGCTACTTCCTGCTGACCGCGGCGGTCGCGCCGCTTATGGAGCAGCTCGGTTGGCTGGGCAGGGCATGGCGAGTGCACTTGGTGACCGACGAGAACTGGGCGGTCACGATGGCGGAGTGGAGGAAGAACGAGGTGACGGTGGACCACCTGGTGGGAGGGGGGGTTTGCGTCGGTCTCTTCTGGTTCTTCAGCGTCATGGTAGGCCACAGCCTGGGCTTCACGCTCGAGAACCCGGAGAAGTACGCGCTGGACTTCGCCTTCACCGCCCTGTTCACGGCTCTTGCCGTCAACATGTGGCGCGGAAAGAGGGATGTCCTCCCCTGGCTTGTATCGGCCGGGACCGCCTTTCTCGCGTGGAAGCATCTGCCGGGGGCGTGGTACGTGCTGCTGGGAGGAGTCGCAGGCTCGGCGGCTGCCG
>CAYWKH010000014.1:0-28565 GCA_964458805.1 uncultured Synergistaceae bacterium
GCGGCTGCATGAAAATGACCGAAGGCCAATTTACACACTAAAATGGACTTGACATCTTTCCTCGGATTAAGAACGTAAAGCCGCACTCTCCACATATTAT
Source organism: uncultured Synergistaceae bacterium (assembly GCA_964458805.1). Taxonomy (GTDB): domain Bacteria; phylum Synergistota; class Synergistia; order Synergistales; family Aminobacteriaceae; genus JAAYLU01. The sequence continues at coordinate 101 of CAYWKH010000014.1, forward strand.
AACCCTGCGCATCGGCAGATCGAAGGAAACAACTCGCCGACCGAGTTTCCCCCATGCATCGGAACGAAGCAGTCCCTTGCGCCGGGATGCTTGCGGTGCACGCCGCAGGCGTGTTTCTGAAATTCCGTTATTGTACCATGATTCGCACTTGCGTGTTCGATGCGGGTGGAAAAAGTTGCAAGAGTGGCAGGGGGCGTCGCTGTTCGGAGGCGGGCTTGCCGCGGGAGGCGGGCGCGGCCGGCGGGATACCGGCCGCGCCCCGTTGATTACAGCCCCAGCATGGGCAGGACCGTCTCCAGGTCCTTGTCGCCTCTGCCCGACAGGTTCACGAGCAGAATCTGGTCCCCGCGCATCTCCGGAAGACGCTTCATCGCGTATGCCAGGGCGTGGCTGCTCTCCACCGCAGGGATGATCCCCTCCTTCCTGCTCAGGCGGGCGAATGCGTCCAGCGCCTCCCTGTCCGTCACGGAGACGTACTTCGCCCTTCCGGTGTCCTTGAGGTAGGAGTGCTCCGGGCCGACGCCGGGGTAGTCCAGCCCTGCCGCGATCGAGTGGACGGGCGCAGGCTCCCCCTTGTCGTCGAAAAGCACGTAGGTATTGAAGCCGTGCACGACTCCCGGAGTCCCCGCGCACAGGGTGGCGGCGTGCGCCCCGATGCCGAACTGGAGTCCCTTCCCGGCCGGCTCTACCCCGGTCAGCGCGACCTCCCGGTCGTCAAGGAAGCCGGAGAAGATCCCCATCGCGTTGCTTCCGCCCCCTACGCAAGCCGCCACTTCGTCGGGAAGACGCCCCTCGCGCTCGAGCATCTGCGCCCTGGCCTCGCGCCCGATCACGCTCTGGAAGTAGCGCACTATCTCCGGGTAGGGGGCGGGGCCCACTACCGAGCCCAGCAGGTAGAAGGCGTCGGTGTCCTCAATCCAGGCGCCGAGGGCCGCGTCCACCGCCTCCTTGAGGGTGGCCTGCCCGTCGTGAACGGGGTGTACTTCGGTGCCCAGCGCCCTCATGCGCGAGACGTTCGGCGCCTGGCGCTCCACGTCGACCGCCCCCATGTAGACCGCGCACTCCATCCCCATGAGCGCCGCAGCGGTGGCGCTGGCGGTTCCGTGCATTCCAGCTCCCGTCTCCGCGATCAGGCGGGTCTTGCCCATTCTTTTAGCCAGCAGAGCCTGTCCGAGCGCGTTGTTGATCTTGTGTGCGCCAGTGTGATTGAGGTCCTCCCTCTTGAGGAAGAGGCGTCCTCCGCCTAGCTCTTCGGCGAGGTTCGCGCACTCGGTTATGGCCGAAGGTCTGCCGACGTAATCCTTAAGCAGCCTGTCCAGCTCCTTCTGAAAGGCCCCGTCGCGAACCGCGTCGTCGAAGGCCCTCTCCAGTTCCGCCAGCAGGCCCGCCAGCCCCTCCGGCACGAACCTGCCGCCGTATTCCCCGTAGTAACCGCGCTTCGTCTGTCCAATGCCCGCCTGTGTCATCTTCTTCTCCTCCTGTGTTTTGAAATATGCTGTAAATATGAAAAAACAAAAAGGGCCGTCGTCAAGACGGCCCTTGAAAAACCATACAGAAAGGGCCGCAGGAAAAGTCTTCTCCCGCGGCCCCCGAAAGACAGGTCAAAGGCGGCGGGACCCTAGGGCCACCACCACCACATGTTCATTGAATTCTGAATACGGTCGGGGTTCTGCGCAATCTTTCTCATGAGGCGACATTATCATGGAAGGGCAGCCCTGTCAATACCCCTTTTGGAGGTTGATATTTCCGCCGGAGTGGTGTAATAGATTGAAGTGCCGGGGCTTGCCCCCGGCGGCGACACACTGACCCGGCGACCGCGAGGCCGCCCGGATGGAGGAGGTAGTGAATCATGCTCTGCGTCCGAAGCACTGCGATAGGCAGGATTGCGATAGAGGGGGACGGTGGTTTCATCACTCGCCTGCACCTGCCGTCGACGACCGCGTTGCTCGACGGCTTCGCGAAGAGGGAGAGTCCGGTGGTGCGCGAGGCCTTCCGCCAGCTGGAGCTCTACCTGGACGGAAAGCTCCGGGAGTTCGACCTCCCGATGAGGCCCGAGGGGACGTCCTTCATGAAGAGGGTGTGGCAGGAGCTCCTGAAGGTCCCCTACGGGACCGTGACCACCTACAAGGAGCTGGCCGGTGCGGTCGGGAGCCCGAGGGCCTGCCGCGCGGTCGGCACGGCCAACGCGAGGAACCCTATAGCGATCTTCATCCCGTGCCACCGCGTGATCAACACCGGGGGCAGGCTGGGCGGCTACGGCGGCGGTCTGGACCTCAAGAGGGCGCTGCTGGACCTCGAGAGCCGTGCTTGTAATAATCCGGCAAATGGGAGATAATATGGCATGCGGCATGCCAGCCATCACGCGGCGTGCCCGACTTTTTGACGAGCCTTGCGTCGTGTTGCGTCTTTCGCGTGGCTGAGAGGAGGGTGGGCATGAGCAGAGCTTTCTTAAAGGAAAACGACGATCAGCAGAGCTATCTGGAGTGGCAGAAGCTGCTCAAGGACAGGGAGGAGCTTCTTCGAATCCTCGAGAAGAAGAGGAAATACCTGCTGGAGGACCCGGCCGCCGAGTCGATCCCGGAGGAGAAGCGGCAGGAAATGGTCGCCAAGTACGAGTCGGAGGCGGAGGAGGTCAAGCGCCTCCTCGACGAGATGCTTGCCGAGATCAGGACCCCCTGACGACGAACGCTCGCGCGACTGCGAAGGCCGCCGCGGAAGGGATGAACTGCCTCCCGCGGCGGCCTTTCCCGTCTCCGTCCCGGTCGCTGTCACTGGACAGGGGCGTCCTCCTTCAGTCCGCACCTGATGATGATCATCACCGACAGTATGATCACCGCCGACGCCGCAAGCATTCCCCCGCTTATCGCCTCGTCGCCCAGTGACCAGCCCAGGATGATGGCGACTATCGGGTTCACGAACGTGTGGGTGACCACCCTTGAGGCCCTGTCCACCTTCAGCAGCCAGATGAAGGCCGTGTACCCCACCAGCGACCCGAAGACCACCAGGTAGGCCAGCGATAGCGCGGACTTGAGGGTGACCGCGTCGAGCGCGATGCGGGACGGCTCCCCGGCTGCGAAGGAGGCGAGCAGGAGCAGGCACCCTCCGGCGGTCATCTGCATCCCGGCCGCCAGCGCGCTGGACTTGGCTATCGGCGCCCTGCGGGAGTAGAGCGCCCCGACGCTCCAGTTGAAGGTTGCCACGAGCAGCACCAGCATCCCGACGCTGTCGGCGCTGTCTAGGGAGATCGAGTAGCCCGACTGCGACAGCACCAGGAAGACCGTGCCGCCGAAGCCGAGTGATATCCCGAGGCTCTCGAGCGGGGTGGGTCTTCGGGACTTGAAGAAGAGCCAGTCGAGCAGGACTATCCACAGTGGCTCGATAGCTATCACCAGCGCGGCCAGCGACGAGGACACTGTCTGCTCCGACCACACGACCCCGCCGTACCCGCCCAGCAGCATGATGGCCGCGACCTTGAACGCCGCGACGAACCCGCCCGGGGTTGGCCGCTCCGGCGACTTGGCCAGGCACCATGCCACAAGTATGCCCCCGGCCAGCAGGAATCGCAGGGCGCCGCTGATGAAGGGGGGTATGGTCTCCACCGTGAAGCGGATGGCCAGGTAGGTGGACCCCCAGACTATGTAAAGGGCCGCGTAGGCCGAAAAATAGAGCACAGGAGACTCGTCGCGAGCGGACATCGGGATACCCCCAAAATATGAATTAAAATCGTTGCTACATTATATCAGTTATCTGCCCGGCCTGTTCAAAACCAGCGTAATAGCTTAAAATAAAAAGTGTTCAGTAATGGTAGGATCGTCCTCTGAGTCCAGTGCGAGGTCTTGCGTCGAAAGGGGGATGAAGGATGTTGCCGGGAGAAGTGTTCGACGTCGACAGGATCATCACGGCCAGCCCGGTGATCGTCATGTGGGGCGAGCCGCTGGCGAGCCGCCCGGTCGACTTCGTTACGACCAACATAAGCCGCCTTGGCTATTCGGTGCCGGATCTCGTCATGGAGAGGGTGCCGTTCGAATCGATCCTGTTTCCGGACGACCGCGACAGGGTTGCCTCCTCGTTCACGGCGGCCCTGGCCGACGGGCTCGGCTCGCTTACCATGGACTACAGGATCGTCACAGGATCGGGCGAGGTCCGCTGGGTGGAGGACCAGGTGTCGTTCCACCGCGACCCGGAAGGGAAGCCCCTGCTCTACCAGTCTTGCATCATGGACATAACCGACAGGAAGATGATGGAGCTGCGCTTCCGCTACAGCGAGGAGCGCCTGGAGAGGGTGCTCGCCCTGGCCAGGATCGGGGTGTGGGAGTACTCCCCCGAGACGGACGAGATAACGGGCGGCGGGAGGGCCTCTCTGTTCGGCATGGAGGAGGGGGAGATGCCCGTCTCGAGAGAGGAGCTTTGGGACAGGATCATACTCCCCGAGGACCGCGACAGGCATGAGAGTCTGTGGAACGATGCCGTGAAGGGCAGGGCGGCGGTCTTCCAGAACGAATTGCGCGCAAAGAGGGGCGACGGCTCGGTGATGTGGATCTACTCCAAGGGCTTCCCGGTCAGAAACGCGGACGGCAGGCTGCTGAGGCTGCAGGGGGTCACGGTCGACATCACCGAGCTGAAGCAGGCCGAGGAGAAGCTGGTCAGGCAGAGCCAGCGGCTGTCGCTGTTGCACGGGATGTCCCTTGCCTTCATGGAGGAGCTGGATACCGGCACCCTGGTGCGCAGAGTGCTGGAGAAGGCGGTGGAGTTCGCCGGCGCGTCCAACGGGATCATCGGGGTCATCGAGGATGATGTGTATATCCGCAACGTCTCCACGGTCGGTTCCTGCAGCGGGCTCGAAGGATTCAGGATACCGGTCTCCGCGGGAGTGTTCGGCGAGGTCCTGAGGCAGGGGCGCAGGGTAGTGATAGAGGACTACCGGCTCTACCCGGATCGCATCGAAGCCGAGGAGCTCAAGGACGTGGCGACGGTGGTCTGCATCCCCCTGCAGAGGGGCGGCTACCGGATCGGCGCGATAGCCGTCATGTCCGTCGGCGAGCCGATGAGGCTGGAGGAGTCCACCCTGGCCCTGCTCGACCAGTTCGCGGCTGCGGCCTCCATCGCCCTCGAGAACGCCCGTCTGTACGAGGAGGCTCGGCGGGAGGTCGAGGAGAGGGAGAGGGCGGAGCTGAGGCTGCGGTCGCACCAGGTGCTGGCCGAGGCCGCGGCGAGGGGGGCCAACTTTCTGCTCTCCGGAGAGTCCGGACAAGGTGCGCTTTCGCTCGCCCTTCGATCAGTGGGGAGGGCGGCTGGCGCCGACAGGACAGCCCTATACCGAAACGCGCTGTATCCGGACGGGGCGCTCTATGCCGACCTGCTCGCCCTGTCGCCCGTGCAAGAGGGGAGCACGGATTCGTTCCCCGTCCTGGAGCACGTGCCATGGGGCGCAGATTTTTCCCCGATCTACGATTCCCTCTCCGCAGGGATGCCCTTCCACGGCGTGGTCTTGCCCACGGCGGAGTTCAACATTCCCGACGCTCAGAACTTCCCGGTCACGATGTCCATAATTCCAGTGTTCATCCGCTCGGAGTTCTGGGGGGTGTTGACCCTGTTCTACATTGAAGAACGGCCCCCCTTCGAGCTCGACGAGATCGACGTGCTGCGGACCGCCGCCTACAACATGGCCGCCTCCGTGATCCGCTGGGATACGGAGCGCGAGGTCGGCAGGGGCTACGAGAAGCTTAGGCAGACCTTCGTGGACGTGATCAGGACTATGGGCCAGATAGTCGGCAAGAAGGACCCCTACACGATAGAGCACCAGGAGAGGGTGGCCGCCCTGGCCTGCGAACTCGGCGGCAGGCTCGGGATGCCGGAGGAGCGCCGCGAGGGACTGCGCATCGCCGGACTTGTGCATGACATCGGAAAGATCGAGATCCCGGGGGAGATACTCAGCAAGCCGGGGAGGCTGTCCAGGCTTGAATTTGAACTGATCAAGACCCACGCCCAGTCGGGATACGACATATTGAGCGAGGTGGACTTCCCCTGGCCGGTCGCGGAGATCGCCCTGCAGCACCACGAGAGGATGGACGGCTCCGGCTACCCGAACGGGCTGAAGGGGGAATCCATCCTGGAGGAGGCGCGCATAGTCGCGGTGGCGGACGTGGTCGAGTCGATGATGTCGCACCGCCCCTACCGACCGTCGCTTGGACTGGACGCCGCCCTCGACGAGATAAGAGAGAATCGGGGAGCGCTCTACGACCCGGCGGTCGTCGACGCGTGCCTTGCGCTCTTCGCCGAGCGCCCCGAATTTTTCGCGGAGCAATAGGCCCCGCTGGAGGTGGACTAGGAGATATGTCGCCAACTCTGGACCAGGTATTCGCCCACTCCCCGGCGGTCGTCATGTGGAGTCCCCCGACCGAGGATCACCAAGTGGCGTTCGTGACGAAGAACGTGTCGGCGCTCGGGGTCTCCGCCGACGACCTGACAGGCGGATCGCTCCCCTATTATTCGATCGTCCATGGCAAGGATGCGGGCCGGCTTCGCAGGGCCTTCTCAGGTGCCCTGGGGGGCCGCGACCGGGAGATTGTGATGGAGTACCGCCTTGCCTCCTCGGACGGCACGGAGCGCTGGGTGGAGGACCGCACGGTGTTCCACCGGGACGCCGAGGGCAGGCCGTTGGCCTACCAGGCGAGCCTGGTGGACATCTCGGAGAGGAAGGCCGCCCAGGACCGGCTTCGCGTGAGCGAGGAGCGGCTTGCCCGCGTGCTCCGCGAGTCGAGGATAACCACCTGGGACTACCTGCCGGACGACGCGGACTCGGCGGAGGCGGAGCAGCCGGCATCGGCGAGGCCGGGGGAGCGGCTGAACAGGCAGACGCCAAGGTCGCTGCCGGGCGCCATGGAGAGGGACCTGGGCAGGCTGCTGTCGGGGGAGGTCGAGTCCCTGGAGTGCGACGTCGAGTCCGCCCGCGGAGGGTCCAGATCCTGGCTGATCTCCCGTGCCTACCCCGTGCGGGACGACTCCGGCAGGGTGACGAGGGTCCTTGGGGTCGACGTGGACGTAACGGAGCTGAAGCGCAGGGAGCTTGCCGCGGAGCGGCTGAACGACCGCCTCAAGCTGCTTCACTCCATGTTCCTGTCGCTGATCGAGGAGACCGACACCGGCAGGCTGCTGGGGCGCATTCTGGACGGCGCGATGAAGCTCGGAGGCTCCGAGCACGGCAGGATTGCCCTGCTGTCGCCGGACGGAAAGCACTACAATATCGTCGTAGGTCGCGGCCTGATGAAGGCGCTGGAGGGGGAGACCAGGCCGTCGGACATCGGCCTGGGAGGCGAGGTCCTTCGCACAAGGGAGCGCGTGGTCGTGGCGGATTACAAAAAGTACGTCAAGAGGATCGAAGACCCGCGGCTCGACAGGTGCAGCACCGTCATCGGCCTTCCGCTGTTCCGGGGGGAGGTCTACTTCGGCCTGCTGTCGATCGTCTACCAGGACGTATTTCCGGAGATAGACGACGACCTCCTGTCCGACCTGGACCAGTTCGCCGGGGCCGCCTCGATAGCCCTGGCGAACGCCCGCCTTTACGAGACCACCGCGCATACGCTGGAGGAGAGGGAGAGGGCGGTGGAGCTTCTGGGCCTCAAGTCGCGCCTGGTGGACGCGGCCGCGCTGGCCTCGGGAGTCCTCCTGTCGGGCGACAGGGGGGAGGAGGCGCTTCGAAGGGCCCTCTCGCTGCTGGCCTCCGCTGTCTGCGCATGCCGGGCGGCACTGTTCAGGGTGCTGCGGCGGGAGGGTGGCTTCGTCGATGCCGGGGTGATAGGCTGCCACGTCGCCGAAGGAGGGGAGCGGCGCCTGCGCGGGGCCAGGGTGCGCCTGGCGGATGATGGCCCCATCATGTCCGCCCTTGCAAACGGGAGGGTATTCCGAGGACAGGTCTACGACGCCGTAGAGCTGGACGTTCTCCTGTCCGGATGCGGGTGCCCGGAGTGCCACGAAGCCCCGCCCGCCGTGATGGCCTTCCCGGTTCGCATGAGGGGAGGGCTGTGGGGTTTCATGACCATGTGTCTGCCGGAGAAGATGTTCTCCCTCGCCGATTCCGAGGTGGCGGTGCTGCGAGGCGCGGCGTACTCGATGGCCGCGTCGGCCAGCCGCTGGGAGTCGGAGGGCGAGGCCAAGGCCGGCTACCGCAATCTGCGCAAGGTCTTCTTCGACGTGGTGAGGACGATGGGCAAGATCGTTGGCAAGAAGGACCCGTTCACCATCGAGCACCAGGAGCGCGTAGCCGCTCTCGCCGTCGCGATGGGCGAGAGGATGGGGCTGGACGAGGCCCGTCGCGAGGGGCTGCGAGTCGCGGGGCTGGTGCACGACGTGGGGAAGATAGAGGTCGCGGGGGAGATCCTGAACAAGCCGGGCAAGCTCTCGAGGATAGAGTTCGAGCTGGTGAAGGAGCATCCCCGCTCCGGCTACGAGATACTGCTCGGGGTCGACTTCCCTTGGCCCGTGGCCGAGGTGACCTACCAGCATCACGAGAGGCTCGACGGCTCCGGCTACCCCAGGGGGCTGAGGGGGAGCGACATCCTGCTGGAGTCGAGGATAATCGCCGTGGCCGACGTGGTGGAGGCGATGTCCGCCCACAGGCCGTACAGGCCGGCCCTCGGCCTGGCCGCCGCAATCGAGGAGATCACGTCGAAGGTGCCGCTCTTCGGGCACGACGTGGTCGACGCCTGCCTGTCTTTACTTCGCGAGAACCCGGATATCCTGCGATAGTAGACATTCCCGAGCCGCCTGTTTTCATCCTCTCGATCTCTAGATCCGACGACCGCTTGACATCCGCCCGTTCGTGGTGTATGATTCATCTAACAAAACGGTTGAATGGAGTTCCGGGGGGGTGAGGTCATGTCGGTATCGTCGCGCATAGAGGACTATCTCGAGGCGATCTTCGCAATAGAGGTCTCCGGCAGGGAGGCGACGGTCACCGACCTGGCGAATGCCCTCGGGGTGACTAAGGCAACTGTCGTCGCGGCGATTCGCAGGCTTGTCGACGCATCGCTGGCCACGCAGGAGCGCTACGGGGTCCCGTCGCTCACCGACGAGGGCAGGAGGCGCGCGCTCGAGATCTTCCGCAGGCACGAGCACCTGTCCTTCCTGTTTCACGAAGTGCTGGGCTTCGATCCCGACCGGGCCATGTCGCTGGCCTGCGTGATGGAGCACGAGCTGGACGAGAAGTCGGAGAGGCGAATCCTGGGGTTCGTGGACTACCTGGTGAACGCCCGCAGGGAGGGGAGGCCGTGGGTGGCCGAGCTCCTCTCCGCGATGGGGGACGAGCGCAGGTTTCCAAGGCCCCTGTCGATGCTGGACGACGGCGGGTGCGGGGTAGTCGCCCGGGTGACGGCGGGGGGGCTGCTGCGCCGAAAGCTTTTCGACGCTGGCTTTGCGCCGGGAGCGGAGGTCTGTCGCTACGCTGCCTCCCAGTCGGGGGACGTACTTGAAGTCGTGGTGGACGGCAGGGAGGCAGCCCTGCGAAGGAACGAGGCGGTGTCGGTGTGGATCTGCCCGGTGGCGGAGGCCGACGGGCTTACGCAGTGAGAGGAGGGGTTCTCATGTGTCCGATAAACGTTATGTCCGAGGGTTCCGAGGTGACGGTGGCGCGCATCGCGGGCGGCGGGGAGTGCACCAGGCGGCTCTCCGAGCTGGGCATCGTGCCGGGCGCGAAGGTGCAGGTCGTGCAGAACGGAGGGGGCCCCGTCCTCCTGAAGGTCGGGGAGTCCCGCTTCGCCATAGGCCAGGGGATGGCGCTCAAGGTGATGGTGGACGGCGCCTGCTGAGGGGGGGCGGCCCCGAGGGGCCCTTTTTCTGGCCCGGATACGAGTTAGAGTACTATAACATAATGGGGGGATGAGCCATGTCGATCTCTTGCAGCGGCTGCGCGGGTGGAAAGGAGAGGGTGCTGAGCTCCCTCGATATAGGGGAGGGCGGCATTGTCTCCAGGATTGTGGCGGACGGGGGGCTGAAGCGTCGAATCCTGGAGATGGGGCTGGTCCCGGGGACCGGGATACGAATGGAGAGGAAGGCCCCGTTGAACGACCCTGTCTCCGTCTGGTTCCGGGGGTACGAGCTCAGCCTCAGGGTTGACGAGGCCAACGCGGTGATGGTGCGTCCCGCGGGGTGCGCCGGGTGCGCCCGATGAGGGGGACCATAGCCCTCGCCGGGAACCCTAACACCGGCAAGACAAGCCTGTTCAACGAGCTGACCGGATCCAGCCAGCACGTGGGGAACTGGCCGGGGGTCACGGTCGAGCGCAAGGAGGGGCGCTTCAGCCTCTCGGGCGTGGATGTGACCGTGGTAGACCTGCCCGGGACCTACAGCCTGGGCGCGGCCTCGCTGGACGAGCAGATAGCCGCCGACTACCTGCTCGCCCGGCGGGACCGCCCGGACCTGGCGGTGGTGGTCGCCGACGCGTCGAACATAGAGCGCAGCCTGTACCTGGCGGTGCAGGTGCTGGAGACAGGGACGCCAGTGGTGCTGGCGCTCAACATGATGGACACCGCCGCGGACAGGGGTATGGCGATAGACGTGGACAGGCTGTCCTCACTGCTCGGCGTGCCGGTGGCGCCCACGGTGGCGAGGAGGGGGGAGGGGATAGACCGGCTCAAGAGCACGATCGTCGCCGAGCTCGGCAGGAGCGGGCCTCGCGACCGGTTCTCGCTCCCCTGGGGCGAGCGCCTCTCCCCGCTGTTCGACGCGCTGGAGTCCCGGATCGAATCGGCCGGCGGCCTGCCCGGTGGGATGACGCCGCGGGCGGTGGCGGTGAAGTACGTGGAGGGGGACGCCCAGGTCGCGGCGGCGGTCGAGGGCGCGGGTCTGAGGGCGGACCTGGACTCCCTGGTGGACAAGTTGGGCGGCAGGATCGAGGCGGAGCTGGGCTACGACCTCCAGACCGCGGTCATAGAGAGGCGCTGGGGGTTCGTATCGGGCGTCACCGCCGAGTCGGTCAGGCGTGACCTGTCGCTCAAGGCTCGCCTCTCCCTGTCGGATCGGATCGACCGCGTGGTCACGTCGCGGATGCTCGGCCTGCCACTCTTCCTGCTTGTGGCCTGGGCGGTGTTCAGGCTGACCTACGCCCTCGGCGACCCTCTCGTGGAGATCCTCGAGGCGGCCGTCGAATACCTGGGGGACAGGGCGGGGGAGCTGCTGGCCGGGGCTGGGTTCTCCGAGATGGTATCGTCTTTCGTCCGGGACGGCCTGATAGGGGGGGTGGGGTCTGTCGTGGTCTTCTTCCCCCACATTTTTCTGCTGTTCGCCTTCATAGCGCTGCTGGAGGACTCCGGTTACATGGCCCGGGGCGCCTTCGTGATGGACAGAATCATGCACCTGATGGGGCTTCACGGCAAGAGCTTCATCCCGATGCTGATGGGCTTCGGCTGCAACGTCCCCTCCATTATGGCCACCCGCATCCTGGAGAAGCCGCGGGACCGCATGATCACCCTGCTGGTGCTGCCGTTCATGAGCTGCTCGGCCCGCCTGCCGGTGTTCGTGCTGTTCTCCGGCATCTTCTTCGGCGAGCATGCGGGGACGGCGGTGTTCTCGCTGTACGTCATAGGCATAGCCGTGGCGGTGCTGTCCGCCAAGCTGCTGGGCGCGACGCTGTTCAGGGGCGAGTCCTCGCAGCTGGTCATGGAGCTGCCTCCTTACCACGTGCCGTCGCCGTCCATGGTGCTTCGCCATGCCTGGGAGAGGGGCGCGATGTTCCTTCAGAAGGCCGGCACCTTCATCCTGCTCTCGGTCGCGGCGGTATGGTTCCTAGCCAGTTTCCCCTCCGGGGTGGAGTACGCCTCTCCGGAGAGCTTCGTGGGCCGCATAGGCAGGCTGCTGGCTCCGCTGCTGGCGCCCGCGGGGTTTGGCTTCTGGCAGGCGGCGGTGGCCCTCTTCTTCGGCTTTCTCGCGAAGGAGGTGGTGGTGGGGACACTCGGCGCTCTCCTAGGCGCGGGGGAGGCCGGGCTTGCGACCTCGCTTCCGCTGCTGTTCACTCCCCTGACCGCCTACGCCTTCCTGGTGATGACGCTGCTGTACGTGCCGTGCGTGGCGGTGGTCGCGGCATTCCGCAGGGAGACCGGCAGCTGGGCCTGGACCCTGTTCATGATCGCCTACACCACACTTGTCGGCTACGCGGGAGCGGTGATTGTGTACCAGGGGGGCAGGCTCCTGGGGCTGGGCTAGCCGTCCCGGCATAGGCAATTTTACTGAAAAGAAGCGCCGCGGGCCCGCCTTTCTCACCTGGCGGGCCCGCGGCCTTCCGCTTATGGTACAATACCCGGTGTCCAAGACCGGGCCTCGGTTTCGGCCGGCCCGGCAGGGATCATTGGCGGGCGGGAGGGAAATGTTCATGCCTTTACTTTTTTCGCCGGTCACCCTCGACAGGGCCGCCGAATACGGCGAGCTATACTCCCGGTCCCCCCGAAAATCAGCGTGGTACACTATCGGCAGCCTGTGGGCGTGGCGCAGGGTCTTGGGTCTTGAGTGGGCGTTCGATGACGGCATGTGCTGGATTCGCTCGGACGGACGCTCCCTGTGGGCCCCGGTGGGCGACTGGCATCGTGTCGATTGGGGGGAGCTGCTTCGGCGCAGGTTCCCGGACGGGGTCGCCTTCGACTACGTGCCCGACGTTCTGTGCTCTCTCCTGAAGGAGCTTCCGGACGGAAGGGTCGAGACCAGGGAGGACCGCACCCAGTGGGAGTACATCCACTCGGTGCGTGACTTGGCGGAACTCAGAGGGAACAGGTTCCTGCAGAAGAGGAGCCACTTCAACCAGTTTGCGCGCAAGTACCGGTACGACTACCGCTCGCTCTCCGGAGAGGAGATAGGGGCGGTCGTCGAGGGGCAGGATCTCTGGATCAGGGAACAGCCCCCCTCCCCGTCGCTCGAGAGAGAGGACCGTGCCGTTCGGGAATTGGCCGCCGGCTGCGCCGGCATTCCGGGGCTGCTGGGGGGGATGATCGAGGTCGACGGCATGATCATAGCCTACACTGTCGGGGAGGCCATCGGCGACGATACGATAGTCATCCACTTCGAGAAGGCTCTCAGGCGGTTCAAGGGGGCGTACCAGGCCATAAACAGGCTCTTCCTGAGGAACACCGCCCACTGCTTCTCCTTCGTGAACCGCGAGGAGGATATGGGCGACGAGGGGATGAGGGTTGCCAAGATGTCGTACCACCCGGTGGATTTTTTAAAGAAGTGCTTCCTGTCATGGATTCCCGACTGACGCGAGCGCGCCGGGGCTTCACCCTGGTGGAGGTGCTGATCTCGGTAGCGCTGTTCGGCCTGATATCAGCCATCGCGTTCGCCCCCGCCGTGGCCGTGGTGAGGCGCTTCGGGGACGTCAGGGTCGAGGAGGCCGCGGAGCAGAGGATGGAGTACCTCCTGCGCAGGGTCCCGCGCGAGATGAGGCTGTCGCCCGCGGAGTTCGGGGAAGGCCCCGCGGTGGTGCTGGTTAAAAAGGACGTGCTCGGCGGCGCGGCGGATGACCGGCTTGCCTTCTGGAGCGACTTCGGCGGCGAGCCCGGGGTGCGAGCGCTGCGCGTCGTCCGGCGGGGGGTCGGCTGGACGGGGGAGGCCGGGGTTTACATCTGGATCCTGCCCGCGGCGGAGCCCGAGAGCGTTAACTGGGACATGCTGGACCCCGCGGAGGGGCGATTGCTCATGGCCGGGGTCGATTCCCTGAGGTTCGAGGCCCTGGATTTCGAGTCGGGCGAGTGGAGCGGGGAGTACTCGGGCAGGCGGCCCCGCGGGATCAGGATCACCGTCCGCTCCGGTGAGGAGGAGTTCTCTCATGAGGACTGGCTTCCGCCCAGGTGACGTCACGAAGGGGGCCAGGAGAGGCCTGGTCCTGATCTCCGTGCTGCTGGTGTCGGTATTCCTGGTATCGGCTGCCACAGGGTTCGCCATTTTCACCAGGAGGACGCTGAGACGCCTGGACATGGAGCGCCGGCTGTTCACCGCCCGCATGGCCTCCGAGGTGGTTATGGACGCGGCGAAAATGATACTCTCCGCTCACATGGGAAAGGCGCACTCCGCGGGGGACGAGCTCTTTCAGCCCAGGGTATTCGCCTTCCCGGACTCGGGCGTCGAGGTGACTCTCACCATAGTGCCGCTGGACGACAAGATACCGGTGAACAGGCTCTTCCTGCCGGACGGCAAGACCCTCCGCAGGGAGGTCGAGACGCCCTGGAGGAACGCCTGGAAGATCGCGGGCGCCGAGTACCTGGAGAGCCTCGCCCTTGACTTCCTCGACGAGGACCTCGAGCCGCGTCTGGGCGGGGACGAGAAGCCGGGGTTCCTGAACCGGTCCCCCATCTCCGTCGAGGAGCTGCTTCTCATTCCGGGGATGACCCCGGGGTTGTTGCACGGCTTCGGCGGGGTGCCCGGGCTGAGCACGTTTTTCACGGTCTGGTCGTCGGGCAGGATAAACATCAACTCCGCTCCTGCCGAGGTGCTGTCCATACTCGAGGGGCTCGACGGCAAGATAGCGGCGAGGATAATCGCCAGGAGAAGGGAGAAGCCAATAGAGTCGGTCACGGACCTGGCCACGGTGCCGGACTTCCCGGCCGACGCCGTCCCGAAGCTCATGAACCTGATCTCCTTCAGGAGCGACTGGTTCATGATCCTGTTCGACGTGCGTTTCGAGGATGGCGAAGTTGTCCCGCTTCGGAGTATACTAAACGGAAAGCCGCTCTTGTGGAAGACCGTGCGATGGGAGGAGCCTAGTTAGGACCGATGCAGATCTCCGCATACTATATTAAACGCCCGGATGGTTTTTTCTCTCTCTCCCCGTCGGAATCCCAGGTGGGGAACGGCGCGCCCCCGTCGCAGGGGGCCCTGTTGCTCTACCCCTTCAGGACGGCCTCGATTCACCCGTTCTCCTTCCCCTTCAGGTCGGCCGGCGACGTCAGGAACGCCCTCGCGCTGCGCTTCCGGCCCCTTATGTCCGGGGAGGAGGAGGTCGAGGTCGCGCCCCTGTTCACCGGCAGGACCAAGGGGGGCTCCGAGGGTGCCGCCCTGTGCATCTGGAGCGGCGAGATCCCGGTGGAGGGGGAGGGCCCCCCGCTTCAGGACAACCTGGTGTGGCCCCTGCCCCTGGCACTTGCCGGCGCGGTCGGCGGCGACGGCGCGGCGGTCTACCGCGACGATCACGTGTGCGCCTGGGCCCTGTTCAAAGAGGGGATGCCGCTGTTCATACGGTGTCGGACTCCCGCCCCCGACGACGGAGGGGTCTACGGCTCGGCCAAGCGACTGCAAGCACTGGCGGCGTCGATGGGGGTCGAGGTCGCCCTCGAGGACGTATGGCGCTCGACGGACAGCGGGGAGCTCCTGGAGTCGGCCCGCGAGACCGTGAGGCAGTTCCCGAGGCTGGCCGAGCTGAATATTTCGCGGCCGGCCCTGGCTTTATCGCTGGCCCGCGAGCGGACCGCGAGGATATTCCTGAAGTTCCTGGGAAGGGTCGCGGTCGCCGGACTGTTCATGTGCGTAATCCAGTACTCCCTGCTGCTCCAGCTGCGCACCTCGATCGAGAGCTACGCCGCCGAGGGGGCGGCCCTGTACAGGGAGGTATTCGGCCAGGGCGAGCGGGTGGTGGACCCGCTGTCTCAGGCCAGGGAGAAGCTGGCCGCCCTGCGCGGCCAGGGAAAGACGGAGAGCGGTTTTTCGCGCGTTCTGTCCCACCTGGGAAGGACGTGGTACGACGGCGAACACAGGAAGGAGGACTTCCCCCTGCTCGAACAGCTCAGGTACACAGGCGAAGGGGCGGATGTCACCGGGACGGCGGAGAAGATGGAGTCGATACAGGCTCTCAGGTCGGTGGCCGACAGCGGCGGGTTCAGGGCCACCCTCGGGGATATTCAGCAGATTCCCGGCGGGGGACTGCGGTTCACCCTGTCGCTGAGGGGGAGCCGGCAGTGAAGCTCTCCGCTCTGCTCCCCGGGTCCCTGCTGGACGCCGTCGCAGGCGGTGTCGACAACTCGTCGTGGAAGAAGCGCGCCTTCTACGTCTTCCTGCTGGGCCTGTTGGCCTGGGGGGCCGCCTTCTCCTTCTGGAGCGACGTCTCCGACCTTCGCATGAGGCGCGTCCTTCAGAGAAACAGGTTCAACGACCTTGTGTCGGTGCTCCGCGACTACTCGGCCCTGAAGGCCGCCTCGGCCTCGCCCGGCGGCGAGGCGGTAGAGCCGGTCTCGGACGGGGAGTTGCTGACGGTGATCTCGAACGTGGTGAGCGACCTGGGGCTGCGCTCCAATATGGTCAGCCTGAGCAGCGCTGCTGCCAGGGGGGGGCGCGGCGCGGTGTCGATAACGCTCGAGGGGCTGTCGTCCGAGAAGCTTGCGACCTTCCTGCAGGAGATGGACCGCAGGGGGATCACCACCTTCTCGGCCGACGCGAGGGCCATCAGGGGCGACGAGGAGATGCGCACCCTCACCGTCTACCTGCTGCTCGGGGGGGCGTCGTGACGAGGCGCGTGCTGTCCGGCCTGTCCGCGCTGATAGTCGGGCTGGTCTTCTTTTTCGCGGCGTTGTACGCATTCTTCCCCCGGGATGCGGCTCTCGCGTTCATCTGGCGCAGGGCGGCCCAGGCCGCCTCCGCCAGGGGGGCGGCTCTCGAGTCCGCGGCCCTGTTCACGGTGGAGTCCCCGCTGCGGGCGGTCGTCAAGAACTTCCGCTTCGCCACGCCGGTGGCGTCGGTGGAGGCCGAGACCCTGACCGTGACCCCGCTTATCATAAGGAGCCTGCTGTCGGCCTCGCTCAGGGCCGAGCTGGAGTTCAACTCTCTGTCCCTTGGCCTGCCCCTGCCCGGACAGCCCCCACTCTACTTCGGCGCGTTCACGGCGACCGCCGGCGCGCGCCCGGACGAGGTAAGGCTGGACGACGTGATAGCCGCGGGGGACCTGGAACTCGACGGATACCTGTCCGTAAACCTCCAGTCGATGAAGATCGGGACCGCGGACATGTCGATATCCGGGGAGAGGGCGGACCTGATGGAGCTGGCGAAGACGATGCTGCCGCTGCAGAAGGGGGACGCCGGCGGTTGGAGGCTGTTCAGGAAGGAGGGCGCTGACAAGTGAGTGGAGACGCAGCTTCAGCGCTTGTCCGGCCGTTCGTCAGGCTGGCGGCGCACCTGAAGTCGGAGCGGATGATGACCCTCTGCCTGCGCCTGCTGGCAGTGGCCATCTTCTCCGCCATGCTGGGCTACTGGGCCGCGCTGGGGCTGGGAGAGTACCTTGCCTCCGAGGAGCTGAAGGGGGGCATGGCGGCCCTGTCCGCACCGCGCACCGCACTGGCGGGCAAGGAGGGCGCGGGCGCCGGGGCCCTCACCCTGAAGGACTTCGTCGACGGGGACCCGTTTTTAGCCCGTTCCGCGTCGGATTTCGACGACAACCTGGAGATAAGCGCAGGGGAGCTGTACGACCTCGAGGGAATACGCCTCACGGGCACCATCCCGGGCATTTCGGTCTGGATACAGGAGGACAAGAAGCCCCAGACGGTCGTGCTCAAGGGCGGGCAGATAAAGGGGTACGACCTCGCGTCCGTCGAGGAGGACCGCATCATTCTCCAGAAGGGGCAGTCCTCTCTGACGGTGCTGCTGCGCTACAGCAGCAGGCCCTCCGGCGCGAAAACGGCGCCGTCCCTCGGGAGGGCGAGCTCCTCCCAGGCGGTGACCGCCGCGCGGCCGGGGCAGCAGGGCGCGGTCTCGAGGGAGCTGGTCAACCAGCTGCTGATGGACCCGCTGGAGGAGATGAAGAAGTTCCGCCTGAGGCCGAAGTTCGACGGGGAGTCGGCCCAGGGGGTGGAGGTACAGTGGCTCGACGAGAAGAGCATTCTGACCTCTCTGGGGGTGAAGGCCGGCGACGTGGTCCAGTCGGTCAACGGGGTGCAGATTCACAACATGGGCGACGTGGTCAACGTGATCAACTCGCTGATGACCGGGAACACCTTCGACGTTCACGTCCTCAGGGACGGCAAGCCGGAGATGCTGAACTACAATATCCGGTGACGGGCAGGTGTATGGGATGAGAGGCCGCAGGGGGTTCACTCTGCTCGAGGTGATGATAGCCGTGGCGATACTGGGACTGGCGTCGGCGGGGGGACTGAGGCTGCTCGCGATGTCGGCCCGGGCGCTCGAGGCCGTCCGCTTCGAACGGCGCAACCTGGAGCTGGCGAGGTCGCTGTGGCTCAAGGCGGCCGGCGAGGGGCTGGACGAGCGCGGCAGGGAGGACGGATGCTCCTGGGAGACCCGCGAGTTCGCGTTTGACCGGCAGGAGAGTGTGCCGGAGGGCTTCGCCTGCAAAAAGGTGGTCCTCGTACAGAGCGACCCGGCGCCGTACGGTCCGGCGAAGGAGGCCGGTTCTTTCGTCTTTTACCTTCCGGATTCGAAGAATGCAAAGGAGAGAACAGAATGACCCGCACCGTCAGGTTCCCGATGGCCCTGCTGTTTTTGTTGCTTCTTGTCCTGGTAGCGCCCGCCTTGGCACAGGCGCCCGAGGCGGAGAAGCCCCCGGAGGACGACGAGTTCGCTCTCCTTGAGTCGGCGCGCCTGATGCGCGATTCGGGGAACGTCCAGTTCAACTTCCAGGACGTTGAGATGGTCAAGTTCGTCCGCTTCATGTCCGAGCTGCTCCAGGAGAACCTGGTGCTGACCCCGGACGTGAAGGGGTCGATCTCGGTGATATCCCCCAAGCCCGTGCCGCTCAAGGACGCGCGCCAGGTGCTGCTGTCGGTGCTCGAGATGAACGGCTACACCCTGCAGACGGTCGGCGCCTTCAGCAAGATAATCCCGCTGGAGCCCGGCGCCTCGGCGGAGAGCGACGTGCGGAGCGGCCGCTCCGGCCCGGGGGAGGGGGCGCAGACGGTCTCCCAGGTCGTGCCCCTGAACTACGTGTCCGCCGAGTTCATACTGCAGGCCGTCATCCAGGCCTCCGGGAAGACCGTGGCGGTGCAGCCGGTGGGGCGCGGCAACGACATACTGCTCACCGGGCGGGCCACCGACGTCAACAGGGCCGTGAGCGTGATAAGGGCGCTCGACCGCCCCGACAAGATAGTCAACTCCAAGACCATCAAGATCCAGTACGGGACCCCCGAGATGATAGCATCGCACCTCGCCACCCTGGCCCAGGTGCCGGGAGGGCCGCTCTACGGCCTGGCCGCGGTGGCCGACGCGTCGGGCAGGCAGATAGTGATCGCCGGCGAGGAGCGCGAGATGCGGCACGCGGAGAAGATCATAGCCGAGCTCGACGTCGTGCCGAAGACCGGCGAGCTCCACGTCTACCAGCTTCAGAACGCCGACGCCAAGGTGGTGTCGGAGCAGCTGACGGCGATCCTCGCGGCCCAGGCGGCAACAGGCAAGCTGGTGGCCTCGGTGGTGCCCGACATCCCGACCAACAGCCTGATTGTCGCGGCTTCGCCCAACGTCTTCAAGGCCATATCCGAGATAATCAACACGATAGACACCCTGCCGAGGCAGGTGCTCATCCGCGGCCTCATCGCGGAGGTCAACCTGACCAAGCTCGACAACGCCGGGATCGACTGGGCCACTTGGGGCGGGTCCGTCGCGGGGGACGCGGTCATAGCCGGCCAGATGAACATGGGCGGCGCGGTCCCCGGCACGGTCATCGACTGGTTCAGGGAGCTTTCCAAGACGGAGACCACCTACAGGACCGGCACTGACTCCCAGGGCAACCCCACCTACGGGCTCAGGACCGAGTACAAGGGCATGGGCCTCGTGTACGCCTACCTGGACCTGCTGAAGAAGTTCGACGCGATCAACGTGCTCTCCATGCCGCGCCTGATGTGCACGAACAACCTGCCCAGCGAGCTCCAGGTCGGCCAGGTCATCCCCCAGCTCAAGGGCAAGCTGTCGGACATCAGCAGCGCCAGCTCGGTCCAGAACAGCTACGAGTACAAGGACACCGGCCTGATACTGAACGTGACGCCGTCGATACGCAGCGGCAACTTGGTCGCCCTCGACGTCGAGCAGATAGTCGAGGAGGTCCTGACCGCGATGACCTCCGAGACGCCGGTCACCTCCAAGCGCAAGATCAAGACCAACGTGATGGTGGCGTCCGGCAACACCCTCATCCTCGGGGGCCTGATCAAGGAGGCGGAGAAGAGCATAAAGAGCCGGGTCCCCGGCCTGTCGTACATCCCGCTGGTGGGGGGGCTGTTCACCCGCTCGGTGAAGCAGAGGGAGAAGATCGAGCTGATGATCTTCCTCACCCCGTACATACTGGAGACGCCCGAGGAGGCGGCGGCGATGACGAACGAGATCGCGGCCGGAGAGCGCGGCCCCAGCGTGATGGAGAAGTCCCTGTGGGAGCGGATGGAGAAGGAGTACCGCGAGGCGGTAAAGAAACAGTCGAAATGACGGGGGACGCATTTGGAATGAGCGCATCCAGGCTTCCTGAAATCGAACAGATAGCCCCGCTAATCAGGGGGAAGGTCAGCCTCGACGCCCTGAAGGCCGCGGACATACTCCCGGTCAGGGAGGATGAGGGGAGGCTGGTTGTGGCCCTGTCGTCGCTCGAGGCCTTCCCGAGCGCCCAGCTGCTGGCCGCGTCCTTCGGCAAGGAGGCCGAATGGGAGCTGCACCCCCGCGAGTCCATAGACGCCATGCTGGGGCGCCTGTACGACCTGCGCGGCGGGGTGGGCGACGATACACTGTCGGAGATGACCGGGATAGACGACGCCGACGACCTGCTCAGGGAGGACGTCCAGAGCGACTCGGTCGACGTGCCGGTGATAAAGCTCGTCAACGGCCTGTTCAGAGAGGCCCTCAAGATCGGCGCCACGGATATACACGTGGAGCCGTTCGAGGACGACGTCCTCATAAGGTTCAGGGTGGACGGGGTGCTGCACGACAGGCTCCGCCTGCCGAGGAACCAGCAGGCCCCCCTGACCAGCAGGATAAAGGTCATGGCCCGCATGGACATAGCCGAGCGCCTGGCGCCGCAGGACGGGCGCATAGGGATCACGGTGGGCAAGCGCGCGGTGGACATACGCGTCAACTCAATCCCGGTGCAGCACGGGGAGCGCATAGCCCTGCGCATACTGGACAAGGGGGCCGGGCTGCTGTCGCTCGAACAGCTCGGGATGGACTCCGCCTCCAGGGACAAGATGGACGCCCTGATCGCGAATCCGCACGGGCTGATCCTGTTCACCGGCCCCACCGGATCGGGAAAGACCACCACCCTGTACGCCATACTGCAGGCACTGGCAAAGCCCGCCGTGAACATAATCACGGTCGAGGACCCGATAGAGTACGCAGTCCCCGGGGTGGGGCAGATACAGGTGAACGAGAAGGCCGGGGTGACCTTCCCCTCCGCCCTGCGGTCCATCCTGCGACAGGACCCCGATATTGTGATGATAGGGGAGATGCGCGACTTCGACACAGCCCACATCGGGGTCCAGGCCTCGCTTACGGGGCACCTGGTGCTGTCGACCCTGCACACGAACGACTCGATATCGGCGGTGGTCCGCCTCATCGACATGGGCATAGAGCCCTACCTCGCGGCGGGATCTCTGCTCGGGGCGATAGCCCAGCGCCTGGTGAGGACCGTGTGCCCCGAGTGCGCCGAGGAGTCCGCCGCCCCGGCCCTGTTCAGGAAAGAGGGGATAGACAGGGTGGTGCGCGGCAGGGGGTGCCAGGCCTGTATGGGCACCGGTTTCAAGGGCAGGGTAGGTCTGTACGAGCAGTTCATTTTGGACGACGACCTCAGGGAGATGGTGGCGTCGAACGCTCCCCAGTCCAGGATCAGGGGGGAGGCCCGCAGGATGGGCTTCCGCACCCTTTGGGAGCTGGGCCTCGACGCCCTCAGGGACGGCAGGACCTCCCCGGAGGAGCTGCTGCGGGTCGTGTCGGCCACGGAGTTCGCCGACGACGACGGGGGAGGACGATAGATGCCGTCATATCGCTACACAGCCTACGACTCGTCGGGCAAGCTGAGAAAAGGCGTCATCGAATCCCCGTCCGGGGCGCGCGCCGGGGAGCTGCTGGCCGAGCAGAACCTCGTGGCGGTCGACATCTCCGAGGTCGCCGCCGAGGCGGTGAAGAGGGGCAAGATGTTCAGCCTGTCCTACCACTCCCTATTCTGCCGGGGGCTGGCATCCTACCTTAACAGGGGGATCCCGCTGGCCGAGGCGCTTCGCTTCCTGGGCCGCCATTCGTCCGACAGGAGGGTGGCGGCGGCGTGCCTGCACCTGCACGAGAGCGTGCAGGCGGGGAAGCGGCTGTCCGCCGCGCTGCAGGAGACCGGCCTGTTCAGGGAGGACCTGGTCCGCATCGTCGAGTCCGGGGAGCGCACGTCCGCCCTCAGCGAGGTGCTTAACCAGGTCGCGCGCCAGTACACGGTGGAGGACAAGCAGCACCGAAAGATCAGGTCGGCCCTGACCTACCCGGTGGCGATGTCCGTCATAGGTATTGGGGTCGTGGCCTTCCTGCTGACCTACGTGGTCCCGAAGCTGACCGAGCTATTCTCGGACATGGGGCAGCAGCTTCCGCTCCCGACCAGAATACTGCTGGCGATCACGGCGTTTCTGCGCTCCTGGGGCATCCCGCTGCTGCTGCTGATCGCGATTGCGGTCTTTTTTACGCGGCGCAGCAAGAGGAAGTTCGCCCTTCCGGTATTCAGGCGCGTCCGCGAGAGCATCACCCTGTCCCTGGTCATGTCTCACCTCGGTACCCTGCTGTCGGCCGGCATACCCCTGGTACAGGCCCTGAACATGGCCTCCTCGATGGACGCGAACAGGGAGCGCTGGCTCGACGCCGCCAAGCTGGTCAAGGAGGGGTTCCGGTTCGACCGCGCCCTTGAGAAGCAGGGGACCTTCCCGGAGGAGGTCATCTACATTCTGCGAATAGGGGAGATGGGCGGCGACCTCCCGGGGGCCGTCAGGCAGGTCGCGGAGATGAACTGGGAGGCGGCCCTGGAGAGCATGGAGCGGGTCTCCACCCTTGTCCAGCCGGCGATGGTGCTTATCCTGGGGTTCTCGGTGGGATTCGTGGTGCTGGCCATACTGCTCCCGATCTTCGAGCTGTCGTCGCTGGCCGGATGAGCCGGCGAGGTCATTAAGGAAACGGAGGAATGACGATGATTCAACGCACAAGGAAGAGAAGCGGCTTCACCCTGGTCGAAGTCCTGGTCGTGGTGGTTATACTGGGCCTCCTGGCCGCGCTGGTCGCCCCGAAGATAGTCGGCCAGGGCGAGGAGGCCAAGAGGACCGCGGCCTCGGTCCAGATAAGGGAGATAGAGCAGGCCCTCGAGATGTACAGGCTGGACAACAGCATGTACCCGACCACCGCGCAGGGGTTGGAGGCCCTTGTGAGCAAGCCCTCCACCCCTCCCGAACCAAGGCGCTACCGCGAGGGGGGGTACGTGAGGCGTCTGCCTGTGGACCCCTGGGGCAGCGCGTACATCTACCGCATGCCGGGGGATCACTCGGAGTTCGACCTGTTCTCGCCGGGGCCCGACGGCGAGGAGGGCGGCGAGGGGGCCGCGAGGGACATAACAAACTGGGAGTAGGATGGAGCGGCCCCGCCGGGCTCCGGAAGGGGAGGGCGGGGCCGTCCGTCACAGGGAGGAGGATGCAAGGGTCTCGTACTCCACCACCCTGTACTGCCTGTAGCTCTTCCCGGGGACGTGAATCGCGCCGGTGGGGCAGAAGGCGAAGCAGCGCTGGCAGACGACGCACCGGTCGAGGTAGCGCGGGAAGCCGTTCATCACGATGTTGCCCGTCGGGCACAGGCGCACGCACCTGCCGCACTGTATGCACTTCCTGTCGTCGACCTTCAGGGGGTACATTCGCCTCATCAGCCGCCACGGCCCCTTGCTCCTCCGGCCAAGCAGGTCGAACAGCGGGGAGAGCGGTCCCCCCCGGCGCCATTCAGCCGTGCCGTCCATCAGCCGCCGCGCGAACTTCTCCGCGCTCTCGCGGCAGGCCGCGATCCTGGCCCGGTTTTTTTCCTCCGGGATCTCGACGTTGCCGTAGTTGGTGGGCATCAGGAACTCCGCGTAACCGACGGGGACGTACCCCTTGCCCTCCAGCAGGGCGCGCAGAGGTCCCCTGAGCCCGCCGGAGTAGCCCGCCATAGTGGAGATCCCGAAGGCGCTCCTCCCCGCGCCGTCGGGGAGCCTGCGCAGGGCCTCCCAGGCGAACGGGTAGGTGGAGAAGCAGGCGGTCGTAACGGCCACGCCCAGCGCCGAGCCCTCCGCGGGAGACGGGGTCCCCTTCTCCAGCCGGCGCATCCGGACCTCCAGCCCTCCCCCGCGCAGGGCCTCCGCCACGTACATGGCGGCGAGCAGGGTGTTGCCGGCGCCCGAGAAAAAGTACAGGTCAACAGAAGTCTCTTTCATGACAGGCATTCTCCTCCTCCTTGGACGTTACTCTTCCACGCTATTCTAGCACCGGGCGGGGCGTGCCGATACAGAAGCGTCCGGCAGCCATGTGAACACGCCCGGCGACCCTGCCGCGGGCCGGGAGAAACGGAGGATCGACAATGAGAGTATTGTGCGTGATGTTGCTGTTTTTTCTCGCCCTTGCGCCGGCGGGGAGAGCCGTAGCAGGCGGACGCCCGCCGATGGACGAACGGGCCCCGTCGCAGTTCAGTACCGCGACCTTCGCCCTCGGGTGATTCTGGGGGCCGGATGCCCGGTTCGGGCTGATTGACGGGGTGATAAGGACGAGGGTGGGCTATTCCGGCGGGACGACGGAGAACCCCGACTACGAGGAGCTGGGGGATCACGCCGAGACTGTGCAGGTGGACTTCGATCCCCGGGTGGTCTCGTACGACGACCTGCTCGACGTGTTCTGGCGAAGCCACAACCCGGCCGAGCGCCCGTGGTCCACGCAGTACAGGGCCGCGATATTCGCGTCGGACGAGGGGCAGCGCGCCGCCGCCGAGCGAAGCCTGAAAAAGGTCGCGGATCTGATGGGCGGAAGGGTTCACACCGCCATCGAGCCGCTCGGCGCATTTTACATCGCCGAGGACTACCACCAGAAGTACTACCTGCGGCACGACCCGGTGCTGATGGAGGTGTTCAGGGGGTACTACCCGGATGCGGCCGGCCTGGTCGACTCCCCCGCGGCGGCCAAGGTCAACGGCTACCTCTCCGGGATGGGCGACGGGGAGAGCCTGGCTCGCCTCCTGCCCGGGCTGGGCCTTCCGGAGGAGGCGCAGAGGCGTCTTCTTCTTCGCTCCCGCTGATCCGCCCGGCGGCGCACCTCAGGCAGAGTCCGTACGCCACCAGCTGCTTCCCGTGAACGACGAAGCCCTCCGGGAGCTCAATATTGGGTATCGGCTGGTCCTCGAGGCAGATCATCTCGCCGCACTTTAGACACAGGAAGTGTGCGTGGTTTCCCGGGCAACCCTCGCTCTCGGACGAGTGGGCGCAGTACCTCCAGGCCCCGTCCGCGCCCAGGGCCTTGTGCACGAGGCCGCACGACTCCAGCAGGTTGAGAGTCCTGTACAGCGAGACCCTGTCGGGCTGCTTCCCCGGGAAGCGCCCCGACAGGGCCTTCAGCGACAGGGGGGACCCGGCCTCCAGCAGCAGGGCCAATGTCTCTCTCCGCAAGAGGGTGGGGCGCACCCCCTTGGATCGCAGGAGCGCCGCCGGCATCACCTTGCGGCGAAGGAGCAGACCGGGAAGTTGCAGGTGCGGCACTTCCTGCAGTAGCCGCCGGCGCCCCAGCGCCTTACCTCCTCCCTGGAGGGTATCAGCCCCGCGAAGAGCCTGTTGAGCAGGATGTCCAGGCTCGTCCAGTTGTCGTGGGCGACGCATGCGGGGGCGCCGACTATCTTGGTCTTCTGCTGGAGCCCCAGCATCAGGCGCGCCCCCGGAAGGACAGTGACGCCGTTGAAAACAACTTCATCGGAGACCTCTACGATCGCCCCCGCCGTGTGGTCGTCGGCGTCGATGCTCATCCCGCCGGTGACTATGATCAGCTCGGCGTTCTTCTCGATGAGCGCCCTTATTGCGCCGGATATCTCGGCCCTGTCGTCCCCGACGACTATCTGCTCCATAAGCGTGGACCCGTATACGGCCAGCTTGCGCGCCAATTTCGGCGCGAAGCTGTCTCGAATGCGACCCTCCAGGATCTCCCGCCCGGTGGTCACCAGGGCGGTCCTCAGGGGGTGGAACGGGAACACCGTGAAGGGAAGCGCGGCGGATTCTGCCCTGGCGACGGTCTCCTCGCTCATGACCAGCGGGACGGTCCGGATGCCGGCTACCGGCTCACCCTTTTTTACCGGGACCTTGTTGGGAATGGCGGCCAAAGCCCAGCTCTCGTCGCGGTTTATCGTGTGCAACGACTCCTCGTCGTAGACAGCAAGGCCGTTCCATCCCGCGACGAGCGTGACCTTCCCCTCCTCCGGGCCCTGGACCTGTATCCCTTCGCCCGCCATGCGGGCCGCGAGCCTGGAGGACGCCTCGTCCTCGTGGACGTCCCCCTCCTCCAGGTGGATGATCGTGAGCGTGTTCTTGCCCATGCTCTTCAGCACCGGGATGTCGTCCTGCCTGACGACGTGCCCCCTCTTGAAGCGGGCGCCCTTGTACCCCTGCTGTACGTCTATCTGCGTCAGGTCGTGGGATATAACCATCCCCACGGCCTGGTCGACCTGGACCTGCGCGGTTCTCACCATGATAGTCCCTCCATAAGTAATCGTATCTGGACCGCGGAAATTATAGCATGTCCCGTGGCTGGATCGACCGTATAGAACATACCGTTACCGCGCTTGCCTATTCGGAAGTCTCCGTGGTAGAATACCTCACCAATTGTGATAGTCTTCCCAATCTATAGTGCCGGTTTCAAAAAGGAGGTTCATCATGGCGTTAAGCGTTGAAGAGATTCGAGAGGCGACGCGCAGGGTGGTCGGGCCGTGGCGAGAGAAAAAGGGGGGTCTGATCCCCGTATTGCAGGCGCTCCAGGCCGAACTGGGCTACCTCCCGAGGGAGGCGCTTTTAACGGTGTCCAGGGAGATGAAGATCCCCTCCTCGGAGATCTTCGGCGTGGCCACCTTCTACGCCCAGTTCCACCTCAAGCCGCGTGGACGCCACGTCGTCCGCGTGTGCAGGGGGACGGCGTGCCACGTCCGCGGAAGCCTGAAGGTGCTTGAGAAGGTCAAGGAGAGGACCGGGGTGGACGAGAACGAGACGACCGAGGACCTGCGGTTCACCATAGAGCCCGTGGCCTGCCTTGGGGCGTGCGGCCTGGCGCCGGTGATGATGGTGGACTCCCAGACTTTCGGAAGGCTCGTCCCGGACATGGTCCCCGGAATTTTGGAGAAGTTCGAGTAGGGACGGAGGGACGGCGAATGGAACAGAAGAAGATAACCAGCCTCGACGACCTGCGCAGGATACGCGAGAGGTCCAGGGATCTCTCGTCCGCGAGGTCCGGCGGCGGTACCACCGTGATAGTCGGCATGGGCACCTGCGGGATAGCCGCCGGGGCTCGCGAGGTTCTGGAGGAGGTAATGGCGGAGCTCGCCAGGCGCGACCTGCGCGACGTGGCTGTGCAGACCACCGGCTGCATCGGGATGTGCCAGGACGAGCCTCTTCTCGACGTGATACGCTCCGGCCAGAGGGTGACCTACGGACGCGTGAAGCCGGAGGACGTGGCTCTGATAGTCGCCGAGCACGTGGTGAACGGGCGCGTGGTCGAGAAGATGGCCATCGGCCGGGCCGACTGAGGGAGGGGGGAGGACGGATGGCGATTTTTCGATCCCATGTTCTTGTCTGCAGCGGCACCGGGTGCACCTCGAGCGGCGCGACCGAGGTGATAGACTCCTTCAAGAAGGAGCTGGAGAGGCGCAAGCTCGACCAGGAGGTGCTGGTGGTCCCGACCGGCTGCCACGGGATGTGCGAGATGGGGCCGATCGTGGTGGTCTACCCCGAGGGAACCTTCTACTGCAAGGTGAAGAAGAACGACGTCCACGAGATCGTAGAGGAGCACATCTTCAAGGGACGCCCGGTGCAGAGGCTTATGTACGAGGGCGGCGGCGACATGCCGAAAGTCCCCCACTACAACGACATACCCTTCTACGGCAAGCAGAGGCGGATAGCGCTGGCCAACTGCGGCTACATAAACCCCGACAACATCGACGAGTACATCGTCAGGGGCGGATACGAGGCCCTGGGCAAGGCGCTGACCTCCATGACTTCGGCCGCGGTGATAGAGGAGCTGAAGGTCTCCGGCCTGCGTGGCAGGGGGGGCGGCGGGTTCCCGACCGGGCTGAAGTGGAGTTTCTGCGCCGCGGCGAAGGGAGACAAGAAGTACGTCATATGCAACGCCGACGAGGGCGACCCGGGCGCGTTCATGGACCGCTCCATCCTGGAGGGCGACCCGCACAGCGTGATAGAGGGGATGCTGCTCGGGGCCTTCGCGATGGGGGCCGACGAGGGGTACATCTACTGCCGGGCCGAGTACCCGCTGGCGATAGCGCGACTTAAGAACGCCATAGC
>CAYWKH010000015.1:0-9324 GCA_964458805.1 uncultured Synergistaceae bacterium
CGTGCGAGGGAAGCGCGCTCCCACTGCGCTACAGCCCCGGTCAGACCAACGACGAGTATTGTAATAAGCGATGGAGGGTTTGTCAAGCTGTTGATCGCTGCCGCGCGCAAATTTGGAAGGGAAGCATACGTGAGGCTGCTTGTTTTCCGCATTCAAAAACCATGGTGCTACTCTCCTCCTCGCGAAAGGGGATGAAAAGGACGTCTCTGATCAAGACTAAGGCGCATTTCAACCGTTAATGACGGACAGCTAATCAGACAGTAGACAGGGATGCTTGAAGGAGGGTGGTATACTCTTTAGCCTGTGGGTATCGAAATAATACGGATGGGGAGATATGCGTGTCGTTTGGACCGGAGCTCTTTTCTGTATTCGCGCGCGAACTGAGGGACCGCCTGCTACCCGCACGGGTCCAGCGGATCGAGACCGGCGACGTGTGGGCTGCGTTCAAGGCGGGCGGGGACGAATGGCTGTTCTTCTCCTGGCGGCCGGACCGCTGCGGCATGGGCATAATCAGTGATAACGCGGTCAATGCGCTGAAGATGATGCGAGGGCCGAGATCGTCGTTCGGCGAGGCCCTTAAGAAGAATATGTTGAACTCCTCGTTGACTCGCGTCGAACAGCTCAACGGCGACCGAATCCTGGTGGTGGAGTTTGAACGTCTCATAGGGGCGGGTTTCACGAGCTCAGGTTCCGTAGTATTCGAGGGTACGTCCAGAAACGGCAACCTGGTCCTTCTTGACGCGGAGGGTATAGTGTCGGACGCGGCAAGGCATATTCACGCCGACCTAAACAGGTACCGGATCACCATTCCCGGGGCGGCGTATGCGTCCCCTCCTCCTCTGAGAGGGCGTATATGGACGGAAGAAGCGTCGTTCGTCGCCGGTACGGAGGTACTGGACATCTCGAACATCGGCAGACCACTGGCGGAAGCGATCCTCGGCACCGCGTCGCTCGTGTCCTCCGAGTCTTTGAACGCCGCCCTGGCGAAAATGTTCGGCGCTCCTGCCTCCTCTCTTTTATTGCAGAGGATCGGTGATTATACGACAGTCTTCCCCGTTTTGCTGGAGGGCGCGCAGCCGCTGGAGGGCGACCTGCTGAGGCGGTGCGGTAGCGACGGGTTTGACAGCCTGGCTTCGCTTCGCAGGGGGGAGGAGCTGAAGGCCGTTAAAAAAGCCTTGAACAGAGAGATCAAGAGCAGGCTGCGTCACGCGGACGGATTGCAGAGGCAGCTCTCCCTATCCGAGCGATCCGAGGAGTTCAGAAGATGCGGCGAGCTCCTGCTCTCCTCCCTTCATCTCGTGGGACAAGGGGAAAAGCAGGCGATACTCACGGACTACGCCGCGCAGCAGAAGGTCGTGGTGCAGCTGGACGAAACTCTGTCCCCGGTCGCGAACGCCGAGTTGTATTTCAAGAAATACAGAAAGAGCAGGATCGACGCCGATGCCGTGAAGAAGAAGCTCTCGTCTCTGCGGGAAGGAATCGCCGAACTCGAGGAACAGGCCGACATTCTAGAGGCGATAGAGGATCCGAGCCTGCTGGCTGCAGCCGTACGCGATATAATCGAATGGATCGCTCCCGAACGAAAAAAGAAGAATACAAGTGCTCGGAGGGGGAAGAAGGAGGCGCTGCCGCCGCACGTGCGGATCTCTCTAAAGGACTGCGACATCATGGTGGGATTGAACGCGAGGGGCAACAGGTACGTCACTTTCAAGGCCGCATCGCCTTACGACCTGTGGTTCCACGTACACGAGCTGCCGGGGGCTCACGTAATCCTGAGGTCAAGCGCGGAATGCGACGGAAGGGAGGAACTGCTGTTCCTGGCGGCCTCGCTGGCCGCTTGGTTCAGCAGGGCAAGGCACTCCTCGAAGGTGCAGGTGGACTATACCGCGAGGAAGAATGTCAGGAGCATACCGGGGAGCGCAATAGCGCATGTCATCTACACCAGCCCCAGGACCTTGGTGGTCAGCCCCGACCTTTGGAGAGAATATCCCGAAGCTGCGAGAGCAGTTCTAGCGGCAGCGGACAGGTGAAGGAGACGGTATCCCCCGTCGCCGGGTGTCTGAAGGAGAGCTTCCAGGAGTGGAGGAACAACCTGCCGGGGATACCAGTGCCTGCGGGCGCGGAACCGTAAAGCACGTCTCCGAGGATCGGGCGCCCGATATGGGCGAGGTGGACGCGTATCTGGTGGGTCCGCCCCGTCGGGATGCGACACTGGATGAAGGTATGATTCCCAGTCCTCCAGAGAACCTTGAACTCGGTTGATGCCGGTTTCCCGTCCGCGTCTACCGCCATCCGCAGCCTGTCTGACGAGGATCGCCCTATTGGAAGGCTTATCACTCCCGACGGGTGCCGAATCACGCCCTCCGTCAGTGCAAGGTAGCATTTCTTAACCTGTCTCTCCTTGAACTGCTGCTGCAACCTATCCAGGGTCCACTGGTCTCTGGCCACCACCAGCAGACCGGAGGTGGGGGCGTCGAGCCTGTGGACGATTCCCGGTCGTCTGACGCTGTTGAACTCCCCCCAGTCCGAATACCGGTGAAGCAGTCCGTGTACCAGTGTCCCGCGCCAGTTGCCCGGTGCGGGGTGAACGACGATTCCGGAGGGTTTGTCTATCACCAGGAGGTGGCGGTCCTCGTAGACCACTCGGAAGGGGACCTCTTCGGGGGCTAGATCAAGCTCCGCCGGAGCAGGAAGGGAGACTCGGATCTCCTGCCCCGCAGTCACCCTGGTGCCCGCCTTGATCTTCTTCGAGGTCCCGGTTTCGACGCTCCCGAGCTCCACCAGGCTCTT
Organism: uncultured Synergistaceae bacterium; assembly: GCA_964458805.1. Classification (GTDB taxonomy): domain Bacteria; phylum Synergistota; class Synergistia; order Synergistales; family Aminobacteriaceae; genus JAAYLU01. The sequence continues at coordinate 2,791 of CAYWKH010000015.1, forward strand.
GATGAACGAGCGGGTGACGCCGAATCTTCGCGCGAGGAGGAGATCGAGACGGTTTCCCGCCTCGGCCTCCTCCACTATTACGACCTCGCAGCCCGAGTCCGGAAGCCGGGAGTCGGCGATCAACCGAGGCTCCCCGACGGTATCAGGCATCGGTCATACGCGCAAGCACCCTGGAGCACCTCGGACACAGTCCATCCACATCGGGCTCCACGGTATACTGCCAGCAACGCGGACACTTCTCCCCGCGGGCCTTTTCGACCCCTACCCTGATCCCGGTCTCCTCGTCCTCGTGGACCACGCTCAGGCCGGAAAGGGCATCCACTCGGCGGAAGGAGGAGACTATGCTGAACGTCTTGAGGTCCTCGTCGGAGAAACACGATAAGTCCTCTCCGAGGCCATCCTTCTCCACCTCCACGCCCGCATCGAGGGAGTGACCGATGATTCCCGAGCTACGCGCGATCTCGAGCACCCTGCTCACCGCCCCGCGAAGTCTCAACGCCTCGTCCCAGCGCTTCGCGAGTCCTTCGTCGTCGAAAGCCGCGTCAGGGCGCGGCCAGTCCGACAGGAATACGCTCTCTTGCAGCGAGCTGTCTATCCGGCGCATCTCCTGCCAGATCTCCTCCGCGGTGAAGCTGAGGATCGGGGCCAGCATCCTGGTAATCGCGGACAGGGTCCTCCACATGGCCGTCTGGCCGCTCTTGCGAGAGAGGGAGTGCTTGCCGTCGGCGTACATGCGGTCCTTGCTTGCATCTAAATAGAAAGCGCTCAGCTCGTTGACGCAGAACTGGTGTATGGCGAAGGTGGGCACGTGAAACTCGTAATCGTCGAAGGCAGTATTCGCCTTTTCTATGATGGAGTTCAGCCTGGTGAGGATCCACCGGTCCATCTCGAGCAGATCCCCGTCGGGAACTGACTCCGAAGGCGAGAAGTCGTTCAGGTTGGCCAGCAGGTATCGGGCTGTGTTGCGGATCCTCCTGTAGGACTCGCTCAGATTCTTGATTATCCCGCCCGAGATCCGGACGTCGTTCCTGTAGTCCGTGGACGCGACCCACAGGCGCAGAATGTCGGCGCCGTATTCGTCGATGACCTCCTGCGGCGATACCACGTTGCCGAGCGACTTCGACATCTTTCTGCCGTCTCCGTCCATTATGAAGCCGTGAGTGAGGACCTGCTCGTAGGGCGCCCGTCCGTACAGAGCGACTGCTGTAAGAAGGGAGGTCTGGAACCATCCGCGGTGCTGATCGCTCCCCTCCAGGTACATGTCCGCGGGCCATTTGAGTTCGGGCCTGGTTCTCAACACTCCCACATGGCTGGTGCCGGAGTCGAACCAGACGTCCATTATGTCGGTCTCCTTGCGCAAGTCCTTGCTCATGCAGTGCGGGCAGAAGCAGAGCTCGCCCAGGAGCTCCTCGGGCGTCATTCGCCACCAGACCGAGCTGCCGTGCTCATGGATGTGAGCCTGTACCGCGCGGATCCTGTCCTCCGACAATATTGGCTTGTCGCAGCTATTGCAGTAGAAGGCGGGAATGGGGACTCCCCATATGCGCTGGCGACTGATGCACCAGTCCGAGCGGTCGCGCACCATGTTGTAGATGCGCTCCTTCCCCCAGTCGGGGATCCAGCGGACATCGCCTTCTATAGTCCTTAGTGCCTCCTTCTTGAAATCGGAGACCGAGACGAACCACTGGTCCGTGGAGCGGAATATTACGGGCTTCTTGCAGCGCCAGCAGTGAGGGTAGGAGTGGACGATCTTCCCGTTGCCCAGCAGCCGCCCGCTCTCCGTCATGGCCTCGAAGACTTTTTTCGTGCCATCGTCCAGGGAGAGCCCGCCCACCAGCTCTGTTCCCTCTTTGAAGCGCCCTTTCTCGTCGACCGGGTTGAAGATCTCGATGTCGTACTTGACGCAGGTCTCGTAGTCCTCGACTCCGTGCGCGGGGGCCGTATGGACGCAACCTGTGCCCGTGTCGAGCAGTACGTAATCCGCGGGAAGAATCGGTATTCTTCTCTCGGGGTAGAAGGGGTGAAGGGCGACGCCTTCAAGGAGCTCGCTTCCTCTCATGCGGCCCAGTATTTCGCCGAACTCAAGCCCCGTCTCTTTCGACACGCTTTCGAGCAGCGCCTCGGCGAACAGGAATACTTTCTCGCCAGAGCGAACGAAGACGTACTGAAGCTCGGGGCCCACGGCTACAGCCATGCTGGCGGGCAACGTCCAGGGAGTAGTCGTCCAGACGACGATGTTCACGTCCTCCCCTTTCAACGAGGGCAGAAGATCCGCGGCATTGGTCATCGAGTATGCGACGTACACGGATGGAGAAGGCTCGTCCCAGTACTCGATCTCGGCCGCGGCAAGGGCGGTCTGGCACTCGACGCACCAGAAGACCGGCTTCTGCCCCTTGTAGACGAGTCCCTTGGAGACCATGTCGGCGAACGCGCCGATCTGCATCGCCTCGTACTCCGGCTTGAGAGTCATGTAGGGGTTGTCCCAGTCGCCCAGGACTCCGAGTCGGATGAACTCCTCCCTCTGGATATCCCTGAACTGAAGCGCGTACTCGGTGCATTTCTGCCGGAGCAACACAGGGTCGACCGTGTCCTTCGTCACGCCAAGGCTCTTTATGACGTGAAGCTCTATGGGGAGGCCGTGAGTGTCCCACCCGGGCACGTAGGGGGCGTAACAGCCCTTCATCGCCTTGTACTTCGGTATGAAATCCTTGAGTATCTTGTTGAAGGCTGTCCCTATATGAATGTGCCCGTTAGCGTAGGGGGGGCCGTCGTGCAGCACGAACGAGTCGGAGCCCTCGCGTTGTTCAAGCATCTTGCCGTAGATGTCGTTCTCCTTCCAGAATTGCAGGTAGCCGGGCTCTCTCTTGGCCAGGTTGGCCCTCATCGGAAACGAGGTCTCGGGCAGGGAGAGTGTGTTCTTATAGTCCGTGCTCATGAATCTACCCCCTTGTTGAATAGGAAAACCGTCCCGTAAACCTCGGGACGGTGATGAACTGAGATATACTAGCACACATCCTGACCGTCTGTCTGCTACTCGACGAGGGTCTTGTCGCCGCCGCGCGTCTGCACCAGGTATATTAACGCCAGAATGGCGAGGCCAAACAGGTCTGACTGCCATCCGGGGATCAGGAGCCCGATCGCGCCCGCAAAGGCAAGTACCCTCTTCCAGATACTCAGGTTCCCTCTGTAGAAACCGACGGTTGACATTCCTAGAAGGACCACTCCCATCATCGCGGTAACAGTCGCGGACACGAAGGGCACGAAGCTGTAATCCTCCAGGACCAGTATGGGGTTGTAGACGTAGATGAACGGGACTATGAAACCGGCCAGCGCGAGTTTCACCGCCGTCATCCCTGTCCGCATCGGGTCCGCGCCGGCGATGCCGGCCCCGGCGTATGCCGCGAGCGCCACAGGCGGGCTGAGGTCGGCCGCAATGCCGAAGTAGAGCACGAACATGTAGGCCGCCATCGGCGGAACGCCCAGTGAGTGCAGGGCCGGCGCGGCCATGGTGCTGGTGACGATGAAGTTGGCTGTCGTCGGCAGTCCCGCACCGAGCAGTATGCACGCCACCATCGTAAGGAGAAGCGTCAGGATGAGGCTCCCCCCTGCCAGTGTGACTATGGCGTTGGCTATGCGAAGTCCCAGCCCGGTAAGGGTGGCTGTGCCAACTATGATCCCGACGGTGGCGCAGGCGCAGGCCACTCCGAGGGCCGACCTGGCACCGCTCTCGAGGGCGGCGATGAACCTCGCGGGGGTCATCCTGGTCTCCTTGTTAAGCCACGAGACCACGATCGTTATCAAGATACCGTTATAAGCGGCCTTCAACGGAGTGTAGCCGCCGATGAGAAAGTAGATAATGCCGATCAGCGGGATGAGCAGGTGTCCCTTCTGCCGCAGAAGCTTCAGCAGGGGCGGCAGCTGCTCCCTTGGGAGTCCCTTGAAACCCAGCCTGTTTGCCTCGAAGTGGACCTGCATAATGACCGCGAAGTAGTACAGCAACGCGGGGACGACGGCGGCAAGCGCAACGTGGACGTATGGAACCCCCATGAACTGGGCCATTATGAAGGCGGCCGCCCCCATCACTGGCGGCATGATCTGCCCCCCCGTCGACGCCACGGCCTCGACGGCCCCTGCGAAATGCGGCTTGTAGCCAACGCTCTTCATGAGTGGAATTGTAAACATTCCGGTTGTGCACACGTTCGCGACGGAGGAGCCCGAGATGGAGCCCATCAGGCCGGAGCTTACGACGGCAACCTTCGCGGGTCCGCCCGTGGCCCAGCCGGCGAGGGCCATGGCCAGATCGATTATGAACTTCCCCATACCGGTCTGTTCGAGCATGGAGCCGAACAGGATAAACATGAAGACGAACGTTGCCGAGACGCCGAGAGGTATGCCGAAAATACCCTCGGTTCCGAGGTACATATGGTTGACTATGCGGTAGACGTTGAAGCCCCTGTGTTGGAACAGGGACGGGAAGCTGCGGCCGAAATAGCAGTAGAGCAGGAAAAAGATTGCAATTATCGGCAGTACAGGGCTTGTGACCCTCCTTGTGGCCTCGAGCAGCACGGCGACACCCAGGAAAGATACGACCAGGTCCATAGTCGTCGGCAGTCCCGCCCTTAGAATGAGTTCGTCGAACTCGACGACCAGATACAGGGTAACAAAAGCGCCCAGTGCCGCCAGAAAGTAGTCATACCAAGGAACTTCTGTCTTTGAGAGCTTGGGTGAAAACGGATAAAGAAGAAAGACAAGGACCAGCACGAAAGCCAGGTGAACGGATGCCTGCACGATCGACTGCCTGAGCCCGAATCCTGATGTATACAGGTGAAAGAGCGACATGCAGACCGCGATGACCGTGACTAGGAGCGCCGGGAACCCCGCGAGTTCGCGGAACCTGGACTCCGTGTCGAACTGTCGCCTGAGGGCGTCAAGATCTATCTCACCCTGCGGCGTTGCTGCCTCCTTCTCTGGAACCTCGGACAATAAGACCACCTCCTGGGCTAATGGAAAAGCGGGCGCGAGAAAAGTCGCGCCAGGGTAGTTGTCATATCGGCGCTGAAGACCAGCACCTGGCGGGGATGAATCTCGTACAGGGCGATCCTCTCCCCGCCAGGAGGGAAGAACTCGTTTCTGCCCAGGTTTTCATCGCCGGTGCGGTAGCGTATTTCACTTGCGGTAAAACCGCCGCCCCGGATAATCATCCACTCCCTGGTCATCAGGAACCTGGCGTTCGGAAGCGCCTCCGTGGGCAGCCCGGCGTTGTGAGAGACGATCCTCTCCTCGAACTGCCATATTCTTCCTGAGAGCACCCGGTATTCACTCTCTACGGGAGTCCTCTCGACCGAGTGGATGAAGCGCAACACGAATCCATCTCCGGCACCTATCGGGAGCTCATATAGCCTCTCCCCCGCGGGTGAGGCCAGGACAAGCACCTGATAGGGAATAGCTGAGATGAAGACGACTGAGAAAAATAAAATGAGGCGAACCAACTGCTGCTCTAGGCCTCGGAGCATGACTCCACCTCATTCCTGGCGACACTGAAAAAATGGCGAGCCTGGGCCGATTCGAACGGCCGACCTACACCTTAGGAGGGTGCCGCTCTATCCTCTGAGCTACAGGCCCGTCTTCCCTCCGCTCCGCGCTTGCGCCCGGATCTTGTTTAGCCAGCACGTGGAATATTATCACCCTATCGGGCATTTTTCAAGCCAGTTTAGCAGAAATCAGAAAAAGGCCGCCGCCAGGCGACGATACAGGTCGCGATCGACGGAATGAGCCTCGATGAACCTGCTCCTGGCTTCCTCCGAGTCGATGTCCATCCTTCGCACCAGGTCGGCGGCCGAATGGAAAGTGGCCTCCCGACGGATGTGCGCCTCGATGAAAACGAGGATATCCTTTCCGTAGAGCGATCCCTCGAAATCGAGAATATAAGTCTCGAAACGGGTGGAACGACGGTCCGCGAGGAAGGTCGGGTTGTACCCGATATTCAGCGCCCCGGGACGCCAGTCGCCTTCCAGCAGGACGGACGCCGCGTATACGCCTCTCCTCGGCGCGGTCTTATCCGGCCCGTAGAGCACGTTGGCCGTCGGGTACCCTAGCGATCTGCCCCGGCCGTCTCCGTGTACCACCCTCCCCTGAAAAAAGAAGGGGTATCCCAGGAGCCTCTTAGCGTCAATCACGCTCCCCTCCTGGACGAGCCTTCTGATCCTGCTGCTGCTGACCTTCTCCGCCCCGTCGGAGAGGGTTTTCACCGTATCGAACGCCCATTTCCTGTCGTGGGAGAGCGCGCGAAGAAAGTCGGCGTCGCCCGCCCGGTCGCCTCCGAAACGGTAGTCCTCCCCCACGACCACCCCGCTCAGCGGCATCAAACTCTCCAGCAGGACTATAAATTCTCCCGGGGGCATCTTTGCAAGGCTTCTGTCAAAGGGAATTTTGATAATCCGGGGTATGCCGAAAAAACGCGCCAGGTAGTCGCGCTCCTCCTCGGTGAAGAGGGATTGCGTCGCAGCGTCGCTTATCACCGTGTCCGGATGTGGA